>JBGPBW010000006.1:0-40761 GCA_041481385.1 Puia sp.
CTCAGCAGCCGGATACAATGCGGCTGGCAGCGCAGGCAGCAACAAAGGACCAACCAATCCTGATTATTTAAAAGACGTGCAAACTAAAATAGATAGTTTCCTGGCGCATAATAAAACCGTGACTAAAAAACAGATTCCCGCTGAGCTGGTCACTGCTTCAGGCAGCGGCCTGGATCCCGATCTTTCTCCGGAAGCTGCGTATATTCAGGTAGCCCGAATTGCTGCCCTGCGCAAAATTCCGGCTGAAGAAATAAATGGTTTGATCAGTCAGTCCATTCAACATCCGCTATTCGGATTGTTTGGTACCGAAAGAGTGAATGTACTGCGGTTGAACCTTTCCCTGGATAATTTGAAATAGCATGCCCGAACAGGAAAAAAATACCGCCAGATTCATCGACCTCATCCGCAAGTCCCGGCGCGGAAAGTTTAAGGTTTATATTGGCATGAGCGCGGGAGTTGGTAAAACCTTCCGGATGCTGCAGGAGGCTCAGTCACTTTTAAGAAACGGTATTGATGTCAAGATCGGTTATATTGAAACCCATGGCCGAAAAGAAACCCAGGCCTTATTGGATGGCCTGCCTGTAGTTCCCAGAAGAAAATTATTTTATAAAGGCAAGGAACTGGAAGAACTGGATGTGCAGGCTGTGATTAATCTGCATCCGGAAATTGTGGTGATCGACGAACTGGCACACACAAATATAGAAGGAAGCAAAAATGAAAAACGCTGGCAGGATGTGATGGAAATACTGGACGCAGGTATCAATGTAATCAGTGCCGTCAACATTCAGCACATCGAAAGCCTGAATGAAGAAGTGAAATCCATCACCGGAATTGAAGTAGCAGAACGGATTCCCGACAATGTATTAAAACAGGCGGATGAAGTGGTTAATATTGATCTCACTGCAGATGAACTCGTGATCCGTTTAAGGGAGGGAAAAATTTACACTCCTGATAAAATCGAAAGGGCACTGAATAATTTTTTCCAGTCGGATAAAATTCTTCAGTTGCGGGAACTGGCCCTCAAAGAAGTAGCCAGCCAGGTGGAACGAAAAATTGAAACGGAACTGCCCCGGAACCAGAGTTTTAAGGACGAACGTTTTATGGCCTGTATCAGCAGTAATCATGAAATCGCCCGGATGGTGATCAGAAAAACGGCCAGACTGGCGTCCTACTATCATTCCCCCTGGTATGTATTATATGTCCAAACGTCAAAAGAAAGCGGCGACAAAATCGGACTGGCCGCCCAGCGTCACCTCATCAACAATTTCAAACTGGCCACTGAATCCGGCGCCGAACTGATCCGGATCACAAATAATAATATTGCCCGGGGTATCATTGAGACTGCCGAAGAAAGAAAAATCACCACGATTTGCATTGGCAAACCGCACCTGAGCCTCGTGAATGTAATATTGAATACTGCTGTATTCAACCAGATGCTGAACAAACTGTCCGGAGCCAATATTGATGTTGTAATTTTATCCTGATATGGCCGTAAAATTAAAAACCAAATTAACCGTTGGTCTGATTTTTTTGTTTCTCGTGATCCTGGTCTTCGGGATCCTGGGAATTGCAAGTATAAACCTGCTCAGCCGGGACGCCGACCTCATATTAAAGGACAACTATGAATCGATCATTTACGGAAACAATATGCTTAAGGCCCTGGAACAAATCAAAACGCGAAAGGATGCCCTGACCCTGTTTGATGAGAATCTGAAGAAACAGGAGGCCAATATTACAGAGCCGGGAGAAAAAGAACTAACTGAAGAAATCAGAAAAAATTTTGAAGAGTTAAAAACCGCTCCGGCAGATCCATCCAATTATGCTGAGATCAGGCAGTCGGTTGAACAGGTTCTTGACCTGAACTCGGCGGCCATTTACCGGAAAAATACCTTTGCCCAGGACGCGGCCCGAAATGCCAAACGCTGGCTGGCAATCATTTTCACTATACTTACCCTGGTATCTTTTACATTTATTTTCAACCTGCCCGGCATCGTTTCAGGGCCCATCCAATCTTTATCGGATGGAATAAAAGAAATCGCCAATAAAAATTATGGCAAGCGCATTTATCTGAAACAAAAAGACGAGCTGGGCGACCTGGCGCTGGCGTTCAACTCGATGGCCGAAAAACTTGACCACTATGAACACAGCAATATTGCGAAAATGCAATTTGAGAAAAGCCGTATTGAAACGATCATCAACCAGATGCGCGACGGGATCATCGGATTGGATGCCAACAAAAATATTCTCTTCCTGAACGTCGTCGCGCAGAAACTCATGGGCCTCAAAGAATCTGATATCGTCGGAAAATACGCACCCGATGTTGCCGTCAAAAACGACCTGATGCGAAAATTGCTGCAGACAAATGAAGACAAAAAAGATCTGAAAATATACCTGGACGATAAGGAGGGTTTTTTCAATAAGGATATTCTTGATGTAACCAATAACCGGGAAGTGATCGGACAAGTAATCGTACTCAGAAATATCACCCTCTTCCACGAACTCAATGAAGCCAAAACAAATTTCATCGCTACCGTTTCTCATGAACTGAAAACCCCGATTTCATCCATCAAGATGAGCACGCAATTGCTCGGCGATAAAAGAACGGGGCCACTCACACCGGACCAGGAGCAACTCGTGAACAGCGTCGGCGATGATGCTGACCGCCTGCTGAAGATTACCAGCGAACTCATCAATATGGCCCAGGTGGAAACAGGAAATATCCAGTTCAACCTGCAGCCCACGCCGGTTGAGGCCATCGTGGAAGACGCCATGGATGCCGTTCAGATCCCGGCCCAACAAAAAAACATTTCCATCAAAACGGTATTCCCGCCTGTCAAACCCCAAATCCGTGTAGACAAAGAGAAAACCACCTGGGTGCTGATCAATTTCCTCACCAATGCCATCAAATATTCATTTGAATCTTCCGCCGTCGAAATCCGCGTCAATTCCCAGGCAGATCGCGTGGAAATATTAGTGAAGGATCACGGCAGGGGTATTGATGAAAAATACCTCACCCGGGTCTTCGACCGATACTTCAAAGTGCCCGGTTCACATGAACGCTCCCGCACCGGGCTGGGCCTCGCCATTTCTAAAGAATTCATCGAAGCCCAGGGTGGCAAGATCTGGGTAAACAGCCGGATCGGCGAAGGAAGTGAATTCGGATTTTCGTTTATGCATAACAGCTAGGCGACTAAGAGTAAACCATTAGTAAGAAAGATTGGCTTTTCCTTAAGTCGCGAATCCCCTGTTTTAAGTTTTCCTTTAGTGAACACCATTTATCTTGTCTGGGATATCATTTCCTCATTTAAAAATTACCCCATGACCAGAATATTACTCACCTTGTTTGTTTTTTTATCGCTCTCCTCCATAGTAAATGCACAATTCAGTAAAGGCTCCATACTTTTAGGCGGCCAGCTTTCATATAGTGCCAATAATTTTACCGGCGCATACCGGAGTGGCCCGAATGCATATTACGGGAATTTCATTATTTCAGCAGGAAAGGCTATAAAAGAAAACACCGTCGTCGGAATCAACCTGACATATGGTCCCTCATGGATTGGAGATTATTCCAACTATGGATTGGGTCCACTACGATATTATAATGCAGTTTATGGCATCGGTATTTTTTACAGGTCATACAAATCTCTTGGGAAAGAGTTCTATATATTTGGAGAAGCCGGCGCTGGATTTTCAGATACATACGAATCAGGAACAGATTATTCAGGAAATAAATTAATTTCTGGTCACACCTATAGTGGCAATATTTATTTTATGCCGGGTATTGCCTATAAAATTTCAAAAAAAGTTCTTTTGGAAATTACCATTCCTGATTTATTCTCTGCCACTTATACTGCACAAAACACCTGGGTTCAGGATATGTTCCCTTACCGTATTAAAGAAAATAGATTATACATAAGCACCAGCTTAAGTTCCAATCCACTGGCCGCTTTGGGTGTCGGGTTTCGTTTGATTTTATAGTTCAGGAGGTAAATATTGGAAAGGCCTAATGATTCGTTATCTTAGGTTCTTGATTGAAGCCTGATGGAAAAAATATTTTCTTCGTTCGTAATTCCCCTGAGTTTTTTGATCATCTTTTCTTCCTGCGGGTCGCCGGATACCAAGTATGCCATCCCAACCGATTCACTATCCATATCACAGGGCAGAAATCTGTTTCAAACAAAATGCAGCAGCTGTCACAATTTCAGGCAGGATGGCATCGGACCTGATTTATCCGGAATAACGGAAACAGACTCCATCACCTGGATAGAAAAATTTATCAGGAATCCAAAAACCATGGCCGCATCAGGTGATGCACACGCTAAAAAATTATTGGATAGATATCAGGTGATGATGCCTTCATTTGACTCATTATCCCAGTTGCAGGTCAATCAGCTCTTGTCTTATTTGCGCACCCAACAGGCACACAAGAAAAGAAAAGAAGATCCGCTGGCCATCAAAGATCCGGTTCCGGAAAAAATTGCGGCTTCCAACATCGCGGCAGGCCTGTCACTTTTCGCACAGATGCCGGCTACCAGCAGCAAAGAACCGCTTACGCGCATCAGTAAAATGGATTGGGTGCCTGCTGCAAAATCCTTTTTCGTCCTGGATCAGCGTGGAATACTCTATAAACTGATCAATGGGATCCCAGTCGTTTGGCTCGATATTTCGAAATGGAAACCCAAATTTATTAATGAACCGGGGCTTGCAACAGGCTTTGGCTGTTTTGTATTCCATCCTGATTTTGCACGGAATGGAATTTTTTATACGACACATTGCGAATCACCCCATAGTAAAAAAGCGGATTTCTCCATTCCTGATTCCGTAAAACAAACTTTGCAATGGGTACTCTGTGAATGGAAGCTGACTGACCCAAATGCATCCGTTTTCAGCGGAACCAACCGTGAACTACTGCGCATCGATATGGTGCAGGGAATCCACGGAGTGCAGGAAATTATTTTCAATCCCCGCTCCAAACCCGGTGCGGAAGATTATGGAAATCTCTACATCGGTATCGGCGACGGAGGTAGTGTGGAAGATGGTTATGCTTTCTTGACCCGTCATCCGCAAAGAATATGGGGAACCATTATACGCATTAATCCTTTGGGAAAGAACAGTGCGAATGGACAATACGGCATTCCCTTATCAAATCCATTCGTAAAGAATTCTGACAGCGCGGTTCGCGAAATCTATGCCGATGGCTTCAGAAATCCTAATCGCATCACCTGGACAACCAAGGGCCTGATGCTCGCCACCAATATCGGCCAGGCAAATATTGAATCTGTCAATATCATTCAGAAAGGAAATGATTATGGATGGCCCATCCGGGAAGGCCGGTTTTCCATTCATCCCGATGGAGATGTTAATAATATATATGCATTGCCGGCAAACGACAGCCTCTTCCATATCAGTTATCCCGTTGCCGTTTTCGATCACGATGAAGGCAAAGCCATTGAAGGCGGTTTTGAATACATGGGAAAGGCCATACCTGAACTCAAGGGTAAATATGTTTTTGGAGATATTCCTTCAGGAAGACTTTTTTACATCAGACTCTCAGATCTGAAACAAGGAACATTGGCACTGGTGAAAGAATGGTTTGTGAGCCTGAACGGTAAAAGAATTTCACTTTATGATTTATGCGGACAAAATCGTGTGGATCTGCGATTCGCGAGGGATGAGCAAGGTGAATTGTATATTTTCACCAAACCGGATGGAAAGATCTACAAGTTGATCGAATGAGGGCGCTACTCTCCCTGTTGTTTCAGAATAATCCCGTTTTTCTTTTTAAAGAGTTCCCATTCATTCAGCATCTCCTGAAATTTCTCCGGGTTGGATTTTGACAGATCCCGGGTTTCTCCCATATCATCGGCCAGATTGTATAATGCAAAAGCATGTTCTTCAAATGGACTGCTGATATTTGTAATCTTCCAGTCGCCCTTGATCAATAAACACTGGCCATCATGCTCCAACCCAAAAACATATTTATCATCGTGTATACTGTTACGCTCATTTTTTATATAGGGAAGAAATGATTCTCCCAACATGGGCACCATTTCTTTTTGATTGTAAATTTTGGGATAAGACAATTTTGCCAATTCTATAAAACCCGGAGCCAGATCCATTACAGTGACAAAGGTTTCCTGGAGGCCCGGTATCTTAGCAACCATTTTACCAGTAATGATCATCGGACAAACCACGCCTCCTTCAGTTGCAAATGACTTATACAATTTAAACGGTGCGGCGCCAGCCTGGGCCCACTGAGGACCATATGAAACAAAGGAACCCGCTTTGCCCATATTGTCGTAAGCATTATCAAAATGCGATCTCATATATGGACCGAATCCCTTTGGAAGATTATAAAAATCTTCTCCGCCTGCACCATTATCCGACATAAATATGATCAGCGTATTATCCAATATTTTTTCATCTTGCAAAAAATGGATGAGACGGCCAATATGATCATCCAGGTTTTCAACCATGGCGGCATAGATTTCCATCTTTCTGGATTCAGTCCTTTTTTCTTCCGCCGAAAGACTATTCCATAGCTTTACTTCTGGGTCAGACGGTCCAAGTATGGAATTGACTGGTATAATACCCAGTGCTTTTTGCCGGTTGAACCGTATCACTCGCAGGGAGTCATACCCCATATCATACCTTCCTCTGTATCTGTCAATATAGTCAGCCGGAACCTGTAATGGCCAGTGGGGCGTTGTAAAAGCCAGATAAGCAAAAAAAGGTTTATCTCTTTGCCCATCTTTAATGTATCCCATCATTTTATCCGTATAGACATCGGTTGAATAATTCCCTTCGGGAAACATCACCAATTGGCTGTCCTGTCTGTACTGTTGGGCCTGATTGGGTAAAATTGGGTTGCCGTTAAAATAATTGGCCGCACCAGCCATCAACGCAAAACTTTTTTCAAAACCTTTGGCATATGGACTATATGCGTCTTCCGAACCCAAATGCCATTTGCCGGCCATAAAGGTTTGATATCCGCCATCTTTCAAAACCTGCGCGACCGTGACGATCCGGTCTGTCAGATGCTGCTCATATCCTGTTTTACCCTCCCTTGAAGTTCCTTTCACGGAAAACATGGAACCCATACCCGCAACATGATTATCATTTCCGGATAGGATCATACATCTGGTCGGCGCACACAAGGGAGCAGTATAAAAATGGGTGAATTGAATTCCCTGTTTCGCGAGCCGGTCGATATTCGGAGTTTTTATTTCTCCCCCATAACAACCCAGATCAGCATAACCGAGATCATCAGCAACAATCAGCAAAATATTCGGCCTGGAATCAGGAACAGTCTGTGCAGATAACGAACCATTGCCTGCATGCAGCAGGAAAAAAATGACCACTAATATTTTTAATCGTGGGGCCAAGAAGATTGATTTGGTCTGATTTCATTTTATCTTACAAAGAGACGGCGCTAGATTTAGTAATTTAACCAAACTATTCCATCCAAAGCAGAATCAGGACTTTTATTAAAGTATCAACTAAAGACCATCGTATGCAATCCCCGCCACTGTCCATAACTTTTAAAGGGGTTTCTGTCCTGATTTCAGGGCTCTGTTTTTATTTCGGTTTCAGCCTGGACGGGAACCTGGGATGGCTGATGTGGATTGCACCGGTTCCGGTTTTATTTATTTCCTTACAGGTAAAGGCAGGCGAAACCTTTCTCTTGGCTTTTATTGCCTATCTGATCGGTAAACTCAGCTGGTTCTCCTATTTATTAAATGTGTTGCCGAAACCACTGGCGATTCTCTATACCCTGATCATCCCGGTATTTTTCGCCCTGATCGTTCTGGCTTCCAGAAAAATTCAAAATCTAACGCAGAACAGTTTTTCCGTTCTCGCCTTTCCTATTTTGTTTACTTCTTACGAATACCTGCTTTTTATTTTATCTCCTGATGGAACCGCAACCAGCATTGCTTATACACAAAGCAATTACCTGCCCATTATACAAATCGCTTCCCTGACAGGTATTTTGGGCATCAGTTTCCTGCTGAGTTTTGTACCGGCAGTGATCGCGCGCATATGGTATAATCTGAAACAGAAAAAAAACAATGCTGTTTTACTCAGCATGCTGTCCATTGTGCTGGCCGTCACATTTATTTATGGACTGATGAGACTCCGGGAACCGCAAAAAGGCAAAAGCCAGGAACTGGGATTATCTGTTATTGATGAAAGCGCCTATAAGGGCGTATATCAGCACGAGGCGGGAAAGGAAATGCAGCTGACGGATTTATACCTGCAGGAAGCCGGCCGCCTGGCTGAGTCGGGTGCTAGAATCGTAGTGCTTCCGGAAAAAGCCATCGTGGTCAATGATTCGACCTGCGATTTTATTTTGCAGCGTTTTGCGCGACTGGCCGCCAATCGCCATATCCAAATCATTCTGGGCGGTACAAAACAAAAAACCGGATTCTATCTCAACAATGCCTGGGTCATTTCAGACCGCGGTATAATTCTGGCCGACTACCAAAAAGTAAACCTGTTTGAAGGTGAGGTCCTGGACGGATGCAAACCCGGAAATAAGATCAGCGTGTTCCGGGCAGACACCTTAAATGAAGGCGTCGCGATTTGTAAAGACATGGATTTTCAGCAATTCATTCTGGGCTACAGCAAAAAAAGCCCGGCTGTGTTATTCGTTCCCGCCTGGGATTTTGTGCAGGATGGCTGGCTCCATGCACGCATGGCCATTCTGCGTAGTGTGGAAGGTGGATTTCCCCTGGTCAGAAATGCAAGACAGGGCCGGCTCACCCTCAGCGACTGGCACGGAATGGTCGTCGCAGAAGCAAATAGTGAACCCGGAACTCAAACAGATTTGCGCGGTGAACTTTCCTTCGAATCTCATCCGACGATCTATGCGAGGGCTGGCGACTGGTTTGGCACCATTTGCCTTTTCGCCTCCGCTGGTTTTTTCTTTTTTGCTTACAGTAGAAGAAAAATAAAATCAACCTGAACTCATTCGCTCTTTGTGCGGAAATAAAAAACTCGTCTCGCGACGGGCTGATGACCATTCGAATGATCCTTTGTCGATATCCTTTCGGACGATCTATTTTTTTGCAACGGGGTTGGGGAAATGACGGATCTTCTCATCCCACTCATGGACCTTCCCGTTCTTGATCAACACATCATCGACATAATACAGAGAGTCTGTCTTCCCCTTTTTATCAGTCGTTGTTTCTGTATACCATAATGTAACCCAGGTGTCTCCGTTATCAGGATAGTAGGCCGTAAGCCAGGTATCAAATGATTTGGAAACGGACGCCAATCCGCTCCTTTCCGCACCGATGATCGCCTGCAGACTGTCTTTACTGCCTTTAAAATGAAAACCGTCTGAATAAAATTCCACCGTGTCAGCTAAATCGGCAAACGCGCCTTTCATATCGCCGTCCACATAATATTTGAGGCAATTGAGTACAAGCAGGGCATTCTTTTCATCTCCCGGTTGCCATTTCAGTGAATATTTTGGCGTGAACGGATAAACAATGGATTCTTTTGCTACCGCACTGTCAGTTTTGACAGTTGCAGGTTTTGATTCCGAATTGCAACTCAGGATTATGACCGCGCAGAGCGTCGCCAGGAAAAGGGTTTGTTTCATATGTTTTGTTGGTTGGTTGAAGTATTATAGCTACAGACTTTCGCTTCGGGTAAACCCAGCTTTCTACTCTTTTACCTTGACATATCTTTCGATGTTCAGCCTGTTCACATTAATCTTTTCAACTTTCTCGATTCCGGTCTGCGTCAGGGAATCGTTGCTGATCACGATGCGAAAACTGAAATCATTTCCTTCCCAGGCCCGGTCACTGCAAAACTGGAGGTGCTCTGTATAAATGCTATCCGTGAGGGTATAGGTTCCCGCACCCGAACTATAGAATGCGAGACTATCCTTTCCCTTACTCAGGTCATGACCGACAAAAGAAAAATGAGTCCCGTTGATGATTTTCAGAAATCTCTTATTTTTTGTATAGTCTGTCGTAGTGGTATCCTTTCCCTGGATCGTCGTGCCGGATACCAGCTGCCAGGTACCGATGAGAGGATTTATTGGTTGGTCCCGCCCTGCGGGAGTGGTTGACGGTTGGCAGGAAAAAAGGAAACAAAGCAGGAGGCTACTGACCAAAATATATTTCATGAGTTGTTTTTTTGCGAGGGGAAGATAAAATTATATTTGCAATTCCGGTCGGTTACCCGAAATTCTGTTTAAAAAATGGTTGTTGTTCATGATTACGATTAAGCGGGTTACAGAACACTCCGAACTGGAGGGCATAAAAAAACTGCAACAGGAAAACCTGAAGAAAAACCTGGGTGACCAGGAAGCAGAAACGGAAGGTTTTGTAACCGCCGAATACACAATGGAATTTCTTGAAAGAATGCATGGCGAAAGCCCTTCAATTATCGCCAAAGATGGCGATACTGTGGTGGGTTACGCGCTGGTTGCTGTGAAAGCCATCAGACATGAACATGAACTACTCGGTGATCTCTTTGACAGTATTGACAAACTCCGGTACCTCAACAGCCTGCTAAAGGACGCGAAATATGTGGTGGTCGGCCAATTGTGTGTATCCAAAACTTACCGTGGCCTTGGCCTTGTTCCACAGATATACCAGTTTTTTAAAAAAAGCCTCTCACCCGATTTCGATTATGGCATTACGGATGTAGCTAAGGACAATCCCCGCTCGCTGAAAGCGCACCTGAAATCAGGTTTCCGGATCATTGATACATTACAATACGGAGGATTGGGATGGGACATCGTTCTTTGGGACTGGACTACCACCTAACTTTTGTTCTATACCATGAGTCCCCCATTTCTCTGAGTTTTGCCAATCCAGATGGCACAAAAATCCATTTGTTAACTTAAGTACTATAGAATATCCGAAGCCGCACCTTTAGTTTTGGGACGACTCCAGCCTTCCTTATTATGAATTTCCGGCTAAAGGTTTGTGAAACGGATTCCGTAGAAGCATTTAACCGCCCGATATTAATACGTGGTAGAGCATAAGCAATCTCAAGCCCGGCCGGTCTTTCCAGACCGGCCCTTTTTATTCCCTTTACTGCAGCACTTCTGTCAAATGACTACATTTAGCAAGCCAATAATCAACATGTCTACCTTATCTGCCCGACTCATTTCCCTACTCATTTTTTCAACGGCTGCCATGTCGGGTTTCGGCCAAAACGCTAATCCCTATTATCACTTCAAGCGACTGAATGTCCAAAACGGTCTGGTACAAAATATCGCCTATCATTTTTTACAGGACAGCAGGGGATATATCTGGATCGGCACACGCAACGGGATTACTTTATATGATGGCATTCGCACTACAAATTTTCAGCATAACGATCCAGACAACAATTCTCTCAGAAGTAATTTTATTACACGTTTTCTGGAAGACTCCGATCACCGCATCTGGATCGGACATGATGCCGGCATTGATTTATTCAACAAGACGGGCAACCGCTTTAGCCACTTTAACATTCCGGAACCCGGTGGCCATCAGGAAAATGTTTTTTGTGTGCCCCTGGGATTTACCAACAGAAACGACCTCTGGTTTATCGAAACCTATTTAAAGACGATCAGAATATTCAATACAAAAACCAAATCATTCAGAACGGTTTGTTCAAGCGATGCCGTTGATGGCACGTTAAAATATGATCCTGTATCGGGAAAGATAGACGTCTGGACCTACCTGAGTTTGGCCACTACCCATTATGTTTTTAGTAAAGACTCCCTGGTGAGTACAGAACAATTCTTTGACGGAAAAAAAACCGGACAACCTGCCCTGCTCATCTTTCACGCATTACTTAAAAATGACACAACGGTCTGGCTGGCCACGGCGAAAGGTTTGATCGCACTAAATCCCAAAACAAGCGCCTTTACCATTTATGATAAACTGAACGGCGAACGGGTTACCGAGCTTCGCTTTATTGCTGAATCACCGAAAGGTATTCTCTGGACCGGATCGGGCAGCGCAGGCATGTATACATTTGATCCCCGCACGAAAAAATTCCTGGACCATTTTAGGCTAGAAGCCCTGGATCCGCACAGTATCTGCAGCGATAATATTGTGTCGCTGTATTTTGACCGGGTCGGAAATATCTGGTGCGGCAGTTACGGAAATGGAGTCAGTTACGCGCATGTGGAGAGTAATTTCTTCTCTAAACATCTTTCCAAAGCTGAAATGGATCCCTGGAAAAAAGAGAACAACATCTCCTGGATAGGAATGGACCAGAAGAGAACTGTCTGGTGTATGATGCGGGAAGTTCAGGGATTTTGGGAACTTGACCCTTCACTGAGAGTCAAATCCTATCATTGGCCCGTACTGGAAAACGGCAAACCATTTATCGCGGCAACAATCCAGCTGATTTTTGACGGAGAATCGTCAGCATGGTGTACGACAGACCGGGGCCTGTTCCGGTATAACACAAAAACCAATACGATAAGACAGGTCAGCTATCCGCAGATTTCCAATACGCTTTTTGGAAGTTATTGGTCAAGAGTGTTTCTGCGTTTGCGCGACAGTTCCATATTGTTTACAACTTTCAGTGGCGTTTATCGTATTTCAAGACAATCGGCAAAATACAACATACTCCCACTCACTGTCCCAAATCTGGATCTGACGGGGGCCATGGATATGTTCTTTGAAGATCAAGACCAGAACTTATATATTAAGGATACGGGAGACAGCCTGTATATTTTAAAGCCGTCGGGTGATGGACATTACAGCAAAATAAAAAGCATACTGTTTCGCCCGGTGGTCTTTCAGATGCAGGAAACCGCTGCTGAAATCTTCCTGGGCACTGCCGATGGACTCTTCATCTTGAAAAAACAGGAGCAGGTGATAGAAAAAGCGGCAATCAATACATTTCTTCCATCATTAAGTGTAAAGAATCTGTTGGTGCAGGGGAATAAGATCTGGCTCTTTGGCGAAAGAGGTCTTTATTGTTATGATACATTATTACATATTGGCAGGCTATTTAATGAAGAAGACGGCCTTCCTTCCGAGCAGTTCAGCGAATACTCAATATTAAGATCTGCAAACGGTGAATGTATTGTCGGGACTACAAATGGATTAATGTCGTTCGATCCGGGAAAAACACAGGACACTATTTACCCGCCAAGAGCGCAACTGATCAATATGTATGTAAATGATTCTGTCACCCCTTTTCTTGAAACGCCGCAGGAATATTCAAAAATCAATCTCGGCCATGATCAAAACACCTTTTCCTTCGACTTTTCCATCATCGGATTTCAGCACGCAGATGAATCCGTGTATGAATACAAACTGGATGGTTATGATGAAAACTGGATTCGGGGTGGTACAACCCATTATGCCCGTTACAGCAAAATTTCACCGGGCACTTACTATTTCCATGTACGCATACTCGACGCCAACGGCAGGATAAGTCCATATACAAAAACCCTCACCATCGAAATCCGGAAAGCGTTCTGGCAGACTTTTTATTTTAAACTGCTGATGTTTAATTTGATTGTTCTGCTGTTATGGGTTATTGTCAAGTGGTGGCTCGGCATAAGAATACGAAAACAACAAATCGCATTTGAGAAACAGCAGGCGATAGAAAAAGAAAGGACGAGGATCGCGACGGATATGCATGATGATCTGGGTGCCGGCCTGTCGAGGATTAAGTTTTTGAGTGAAACCATCGGCATGAAAAAACAAATGCAGCAGCCTGTGGAAGAAGAAATCGGCAGTATCAGCAACTATGCCAATGAAATGATCGGCAAGATGGGAGAAATCGTATGGGCACTTAATGAAAAAAATGATTCTATCAGCGATCTTCTTTCCTATACCCGGGCCTATGCCACAGAATATATGTTATCCAGCGGCATCGTATGCCAGGTGAATGCCCCGGCTGAATTCCCCACGGTTTTTGTAAGCGGAGAATTCCGCCGCAACGTATATCTGACCATTAAAGAAGCACTGCACAATATCGTCAAACATGCCAGGGCGGACTTCGTGGAGATCACCATTACTGTGAATAAAACCCTGACAATTTCGATCCGGGATAATGGCTCGGGTTTTGACACAGGAAATATACGGCCCTTTGCCAATGGACTGAATAATATGCAAAAGAGAATGAAAGATATCCGGGGGAATCTGGAAATCGTTCAAAAAACCGGCACGCTCATCCGGTTAAGCGTGCCGGTTCCCGAGTAACTTTTATTCTATTGCTGCGATTTGTATTTAAGACTACTTTCAACCCATTCCATGCCAATTACGATTGCCATAGTAGAAGACCTTGATGAAGTGCGGGAAGGATTAAAAAACTTTCTGGCCCTTAGTCCCGATTTTAAAATATTGGATACTTACAAAACCGGTGAAGAGGCGGCAGAAGATATTCCAAAACTGGAGCCGGATATTGTGATTATGGATATCAACCTGCCCGGCATGACCGGTATTGAATGTGTAAGGGCCGTCAGGAAGAAAACCTGCAGGACCCAATTCATGATGTTCACCGTCTATGAAAACGACGAAAAAGTATTTGAAGCTTTGAAAGCCGGTGCTTCAGGTTATCTTTTAAAGAATACCAGCCTGATCCATATTGTTGAAGCCCTGCGGGAGTTATACGACGGCGGCTCGCCGATGAGTGCCAATATCGCCAGGAAACTGGTCATGAATTTTCAAGAGCAGATGAAGAATGAATCTTACGAAGACATGGCCCTGTTATCAGTTCGCGAAAATGAAACCCTGCATTTGCTTTCACAGGGATTATTATATAAGGAAATTGCCGAACAACTCGGCATCTCTACCAGCACGGTGCGGCAGCATATACACCGGATTTATGAAAAACTGCATGTACAAAACCGTACAGAAGCCTTAAACAAGGCATTTAAGAAAAGCTAAGCCCACCGCCGGTGCCAGCCGTATAACCTGACCGGCTGATTCATAACTTTTGTTCTATTGTTTGTAAATCCGGGAGAAACTATCTTATACAAAAATTGGATATGAAAAAAGTATACCTGGTCCTCATGCTTTTTTTGCCTGTCCTGGCATTCAGCCAACAGGACAGCACTAAACCTGCTGCTCCCAAGCATGATACTGTTTATGTTGCTGCCACGCCTTCCCCCGCCAATCAGGAAAAGCCCCCTCACCGTTCCCTGGGCTTCGGTATTAAAGCCGGCCTCAATTTTACCAATGTAACGGGCACGTCTTCCATCAGCAACAGCAGCGAAACAGGTTACCAGGTCGGTCTGTTCCTGGACCCAAGCTCCGAATCCATCCTGGGTTCCCGGACGGAACTTGTTTACTCCCACCAGGGATACAATTACTCCACGGGGCAAACAACAGGTAAGGTTTTTCTGGACTATATCATGCTGGCTCAGCTCATGAGGATCAACATCACCCGTTTTTTCCAGATCCAGCTCGGTACGCAGATCGCCTACCTGATCAATGCGAAGGCAGACAGTACCGCACCGTCTACCGGTTATGCACAGGCAGATCAGTTACTGAATTATTACAATCGGATAGATTTTGGATTCAGCGGTGGTGTTGAAGTGCGCCCCTTTATGGGCATTCTCGTTGGTGTGAGGTATAACCTGAGTCTGACGAATCTGTATAAAATTCCGGATATGTCCAGTGGTCAGCCTCCTCCGTCTTTTATTCCATCGACCAGCGACATTAATTTCAAAAATAATTTATTGCAGATATACGTCGGTTACCGATTCTAAAATTTTAATCCCGTTAGCCATTAACCTTTCCCCTGAACCTTTGACCCCTTCGTTTCCAACCTGAACATCCCCCGAACAGGTTGAACTCCTAAGAAAACGAAAACCGGCAGCTCTGAATGAGCAAACTCCATTCAGGGCTGCCATTTTTTATCGGGTAAACCGGGGAACGGGTGATAAAACCACCTCTTTGGGTAATCGACACCAGTTCCAGATCCACCGCCATCAAACGATTACGCGAATTGATGTTGAAATGATATTGAGGTTGCGAACTAGAACTGAAAATAAATAAATGAGCTGCTCGCATTCTGGCTCAGTGCGATCAGCAGCAGCATGGAAGTCCAAACGAGACCGAGCAACCACCAGGGCATTTTACCGGCCACTTTCAGTACCATCGTATTTCGCATCAGCCAGTGTGCGATCACCAAAACTACCATGATCAGACTTACTTTAAAAACATCGAGCCAGGACAGCAAAGCCGTACCGGTTGAATTCCGGATAAACATAGAATGCAGTAAGCGCCAGGCCGAAGTAAAATCAGGCGACCTGAAAAATACCCAGGTCACGTTGATCAGGAAGAACGTACACAGGGCCAGGAAGAAATTGGTGAGGTTCTTCGGATGATTGGTTTCCGGAGGAAAAGAACCTTCCGGAGCTTTGTGAAGTGAAGGAGCAAATGAACTTTTAATATATTCAGTCGCCAACGCGGGTTTGCCCGGAACTTTTCTTTTGTAATCGCGATAAGCTTTTTCAACCCAGAGATAAAATCCGTGCAGGGCACCCCAAACTACAAAAGTCCAGTTTGCGCCGTGCCAGAGGCCACCGAGTAACATCGTCACCATCAGGTTAAAATAGGTTCTTAATTTTCCATTCCGGTTTCCACCCAACGGAATGTATAGATAATCCCGCAACCAGGAGGAGAGTGTGATATGCCATCTGCGCCAGAAGTCTGTGAATCCTACAGCTGCATATGGGAATAAAAAATTCTGGGGCAGAACGAAACCCAGACAAAGAGCTGCTCCAATCGCACAGGAAGAATATCCGGCAAAGTCAAAGAAGATCTGACCCGAGAAAGCGAGCACACCCATCCATGCATCCAATGTTTTCAAAACATCCTGCGAGTTAAAGACCGTATTGGCGGCGCCGGACAACATGCCATCTGCCAGAAACACTTTCATGAACAATCCCAATGAAAGCAAAAACAATCCCTGGATCAACTGTTGTGAACTTGCCTTACGTGGCGTTTCGAACTGGGGTACCAGCTGCGGAGGTCTTACGATCGGGCCGGCAACGAGATGCGGGAAAAAAGTAACAAACAAAGAAAAATCCAGCAGCGTCTTTACTGGTTTACTTTCCCTCCTGTACATGTCAATGGTATAACAGAGGGTAGTAAAGGTGTAAAAAGAAATACCGGCCGGAAGGATGATATTGGGTTTTGCCGGATGATAATTAAATCCAAATGCATTCACCAGGTGGGTAAAATTTTCCAGGATAAAACCGCCGTATTTGAAAAAGCAAAGCATACCCAGGTTGCCGATCAGGCTGATCACGAGCAACAATTTTTTCTTGTGTTTATTTTCCTGCGTATACAGCGCACGACCTACAAAAAAATCTACCAGCGTAGAGAGCCAGAGCAGTAATATGAAAGGTGGATTCCAGGCGGCATAAAATATATAACTCGCAATCAGCAGGTTGATTTTTTTTGTCTTCCAGGAGAAAGGCAGGTTGTGCAATATCAGCACGATGATGAAGAAAACAAGAAATGTATATGAATTGAAAAGCATGACGGTCGTGTTAGGGGTTATGAATTTTTATAGCGCGGAAGAATTCTTGAGGAAGGTCCATCCTTTGTCATCTTCCAGGATCTTAACCAGGTTCTTCGTATAGATTACCGCATCAGCCGGTTTCAGATGCGACCATTCAGGGCAAATAAAATTCGCTGTGGCCGGATAGTCCTCAAAGTAAACGCCCTGGCAACCGGTCGTTGTTAAAATGCGGTCCCAGTAATCCTTCCGGGGAAATCCCTGATGCTCGCCCATGATGGCCGGTCCGCTGGATGGCGTGCGAACAAAAATGACATCGCCACCATGGGATTTGATTTTATCTACCTGAATTTTTACCCAGTTTAAAATGGAATCCAGGGCTTTCCCGCTAACCGGTGGAGGACCGCCAGCTCTTGCACATCCCATCCAGACGGCTTTTACCTGGTTCTGCAAATTGGTATCTGCGACAAACCGGGGAGACATATATGATTGTCTCTCATAACTGGTCCGGTCGAATTCCATGGGGAAATCAAGAAAAGGTGCGCCGTTCCTGTTGGGAATTTTCATTTGATCCAGCATGGCATTAATTGAATAATTATCCTGGTCCAGGAAAGCGAATTGGGACTCGAGTACACGATCCACCTGGAAACTGAATCGTTCAGTCGGGGTTATGTCTTGATAATACCTTATTTTTTTATTGGTGCTCCCGTCATAAAATGCCAAACCCGGATAAAAGAAGAGACCTTCAGTCACATCCACCACTA
Source organism: Puia sp. (assembly GCA_041481385.1). Lineage (GTDB taxonomy): Bacteria > Bacteroidota > Bacteroidia > Chitinophagales > Chitinophagaceae > Puia. Next base: position 18,216 of record JBGPBW010000006.1, read on the forward strand.
ACCGGCCTTTAAAATTCGGATCGTTGGCCAGGTCTTCCATCACCGGCCTCGGGCTACTGCCCACATTCGCCAGCTGTATCGCGTGGTTACCTGTTAAATTTTCCCAGGTGGGAATATCCAAATCAAACTTAATTCTTGAAGAACCGATAAAAACGGTCGCTTTGTCTTTGGCTTCATAGACCATGCCTCTCTTATTAGCCCATAACGCTTCATTATCATCAAAAGATGGATCTGCTCCTTTCTGACGTAATGAATGTTCCCAGTATGTGATGGCGATGATGGAAAGGATTAAAGCCAGTAAGCCGGCTTTTTTGTAGTTGGTCGGTTGCATTGTTCAGGGGTTAATGATATAAGGGAAAATACTTAGCGGAAGCTAGGATTTTTTTCTAAGGCGCTCCAAATCTATTTTGGCGGATTTTAATAATTTTCTTTGGGCCTGCTGTCCAGACTTTTTATGAAGGCAACGATGTCTTTTTGTTCCTTTTCCATGAGTTCCAGTTTGTCGAATGGGAGGGTTTGATTATCAACTTGCAAGCCGAGGCCGGCACCCCCACCTTTATTATAAAAATCGACCACCTGCTCCAGGCTGGCGAATACGCCGTTATGCATATAGGGAGCCGATCCCGCAGCATTTCTTACTGTCGGCGTTTTGAATGCATGTTTTAAAAATGCGAATGGAGCGATGGCATACCTGCCCGGGTCCGGGTCAATCTCCTTCTTGCCTGACACGCGCGGCACACCAATCACCTCGGATTCCATGGCCGTATAACCCGGCGGGAAACTGCCATTGAATAAGGGCATGAAATGGCAGGTGGCACATTTCGCCTTTCCCATAAATAGGTTGAAACCATTGACTTCCGAAGTGTTCATGGCTGTTTTATTTCCCCGCATATATTCATCAAAACGGCTGTTGAGCAAGGTCAGGCTGCGCACGTAAGATCCGATGGCATTCATCACTTCCATGGTATCAATTCCGGTGCGGTTCTTTTTAGGAAAAGCCGCTGAAAATAAATCCCTGTATGTCTTATTCTCCCATAAACGCAGGGCCGTCTTCTTCATAGAACCCTGCATCTCATCAGAACTTTGCACCACCGTAATGGACTGGTCTTCCAATGAGCTGACCCGCATATCATAAAATAGCGCCGGCTGAAGTGCCGCGTTGATCAGGGTGGGCGTATTTCGCTTCAGCAATCCATTTTTCCCAAGGGTCTTGTTTTTTACGAGCCCGTCAGTAAATGCTTTTGCCGGCTGATGGCAGGATGCACAACTTCGGGTGCCCGTTCCCGATAGTATGGGATCAGAAAACAAGGCCCTGCCCAGGACTATTTTTTCCCGATTGATAAAAAACATCCGGTCCGGTGCATAGGCATTGACGTTAAAAGCATTACTGTCAAAAAGCGTTTTCGCTTCCTGGTTCAGTAACCGGTTGTATTTATGAATTGAAATATGTAATTCCCTTTCCAGGTTGCTGATACCGGTCGTGATCGGATTGATATAACGGGTGATGAACTCAGCCCGGTTGAATCCATTGAAATCCGGATTGACGCGCAGGTAATTGACGGCGCCGTCAAAAGCCAGCATCAGGCTGTCCTTATCTGTCGCCTCCGGATAACCAGCCAGAATTTCCTGCAGGCTTTCCAAACTGGCCCTGGATTCGGACATACTGTTCAGCGTAAGCGGGTTGTCAAATCCGGTAATGCCCAGGGTAATGATCCGGTATACTTCCAGTTTTAGGGCATCAAAAACCAACTGGTCGAACATACCCATTTTAGAAAACCTTTGTCTAAGTTGATCTCCGGATGTTTGGAGCAGGTCGGCCTGACGAAGAAGAATTTTTTTGCGCAACGAATCTTCGTGTGGAAACAAACAGGATTCAATCACCTGCAATCCCGCAGGTTCGGAAACAGACATTTCAGGCATTTCCACTTCGGGTACGGGTGGACCATTAACCCGTCGCGCCGTAACTGGCATGAAATATTCAGCTGCCCATTCGAATTTTTTATAAGCCAGTCGGGTTTTAATAAATAATTCCTGCAATTGCCCCTCCGGCGCATCCGGGTTTTCTGCTGCCTTTCTGAATTGTGTGGCCAGGGATGAAAAACTGTCGACTTGTTCCAACAGCGCCTGGCTGATGGTTTTAACCGGAGGCGTTGTCTGTTGTCTACACGAAAGAAATACAAGGCCTGTGACCAGGATAACCAGCAGGGATATGAATAGGAGAGACTTCATGAATCAGCACATTTTAGTTGGCACGCGGATAGTAATCATAGGGAAGTTTGTTGGCCATAGTTTCCCACCATGCCCAATACCCAGTTATTTTTAGATCATATACATCATAGTAATAACCATTGTCTAACACATACACCGGCTTTTTATTGAGGAAAACAAACTGGGAAACAGGAAATTTAACCCTTCTATTTTCCCAGGACTGCACAGTGTATCCACTGGAAATTCGCTTTCGTTTATACGATACCTGCAGTGAATCATTAAAATATAATCCTGCGATATTACTTCCCGCTGCAAATCCGATACTGTCTGCCAACACCAACTGGTGACTGATTACAGAATCCGGCTCGCGAAGAAGTCTCTTATAATAGGCCGCTGAATCCCCCGTATTGACTGTTTTTTGCAAACCGGGTTTGCCGTTCGGAAGCACAACACGTTCTATTTCCACAGAAACCGTATCCCTGAATGCAGAGTCTTTATGCAGGTTGAATAATTTTTTTGCCCGGTCTTTCTGCGGGTTTGATATTTTCGCCAGGCTTCTCATCTCGAATCCACTCGAATCCAGATTGTTCACAAAAAACGCGCGCATAAAATGCATCAGGGATCCCTGGTAAGCGTCCTGTCTTTCTTTCTCATACCGGGCTGCTTTTTGGGGATGTACAACCGACAGGTCCTTATAAAATGCATAACCTTTTTGTAGCAACAGCTGGGATGAAAAATCATAGGAAAATTCTTCCAGTTTATAACTGATCTCATAACCCAGTGCATAGTTCACCACCATTACGGGCTTTTTGGCAAACACGGATAAAGTATTGTCTGCATTGAGCCTGAACCGGAGAGCTTCATGATTTTCGATTTTGCAATCCCGTGCATTGGGTGAACTGCCGATAAACAGATCCATAAATAATTTCCCCCAGTTCTGCCAACCCTCTGGATCAAAAGCGACCATTACGACTCCCTGAAGTTCCTCCGGTTTCAGTTTTAAAGAAATAGTCAGTTCTTTGGGTTCTGCATCAGGGTCCATAAATTTCACATAGGTTTCATACCCGATACAGGAGACAACTAACGTGACTTTCCCCGGCGGAATATTCGTCAAACTGAAAAAGCCCTTTTCATTTGTAATTACCCCCAGGGAAGTATTGTTCAGATATACTGAAACAGAGGGTAAGGGTTTCTTCGTCTCCTCACCGATCACTATGCCCCGCAGTATATTTTGCGAGAATCCGAAATGGCTGAAAAAAATACAAACCAGTAGCCCAAGGATTTTTTTCATCATGTGTTAATCGTATCCATTTCTACAAGTTAATCCGGTCAGCTTTTATCATGTGCCAGACGGAATATGGTAAACAGATGATGCGCTTCGTGTAACAGAAAAAATTCGGTCCAGTTCAAAGCCGTGAGTTTGCCGAATTTCGAATGAATGCCCACACGCTTTAATTCATTTTCCTTCATTTTTGTAACCAGGCCGGCCAGGGTAATTCTATCCTCATTCAATTCGTCTATCAACTGATGCGAACTTTTACTGAGCCACCTTACAAATTCGGGATCGTTTTCCGCACGATATGCTTCAAACACAGGTTCATGAACGGTTAACAGGGTATGTATCCTTTCGATAAATACCAACTGGTATTTTGTCAGATGCGCAATATTATCCTTAATACTCCATTTGCCCGGAAGCGGATAACGCTCTAAATGATTATCGGGCAGACCGGCAATCAATAGAGGCAGTGACAGATGTTGTGTCCTAAGCCTGTCTGTCGTGGAAACAGGTATCTTCATTTTGGGGGTTTTTCATAAATCACTTTGATCCGTTGATTCTTTTCTGCTGCCTTTAGTAAAGCATAATCCTTTTCCGTCCTGTTCGCATAGTGAACGGCAAATTCCGTAATCGCTTCTGCAAATATTTCTGTTTTTCCAATGTAACCGGTAATCTCCGGTGACCTGCCAGCCTTGGCGTGCGACTTAGCCAGGGCCCAGCCACATATAGTGGCATATTCCAAAAGTAATTTCGGCGTGAAGTTATCGGGATTGGCACTGGCTTTCATGTCCCTCAACTGCCTGACATAAAATTCTATTCCTTCCTGGGTCCTTGTCCACCCCAGGAAAATATCACTCACGGTCTGCATTAACCGCTGACCATTCGCGATCCTCTCTCCGTGATTTTCGTAAACGGATTTCCCGGCATATTTTTCAAGAACCGACTGACCGCCTTCCTTGAATTGCAGGATAATGGCATCTTCTTCATTCGCGGAGAACAGGCCGATCAGGCAACGGGTTCCCACACTTCCTACACCTACCACTTTCAAAGCAATGTCTTCAATTTGATAACGGCCTAATAAAGATTTCCGGTCGTCAGACAGGCTGTTGAAGTATGCATCGAAAAAAGCAAAACCTCTTTCAATCGATTTTTCAATGTCCGGAGGATGATAAATCAGCGGCCGGTGGTCGATAATTTTTCTTCTGCCGTTTTTTAATTCCGAGATCCCCGGAAATACATGTTCATGGGTATGCTGCTTCGCTTTTTCGTTAACCGCTTTTACTTTTTTAACGAATAAACGGTCCAGCTTGAACATATCGATGATCGAAGCTTCATCCAATCGGTTATACCATATTTCGAGCTGCCTCATCATTGCAAACTCCCGGATTTTTTGAGAATATATATTGACCGCGGCAAATGCTGCTTTTTTACTATCCTTGTCGGAAAACTGTTTGTATCTCCCGACTACGATGATGCTTGCGGCCAGTCTTTTGACGTCCCATTCAAAGGGTGCCGGCAGGGTCTCATCAAAATCACTGATATCAAATACCTGGTTTCTCTCGGGCGTCGCATATCCGCCAAAATTCATCAGGTGGCAATCGCCGCAACACTGAACAAATATTCCACTGCAGGGCGTTTGGGACAAATCTTCTGCCATCACCGCAGCCGAACCTCTTAGAAAAGCAAAAGGCGATTGCAACATCCGTCCATAGCGGATCGGAACCAGAGCTTCCACTCGTCCCTTTTCCGATTCAATCAGTAATTGAATGGGATCGGCACGGTCTTTCGAAGAAACCGCCTGCGCATGAGCCTCCCGGGCAGTAAGGGATCGTTGATTCCTGCCCAAATCCATCCGCTGCTGCAGTGTGAGTAAGGGTTCCCAGATATTCCTTTTAGGAAAAGGTATCTGATTGGTGACAATCATAGCCGAAAGTTTTTCTTAATTGGATTCTCAAGTTAAGCGTTTTAAATAAGCGGTCTTGTTAAGCGCTTATGAAAACACACGGATTTTCTCGATACCTTTATTTTATCCTCATTAAAAACACGGTCATGCACCTGCGAATTTTTCTAATACTTTTATTGGTAAGCCGCACATTCATCCCCTTCGCCCAGGAGAAAGAGAAGCTCATCTACCATACCATCAGGACAGATAAAAACGGAAAGCTGATTCCCTGGTATGATGCAGACCCGGGGAAATCCTTTAATCATATCGTAAACATCGTCTGGAATTTCTGGGATACCATGCGCAGGGATTATAATGGCCTGCCTTATTATATGAACCACCAGGTATGGAACCCCAATTTCAACGATCCCCGTGGAATTGGCGGCGACCAGTTTGCTATGGCCCTATCTTCCTGGCGTCTGTATTATCCTTATACGGGAAATGAAAAAGTGAAGATCAACATGCTCTTCATTGCGGATTATTATTTGTCGCACGGACTTTCTCCCTCAGATTGCCGGTGGCCCAACCTGCCCTTTCCTTACAACTGCCTGATTTATTCAGGAATTTATGATGGCGACATGCGCGCCGGTAAAAATGTGTTGCAACCTGATAAAGCCGGATCTTTCGGTCTTGAACTTGTGCATTTATACAAGATGAGCGATGGATTTAATGTACCTGTGAATCCGTTGTACCTGGAATCGGCGATTAAAATTGCCAATACTTTAGCTGCCCGTATCCAACCTGGAAATTTGAATTATTCCCCACTTCCCTTTAAAGTAAATCCGACCACAGGTGTTACTGCACTTCTGCGTGATCATGATTTCACCGGTGGCTGGATCGACAGTGCAGGATATACCAGCAACTGGGCACCTACCATGCAATTGTTCCTCGATTTAATCAGCATGCACCAGGGAAATACGTCTGCATACGAGTCGGGATTCAGCACCTTACTGGACTGGATGAAATCCGTTCCAATGAAAGAAAATAAATGGGGACCATTTTTTGAAGACGTGGACTGGTGGAGTGAAACACAGATTAATGCGATGACCTTCGCGCGGTTTATCATGGAGCACCACGAATATTTCCCGGATTGGAAACCCGATGTCCTGAAAATCATCAACTGGGTGCACAAAAATTTCTCCAATGAGAACTGGAAAAAATATGGTGTTACCGTTACAAATGAACAATCGGTTTATTTGCAACCGGGCGAAAGTCATTCTTCAAGACAGGCAGCTGACGAAATTCTATATACGGCCATGACAGGCGACAGCAGTTTCTATGCTAATGCGGTCCGTGAATTGAGCTGGGCTACTTACACAGTGGATTTTGATGGGAAGAATCGTTTTCCCGGTGATGAACCCTGGCTGACGGATGGTTACGGAGATTATATTCGCCATTATCTCAGGGCTATGGATTCGGATCCCTCCTTAACGCCTCCCGGTGAAGATCATATTCTGTCTACCAGCTCCGTCATTCAGGAGGCCGACTATGCGGGCCACCTGAAAAAATTCTACGCACTCGGGTTTGAACATGTGGATAGCAATTCCGTAAAATTATTTTACCGCGCCTATGATTCGTCGGGAACGGAAAGAATTAAACTGACCCGTAAACCCGGCGGTGTTTTGCTCGAAGGAAAAGCCCTTGTGGAAAATAAAACCGGCGAAGGTTTTGAATGGATACCCATGCGCAATGGCGGATTGCTGATCCTAAGAAGAAATCACGCAAGAAAAATAATTCTCCTGAAATAAACTACATCGTCAGCGAACCCCATCCCTTTCTGTATTCCCGGCGCACGAACTGATTAGCCGGTTCGAAATTGGTCACTTTCATATTCTGCGCATCCCATTGCAGCGCGATATACCGGCCGCTGAATTTATAGCCTTCCATATTACCATATACCGGGTCGTTCTTTTTTATTTTTTCCTTGATATTAAAACTCCGGAGTAACAGGTTTCCCAGCAATACGGTTTCTGTTAACGGTCCCGCATAACCGACAAATGGTGAATCCACTTCTTCCTTACCATATCCGGCGATGCAGGCGTTCACCCACTGCCACCAGTGACCGTCCATGTCGCCTTCCACGCGCGGATATTTTTCAGGAATTTTTATATCCTTGTTCAATGAAAGCGGTAATAATCTCGGATGACTTCCCCCCCAGCCGCAGGATACTTTTCCTTTGGTTCCCACAAACAGGGTACCTCCTTCAAAATCATTTTCCCCGGGCCAGTCACTCAATGCTTCATTAAAATTTAAATCGGGATCCAAAGAGGAAATGCGTTCTGGCGTTATGCCACCATCCATCCAGAACAGATCGAGCGGTTTTCCGTTTTTCTGTTTAAAGACAAATTTCAGTGAACTGGATACCGGTCCGCTATCCGGGTATACGCCTTCCTTAAATATTCCACTGTACACTGTACTGGCGCTACCTGAAATTTCTGTCGGATAACCGAGCTCGAGTAATTTAAATGGCGGACCAATAATATGACATCCCATATCGCCGAGTGCGCCGGTACCAAACTGCCACCAGCCGCGCCAGTTGAAAGGAACCATATTATCTATATAATTTGTTTCCTGCGCGGTACCAAGCCAGAGATCCCAGTTCAGTTCTTTGGGAATGGGTGGTTTACTGTCGGGCCAGGGAATGCCCTGCGGCCAGACGGGCCGGTCGGTCCAGCAATATACTTTTTCGATATCACCAATCAACCCCGCTTCAAACCATTCCCGCATGGTACGCATGCCGCCGCAGGAAGATCCCTGGTCGCCCATTTGCGTCACCACTTTATATCGTTCTGCAGCTTCTGTCAAAAAACGCGCTTCATAGATATCATGCGTCAGTGGCTTTTGCAGGTATAAATGTTTTTTCAGTTTCATGGCGCTGAGTCCGACGATGGCATGATTATGATCCGGGATGGCCACGGTTACTGCGTCGAAGTGTTTATTTTCTTTATCAAACAGCTCGCGCCAGTCGTCATAAAATTTTGCATTTGGAAATTCTTTCCGGCGCGGTGCAGCCTGACGCTCATCCACGTCGCAGAGATAAGCCAGCACTGCATTTTTTCTGGGCGCTGTGGCATAATGATGAATATCATTCTCCGCTTCCCCGCCGCATCCGATCGCTGCGATATATAATTTATCACTCGGCGCCACATATCCCTTCCCGCCCAGAACAAAGCGTGGTACAATATAAAAACCTGCGGTGGCCATCGCTGCTTTTTTTATAAAATCAGCACGGCCGATATCCTTTGAATTTCCCTTTTTTTCTTTCATGATGGGAATTTTATTTTTTGGGCAAGGGCTTCACAGATACTTCTTTAATAAATATGACGTCATCATCCCCGTGATTTTGCAAACCGATATATCCTGAATTGGGTCTGATGCCATGGTAAGGTTCAAAATCAAATTTGCGCTCAGGCACGGGCTGGCCTTCCGTGTAATCCGTTACTTTTTCGCCGTTCACATATACAATAGTATGTGGTCCGTCTAAGGTGATTTCCATGGTATTCCACTCCGGACCGGGTTTGCCGGGTTTCGCCAGTGGCTTTGTGAGTGAATACAATGTTCCGGTGATGTGGTAGTCGTCTTCTTTAGAAGTTTCGGGATGATTGTCAATCTGTACTTCATAACCATAGTACACGGGCATCCAGGGCTCTTTGGGTTCGATGGGAATCCGGATAAAGACGCCGGAATTGCTGTTGAATTTCTGCATCTTGTACACCACGCGAATGATACAGTTCTCAAATTTTCCATTTGTCGAATATAATAGTCCCATGCCGCCCTTGCTGGTGATCATTCCGTCTACCACAAAATGGTCTCCCGGTCCTACCTGCTTCCAGCCGGTAAGATCTTTCCCATTGAATAAAGCTGTCCACTGATTATCCTGGGACCTTACCGTACTGCAACAAAAAAATAAAATGGAAATCAGGATCGCTGCTTTTACAGCCAGATATAACTTTTGCATAGCGAATCGTTTGATTGGGGAGTTAAAATTATAAACAAAACCCTTGTGTTTGCCAAAAGCTTGAAATAATTCCCGCAACCACCTACGCCAAGGCTTCGGTGGTCAAAGACCGCCAACCTTCAACCGTCAACCGCCTTCGCACAGATTTGGCTGATTTGATATTTTAAGGTAAGATTGCGTGTCTTTCCCCATTTTCCTTCCTCTAACGATTTTGCATGAAAAGAAGCAATTACATGGTCGGTATCGTGATGCTGACCTTTTTTGTCATCTCCTTTCTCACCAATATTTTCGGTCCGCTGGTCCCGGACATCATCAAAGGATTCAACCTCAGCCTGACCCTGGTGGCCATCCTTCCCTTTGCATTTTTCATTGCCTATGGCGTCGTATCCATACCAGCAGGCATGCTCCTGGAAAAATACAAAGAGAAGAAAATCATGGTTACGGCATTTCTGGTCGCCTTTGCAGGTTCGCTGATCCTGGCACTGTTTCCGAATTACCTGTCCGCTCTCGGCTCCCTTTTCCTCATCGGATGCGGCATGGCCATGCTGCAGGTGGTGATTAATCCGCTCCTGCGTGTATCCGGAGGCGAAGAAAATTATGCCTTCTATTCGATACTGGCGCAGCTCATTTTCGGTCTGGCTTCTTTTATCAGCCCGCTGGTGTATTCCGGAATTGTACTCAACCTGAATAAGGGCAGCCAGGGCAACCTGTTTTTTACAACCCTCGGCAATTTGGTCCCGCCGGGATTGCCCTGGATTTCCATGTACTGGTTGTTCACGATCATTTGTTTGGTCATGATCGGGATTATTTTGGTTTCACGTTTTCCGAAAGTGGAATTGAAATCAGATGAGAAACCGGAGGCTCTCAAAGTCTATATGATGTTGTTCAGGAAAAGAGTAGTGATCCTGTTTTTCATCGCCATTCTTTGTTATGTAGGCACCGAACAGGGCGTTGCTAACTGGATATCTCAATTTCTCTACACATACCATGGGTATGATCCGCAGAAAACCGGTGCGGATACCGTCGCTTATTTTTGGATCTTGATGACGGCCGGCGGCGTGCTGGGTCTGTTGCTGGTAAAACTCATGGACAGCCGGAAAGTATTGATCTGGTTCACGCTGCTCGCTATCGTTAGTTTGAGTGTTGCACTTTTCGGCAGCGGTCGTGTCGCCCTGATCGCCTTTCCCATGGTTGGTTTTTTTTCATCCGTGATGTACCCCATCATATTTTCCCTGGCATTGAATTCCATCAACGAACACCATGGTTCTTTCGCGGGCATACTCGTCACCGGTATCATCGGAGGCGCCATCGTGCCCCTGATTGTCGGATGGCTGGGCGATCATCTGGGTCTGCGTTCCGGAATGTGTTTTGTTTTCCTGACTATGGGTTTTATCCTGAGCATTGGTTTCTGGGCAAAACCCATCATCACCAATAAAACCATTACACTTCGTGACAGAAAAAAAATTCCACAATAATTCAGCATCCGGCGCGACGAACCCAAAACTGATCGGCCTGGATCTCGGTGCTACCAATATCCGTGGCGGACTGGTTCAGGATAATCATCTTTCACAGATTCAGTCGAAACGCATCCGGAGCGCGGGAACCGTAGAGGACGTGCTGGAAGATATTTATTCCGTCGTAGACAAGCTAAAGGATTCAGATGTCGCCGCCATCGGCATCGGTGTTCCCAGTGTTGTGGATGTTGAACAGGGCATTGTATACGATGTGCAATACATTCCCTCCTGGAAAGAAGTGTTTCTTAAAAAAATTCTGGAAGCCCGATATGAGGTTCCTGTGTTCGTTAACAACGATGCGAATTGTTTTGTGCTGGGCGAATTGTATTTCGGTAAAGGCATCGGGATGTTAAACCTCATCGGGCTGACCATCGGCACAGGCCTTGGCGCAGGTGTGATCATTAATCATCATTTGTTTGCCGGTCCCAATTGTGGCGCCGGTGAATTTGGTATGGTGGATTACCTGGATCACTGCTTTGAATATTATTGCAGCGGTCAGTATTTTCAGAATGTGTATCATATCGACGGGCAGGAAGTTTTCGAAAAAGCAAAGGCCGGAGATCTTCAATCGCGCGCCCGTTATGCAGAAATGGGAACCCATCTGGGAAATGCCATCAAAATGATTCTGTATACCTACGATCCTTCCCTGATTATTTTTGGCGGATCCGTTCGACATGCCTATCCTTATTTCCAGGAAACGATGTGGCAGCGCATCAATACTTTTGCTTACACCAAATCGCTGGCTAAGTTCCGGATCGAACTGTCTGACCTTGAAAACAGCGGCATCCTGGGAGCCGCAGGACTATATTATGACGCGCTGGATAAGCCATAACCAAACAATAACGCTTTCAAAAGAGCACATTGCCATCCTAAACCTAATTTTAGGCGTTGTTTTTGTTTATTTATATAAGATATGCCTGATTATGATCCCACCGGAGCATGTGACAATTTACGAAGGCGAACTCGCCAGCTTTTGGTTTGATGAAAAAGGAATCCTATGTGCGAATTCAAAGTCGGTGCCCCGGACACTGGAAAAGCAAAAAGCCCACTACGCGCTGGTCCGGCAAATCACCGGGAACAAACTGGTTTGCCTGCTCGTAGATTATACATTTACTTATACACAGGACGACACCACCCGGGAATTCTCCGCACAGGAAATGCCCAAACTGTTTAAAGCCATGGCTGTAATTTCCCGGACAACCATCGGCCGGGCAGCTTCCCATTTATTTACCTATTTCCAGGGACAACCCATACCCATCAGCAGTTTTGAAAATGAGCAAGACGCAAAGGAGTGGTTAATGCAATATCTGCGTGAAGTTGTTTAGCGTGATTCAATTTAACTGCTAATAATATTTTTGATTCTGAGGAGCTCGTTTACCGACAAATTAATTACGTGTTTGTACTTCCGGTTTTGGGACATCCCATATTTTGCCATTCAATATTCTGCCGCAGTTGCAATCACAGGTTTTCGGTTTAAATGTCTCCAAATCTTTTAACTGCATGTCGGTAGCCCGTATCGCATCCCCATTTTTTGAATCCTGAACCAGGAGGTTGACATCGGGTAAGTCCAAAGATTTTAACATCTTGTTCATTTGATCTTTGGTAATAGCTGCGGGTGACAGCGTTAACGTTTGTTTCTCTGAAGTCTGAAAAGAAACCATATCGAAAAATAATTTCCCATCCCGCTCACCTGTTGTCATGACTGTTGCTTTGACCGACTGCTGCAAATAAATAGAACCATCTACTGTGTAAAATCCGTATTCATTTTTCCTCCCGGCCAAAGGACCTCCTTCCTGAAAGACCTTTGCAGAGGGAAGGATAAAAAATACATTCATCTCACTGGTATACGATCCCTGCAATCGTACAATCAGTTCACTTTTCTTAACGCCATCAGTTTCGCTGACCAGTACATCGATATTGTACCATCCGAAACTCTGTATGCTGAATTGATAGTATACAGATTGATAATAGGGTGCGTTTACTTTCGGAAGCATTTTTGGCGGGATATAATTATCAGGTTCTGCCTTAGGGTTTTCCGGTATTGGATCTGCCGGTGGCGTCTCTTTTCTGACAACCCTGTTTCCGTTATCTCCGACAAGTTTGTTTCTGCGTTTCGTGAGTCTGTCATATTCGGCATCATACCAGATGCAGCTATCCACACATTTTTTTAAATGATCAGCAGGAAGGGAGAGCTCCAGTCTTTTACTTTCATTGTCTATATAACTGTATACTGCGCTGATCTGTTTGTCACCCCAACTTTTGTATTCCGGCATGGGAGTTTTTCCATATTCGTTGTATAAACAATCAGCATACCGGTCGACGGAATCCATATCACCTTTAGAATTCCTGGTATATGCATACAGCCATCTCTGATTTCTCAAACGGGATATATAAGCTAGAGCCGGACCAGTAATGGGTTTATTGATTCCGTGACAAGATGCGCAATGGGCTACAAACAATTTTTTCCCGGTATCAATCTGAACAGTCTGGGTGTTCTTGATCAGCGGCCGCGGATCAGTCCAGTTCGTTACTGCACTGCCTTTTGTGACACCTTTATATACCTGCATCTTCGGGTCCAGATAAGACGTCGGGATACTGACGCCTATCGATTTTATGATTTTCACCGATTGTCCTGCCGCCGCTTCAATCTGAATCATACCTCCACTGCTGAGCGGCTTACCATCCGTTTGTGTGAACAGGCCGGCCCGGATGATATCACTTATCTTAAGCGCTTCGCGGATTTCTAATTTTGCGATGGACAATCCACCGGCATCCAGCGCATTTGCAGGTATATGAATAAAAACACCACCCGGAGTTTGTAAAACTGTATCCCTGGCCACATCTACAGAAACTAAAAAAATGTCCAACGGCAATGATCTGTTCCCGACCACATTCATAGTCTTACCCGATTTAGTCAGGGAACTTGAAATGGAAGCAGGCAAAACAGAATCAACGTCAACAACGGGAGTATGAACAGGCAGACTGTCAGCCATTGTGGAAATTGATGTTCCCTTTTTTGCTGATCTGCAGCTCGTAAAAACTAAAATGGAAATCCCAATTAAGGTAATGAAACCAAGGGTTAAACGCATGGACTCGGGTTATACAGATAAGATTCAGGCCTATCAACTTTCCACAATCGAATTACAGGATTTATTTCCGATATCTAACGCATCCAATACCAAATTCTTGCATTATCCCCTTCATAGTTATTTAAATAAGGGTATTTACTTAGTGCGATGCAGAATTAGTCAGGCAGAGTTGTAAATTTAACGTCAACCTAATAAACAGGTGCTCACCACCCGGTGTAAATAAATGATAAACATCAACGACTTAAACCTGGAAGAAGAAATCCTGCCCCTGTTTGATTTTACCTTTAATATTTTTTCTGGTGAAGCGGTACGCGAAATGGTGACGGTGCCCCTGAGCTCAACATCGGAAATTCAATTCCGGCAGCAGGTGCTTAAAGGCTTTTCGGCCAACTGGCCTTTATTGAAGGATTATTCGTACTCCAGGTTTGACCTGACTGAAATATATAAATTCTTCGAATCGATCATTGCCGGCAATTTTATCGGCGTGTTGATGCACCGCAGGCTCCTGTTTGCGGAAAAGGAAAGAAATCAAAAAAGGGGGAAACTGATCCTGCTCATCCTGCTTTTTCATAAAATTCAGTCGGACTATATCAGTAAGCTGGACACCAAACTATTTCCAAAGGATTACGGTATAGAATTAAAACTCATCAACGCTTTCCTGGTCGATTTCAATCTGGATTACTATGAAACCATATTCAGAAAGAAGAAGATCCGCATCCGGCATATTGTGGAATTGATGAAGATCATAACCGAGAAAGTAACCAATGGACAGGCGGCAGCTTTCTGGAAACGCTGGTTTATGTTTGAAGCCTATCTCTCCGCCAGCAATGGAATTATTAAACATGGATTTATTTTCCCAAATTTTGATAACGCCCATTTTTCTATAGAAGGCCTTTACCATCCGCTGCTGAAAAATCCCGTTAAAAACAATCTTACTGCCAGTAAAAATGTTATCCTTTTAACCGGCCCGAATATGTCGGGAAAATCCACCTTATTAAAATCGGTCAGTCTCTGTGTTTATCTGGCACATGCAGGTCTGGCAGTTCCCGCTGAAAAAGCAACGCTGCCTTTTTTCAATACCATTTCAGTAGCCATCAATCTGACCGACAGCATCGTCAGCGGTTACAGTCATTTTATGTCGGAAATCATTACATTAAAGAATGTGCTCAACGAGGCTGTGAATGGCACAAAATGTTTCGCTGTTTTTGATGAATTATTCAGGGGCACCAACATTGAAGACGCACTGGAAATCAGCACGGCAACGATAAAAGGACTGGTCCATTTCCCCAATTCGCTATTTCTCATCTCCACCCACCTGCACCAGCTGAAGGATATCGATGTGATCCGGAATAACCAGGTGACCACCTGTTATATAGAATGTGGTTTGAGAGACAATATACCCGCCTTTACCTATCAATTAAAAGAAGGCTGGTCCGACTTAAAACTCGGCCGAATACTCTTTGAGAAAGAGGGCCTGTATAAAATGCTGGAATAATACGGCAGGGCAAATGATCACAGTCGGACAGGTTTGTATCAATTACGCACAGTCTTGTCTTTTTGGAGTTGTTTAACTGCCTGACAAATAGCCCATAGTAATCCGGCATTTATTTGGATTCACGGGATGTACATACAATCTGATTCCCATGTTAAGAAGTTACTTCAAAATCGCCTGGCGGAACCTGTTCAGAAATAAGCTGCATACTTCCATCAATATCGGTGGACTAATCATCGGCTTCACCATCGGCATCGCGATCCTGGCCGTAGTGTATGATCAGTTCAGTTATGATCATTTTAATAAAAACCGAAACAGTATTTATCAGGCCTATCAGGTTTTTAATAATCCCGAAGGTGAGGGTATAGCGAATTCTTTCGGATATGCTCAGGCACCGGTTTATAAAGCCGAAGCGGCAGCAATTGAAAAGACCACCCGTTTTGTAGATGGCGGAAACCATATAGAATATAATGGCGTCGATAAACAAATTCCGGTCGCGCTGGTGGATGAAGATTTTCTTTCCATGTTTTCTTTTACGATCCTGAAAGGTAATCGTTCCAACCCGTTAAAAAGTCTAAGCGACGCCGTCGTAACGGAAGAAGCAGCAAAGAAACTTTTTGGCAATGAAGATCCCATTGGTAAAACCATCAAGGCTACCGTGGGCGATAAAATACAATTGCTGGTGGTGTCAGCACTCGTTCAAAATATCAGCGGTAGCTCAATTTATTTCCAGGTGTTGGCGCGCATCGAAAACCGTGCTAACTATGCAACCGCTAAATTAAACTGGGGTGACCGGTCCCCCGCCATGTATGTTCAACTGAAAGAGGGGTCCACCCGGCAGCAGGCTGAAATGCAATTAAAAGAAATAGATAAAAAATATGTGCCCGGTTGGTACACGGACATGGTGAAAAAAGGCGCCAAACCCGATAAATACGGTAACCTGTTTGCAACCCGTTTGTTGCCCCTGGATGAAGTGCATTTTTCTACCCGTGTAAATGGTCATCGCGCTGTAAGTTATATGCAGATGATCACCCTGATGACCGTCGGCCTGTTCATCATTTTCATTGCCTGTTTTAATTTTGTAAATATCAACCTGGCCAACGCATTCACCAGGAGCCGGGAAATTGGCGTAAGAAAATGCCTGGGTGCAGCGAAAGGTAAATTATTTGCGCAGCTGTGGAGCGAAAGTTTCCTGGTATGCGCGATTGCTTTTATCTGCTCGCTCGTATTGGTCAATGTATTACTCCACTCAATCAATGGTTTTGATCCCTTGCGAAATGCTTTGCTGAAAGAAATCTGGAAGCCGGGATTTATGCTGTTGGCTGTTTTGTTGTTGCTCTTCGTTTCATTGCTCGCAGGTGGTTATCCATCCTGGTTAATGATCCGCTTCAAAGTCGTTGAAAGTCTGAAAGGCAGGATCAGTATGAAACGCAAGAGCGGTTTGAGGAGTTCCCTGATCGTCATGCAGTTTGTCATTGCCTGTATTATGATCAGTTGCACGTACATCATCTATCAGCAGTACCAATATTTGCAAAATGCAGATCTGGGTATAAATAAAGCATATGTGATCAGCGTACCGCTGCATCAGCCGGATAAAGGAAGGGAAATCATCGAAAAGCTCAGGCTCAGGCTGGCTTCCAATCCACACATTATTTCTATCACCGGCAGTAATATTAATATGGGCCGGGGTTCAGATCACCGGACGTCAAAATCAACGACTGATTTTTCTTATAAAGAAAAACAGATCCGTTCGAATTTCGCGTCGATCGATTATGATTACCTTAAAACCTTTGGATTGAAACCCATCGAAGGGCGGGACTTCGACAAATCGTTCGGCTCTGATACTTCGAACAATATCATTATTTCGGAAAGCGTTGCCAAACAGTTAAACGAAAAGAACCTGATCGGAAAATTCATCGGCGCCGACAGCAGTTTTAGCGGATGGCGTGTCGTTGGCATATTCCCGGATTTTCATTTGTATTCAATGGAAGAGGAACTCGAACCGTTGAGCCTGACACTCGACCCTAAGGCAGCCCTCAATTATTGTTTCATCAAAACAACTTCTCAAAATCCGGTAGCCTCTATGGATGCGGTAAAAAAAGAAATGTCTTTACTGGAACCCGGGCAGGAGTTTACAGGAACTTTTGTGGACGAAAATATCAGCAACTGGTATCAGGCAGAAAAGTCAATGTCTGTCTTATTCAGCATAGCAGCAGCGGTAGCGATCCTGCTTTCCTGTTCGGGACTGCTGGCTATGGTGCTCCTGGTGATACAACAAAGAATAAAAGAAATTGGCGTGAGAAAAGTATTGGGTGCCTGTGCACAGAATATCTCGCTGTTGATATCAAAGGATTTTTTAAGACTGGTCGGTCTGGCCGTGCTGATCGCCACACCCATATCCTGGTTCGCAATGCACAAATGGCTGGAAGATTTCCCGTACAGGATTCAAATACAGATCTGGATGTTCGTGCTGGTTGGTTTTGTCGCCCTGATCATCGCTCTGCTAACCATCAGTACCAATACCATTCGTGCAGCCATGCAAAACCCGGTGAAAAGCTTACGCTCTGAATGAGTTAAGCCTGTCAAAGACAGTTCTCCTATTTTCTCAGCCATTTCTCCGGATCAAAATAATTATACATTTGATCAGAAATAATAAAATCCAGCTGCCCGTTTTCAGCAACCTGTCCCAAAATCTGACCCGTGCTGACGGGCTCATCCTTGCAAACAGAAACGAAAGCCAGGTTGGAATACGTAGTAAAATACTTTCCGTGACGTATCATTACTACAGGTTTGTCATCAATATTAAAAATGCTATACACATATCCACCAAATACTGCAGCTACCGGTACTCCGGGCGCAGTTGCTATGGTAATGCCGATGCTATTATGATTAATTCCTTTTAAAACTTCATACAAACCAAATCGCATGGAAACCGTGCCGGATGAAACAGGCCATGGAAGACGACCCTTCCCTTTTTCAATATTACCGGTCATCGCAACACCCGAAATTGAATTGCCATTCTTTGGGACGTCAAATTTTAAAGCAGGTCTGGCTCTGACTGTCCGGTAGCGCAAATTTCTTTTCCACCGTTTGTTAATCCTTCTTTTTGAATAAGTTCTCCTGATGGACCTTCTCGATGGCTCGCGATGATCATCCGCTACTGCATGCCTGACCGTTAAGGCAACCGTAGGGGTCTCCCCATGGGTAAGCTTTCGGCTGTTATAGGTAATAAACAGGGAATTTTTTGAATCTGACAGCTTTGCCAGGCATGGCATCACCGGACAAATCATAATAACGAGCAGGAATAACCGTAGGTGCATGGGTAATCACATTGTACAGAAGATATTGTACAACGGCCGACCGCCTTTTAAATTTTATGAGTAGCGATTTAAAAATACAAATTGACGTTAAATGAAATGCTGCTATATGAACAAGAATCTTGTCATCTTCTCTACGACGGGTTCAAAACAAAATGGAAACCTCCAGGAAATCAGATGCCAGTAGCCAGCCCGTCCCCTTATTGGTTTTTCTGCGGTTCAGAACTGATCCCAAAAATCAGTGGTAAAATGGTGGCGAATAGCGGTTAAAAACATGGTTGTCATCCCCAAATTGGTGCTTCCGGATAAAAGCCTGTTAGTATTTATTCCAGTCTTTTATTTATCAAATAGGGATCAAAGACAGATCAAAGACGGATGAAACACAGTTAAAACAGTATAATTGTTACAATTTATACCGATTTTCATCCTTATTTCAATTGTTTTTCCTACCTTAAAATATAGAAAACAACTGGGAATGGGTAGGCTTGTCGGTGGTATTAATGGACAGATTCAGGGGAAAGTCGGGAAGGTCATCGGCTCATCCCGCAACGGCATTCCTTATGTAAAGGGGCCTCATAAAAAACGCACTCTGAAGGTGAGCAAGAAGGAACAGGCCAATCGGAAAAAGTTTGCTGCCGCACAGGCTTGGCTGGCCCCGGTGCTGGATTTTGTGCGGGAGGGGTTCAGGGGATACAGCCAGCGTGCACAGGGTTTTGTCGCCGCTAAATCCTGGCTCCTGAAAAATGCATTCGTGGGCGACGGAGAAGAATTACGCATAGATCCTGCCCTCGTGAAAGTCAGTTTGGGCGATCTGCCATTACCGGATAATTTAGCTGTGGGTCTGACGGAGAGCGGCGATTTAAGATTCACCTGGGATCCGGGACAAAAAAACGGACCGGATTCTGTTGATCAGATCATGATGCTCGCTTATGATGTGGAAAAACCCGAAGTCACATACCATACAACCGGGCAGTTCCGCAGCGCCGGTGAAGATATTCTTCAGATAACGAAAACCAACGGGAAAAATTTTCATCTCTACGCCGCTTTCAATGCCGCAGATCGCAGCCGGCAATCCGAAAGTATTTATCTCGGTGAATGGAAAATCGACTAACGCTTAAGGCGCAAGGCCTGAGCCAAAAGACGAACGGTTTACCTAAGGCTGGCGTAAGGCCTTAAGCTTTAAGCCTTAAGCTTATTCAGGCAAATAGTCTCCGAATAAATTCCAATCCATACCATTTCCCCATCCCTGTCCGTGGTCGCTGGTATTTTTTGTTTTATGGGCTTCACCAATGCGATGATCACCGAAACTCAATAATGATAAAATGACTCCCGGACGCAGGTGCTCACTGGCCCAGGTCAGGGGTGAGTCGCCGTTTGCATCCCGGGCTGTTTTGTCCGCGCCATGTTCCAACAAATAAGCAATTGTTTTTTCATCAGCATAAGCGGCAGCCCTATGGAGTGGCGTTTCTCCTTTCGTTCTGACATCACGCATGAAAGCTCCCGTTTCGATGCCCGGAATTGTTTTGGCATTGACATCTGCTCCTTTGTCGACCAGCATTTTAACCGTATAAAAATAATAAGGTCTCCCGGCTTTAGACAGTGCACCATGTAATGGCGTCTCATTCGTTTTGTCAACATGGGCATTGACATCTGCGCCATGGTTTATCAAAAAATCACAAACCTTCCAGTGCCCGAAGAAAGCGGCATTTCCTAACTCTTCATTCAGGTTGATGCTGTCCAGGTTGCCACCCGCTTGCAGCACCACCTTTAACCCGGTCGTGTCATTATAATAGACCAGCCATTGCAAAGGTTTTACGGTTCCTTCCTGCAATATTTTTTTCCAATCGGGTTTAGTTAATAGTTCAAGAATGAAGTCGGTTCTTCCGCGACTGATCAGCTCGATGATTTTTTTAACTTCCATGATTGATTAGTATTAATCGGGGGATGTTAAATTACGAAAAATATTAACCGCCTCATGTATCAATAAACAGTTATAACGATTGTCCGGAAGAATCCATTGGGTGGGCTTTGTGACCATTTTAAAATGATGAACCAGGGATTCGTGAAATTCTATTCAGAATAGTTATGTAACACTGGGCGATCTGATTTCTTTTGATTTCCTTTGGAAGATGGAACCCCAACCCAACGACCTGAAGGCCATCCGAATTCTTTTTTTCGCCTTGCTGATCGGGCAGGTGATATTTGCCCTTATCGTAACCGTGTTGGTTGAAACCGGTGTACTCGGCACCGGGGATCATGAACTTACCCCAATTATGCAGGTCTCCATAATCGTGATTGCTGCAACGACGATCCCTGCTTCGTTTTTTCTTTTCCGGAAACGGTTGGCCGTCATCAACCCGGAAGAGGAACTCGGAAAAAAAATCGAGCTATATCGTGCAGCCCTGATCCTCAGAATGGCGCTTTGTGAAATGCCCGTACTGTTTGCGATCATCGTTTTTTTTCTTACCCACGACCGTTCCTTTCTCTGGATGACCATCATCCTCATCGCCAACTTCCTGTTCATCTATCCTTCAAATGAGAAAATCATCAACCAGCTACAGTTAGACAGCAGCGAACAATCTACGCTCGGTTTGGATTGAATAAACGCCAGTGTCTTCACAATAAACCGGTCGAACTACTTAGAATCAGCTTGCAGACGTTGCTTTATTAATTCACCGTTGACAGTCTTCAGCCACAACTGCGCGCCATTATTGTTCCAGTGCGTATCTCCGATTCTGAACAATCGTCCGGGGTTCGGATCCTTTGAGAAAAGATTGTACATGTCAATAAAAGGCATGCCTTTCAAGCGCCCGGGATTTTGGAGTGCGGGGATCAGGCCATTATAGTGCAGAGGTTGCAGGATGGTCACGGGGTTTGGAATGATGGACAGGTATACCTCATCGAAACCATCTGCTTTATAGTAGTTGTATGTAGCATTAATATTGACAAACATCTTCTGTATTTCCTCTTGTTCGAAGGGATAATAACTGCTTAAACGATCATGCTCAGCCAGGGTCTGTTTTAAAAAAAGCCTGTTGCCGTCGTCGGATACAACCGCATCGCCGGCTGCCCGTTTAAAAAGATAATAGGTCAATGAGGCTTTGGCAAACTTGACCTGATCCCAAAACCTATAGCCGTACAGGTTGAATTCCAGGTTGCGATTGATGTCAGGATTGAAAATATCCAGGTCTGGAAATCCGGCATAGGAGACGGGATGATCTGATAAGCTCAGAGACGAAGTAGCAGGTTGCCTTTTATTAAAATGGCGCATCGTTTCCTGAAGTTCGAATTCGACCCGGGCAAAGCGTTCCGCAATTTCAATGATCAGGATATTTTTTTTATGCGGGTCGAGGTTATAATGCATGTCCTCATAACCCCGCCGGCAAAAATGATAACTATTGATGCAGCAGAAGGCTGAATCGGGAATCTCCTTGAGGTAGCTGTCTCCATAAATATAGAGATCAATACTTCTTTTCCCTGTATCATCAGCGGGCCTGACAAATTTGTAATCATCACGCTCCTGAAACCGCGCTACCTTATCCAGGTAACTGATCGATACCAGGTCGCCGCCGGATGACTGATGAATGCCGAAACAGTTATTCAGAGCCGACCGCTCATCGATTATTTTTTTCATGAGACGGTCCGAGCTGGATATGATCAGCAGGACCAGTCCAAAAAAGATAAAAAAAATGGAGACAAATTTTCGCACAGGCTAAAATTGGAAATAAATAAATTGATTTTCATTAAACA
>JBGPBW010000007.1:0-40170 GCA_041481385.1 Puia sp.
ACTGCCAACTGCCAACTGCCAACTAAAACAAATGCTCAAAAACTATTTCAAAATCGCATTCAGGAACCTCTGGAGACACCGCGTCTTTTCCCTGATTAATATCCTGGGGCTGACGGTCGGACTAACGGCCTGTTTTCTGATTTTTATGTACGTGCGTTTTGAATTGAGCTATGATAAATTTCATAGTAAGGGCGATCGCATATACCGTATTATTTGTGATATAAAAACACCTACAGAGACCATGCATCCCGGCGGACCCTCCTGGGCTGTCGGGCCACACCTGATGGGTGGCTTTCCGCAGGTTGAAGCGGCCGTGCGCACAACAAATGACGAACTGTTGGTAAGAAAGGGGAATGTCAAATATCAGGAGTTAAACTCCCTGTGGGCTGATTCTTCTTTTTTTGAAGTTTTTGATTTCAAACTGATAAAAGGTAATCCGCACACAGCACTCAACGAACCGCTGAATATTGTTTTTTCTGAATCAGCCGTCAAAAAATATTTTGGGGATAAAGATCCAATCGGGCAGACCGTATTACTAACCGGCGACGGATTTACGGCTAAAATTACCGGTGTGATGAAGGATATCCCTGAGAATTCAATGATCAAGGCGGATATGATTGTCTCCATGACTACCCTGACCCGGAAATTGAATCCGAACCTGGATAATCAATGGGGTAATTATGGCAACAAAACCTACGTATTGCTGAAACCAGGCGCGAATGCAGTTGCTTTTGAAAAACAGATTCCGGCATTTCTCGAAAAAATGAATGGCGGGGAAATGAAGCAGTTGAATATGTATCCAACCCTGATGCTCGAAAAATTCCCGGAAGCTTATCTTCATTCAGATCGTAACGATAGCAATTCCGGCAGCATAAAGAATGTATATATTTTTTCCATTGTAGCTGTTTTTATCCTGCTGATCGCCTGTTTTAATTTTATAAATCTTACGACTGCCCGATCTGCAGAGCGGGCAAAGGAAGTGGGCATTCGTAAAGTAGTTGGCGCCGGAAGGCAGCAACTGACCCGTCAGTTTATCGGCGAATCCGTTTTGGTTTGCCTGATTGCTTTCCTGCTCACATTGGGCGCCGCAGCCTTATTACTTCCTTCCTTTAACCTGCTGGCAGGCAAAACGCTTAGTAAGGGTATTTCTAATGATATGGGGTTCATTGGCATTTTATTTCTCGCCAACATAGCCATCGGGCTGCTGGCTGGAGTTTATCCGGCACTGGTATTATCGTCTTTCAAACCGGTTACTGTATTGAAAGGAAGATTTGCAACCGGGACCAAGGGTATCCTCTTGAGGAAGGGGCTGGTTATTTCACAGTTTACCATCTCGATTGCGCTGATCATTTCGACCATCATCGTTTATTTACAGATGAACTTTATGCGCAACCAGGATCTCGGTTTTTCAAAAGACCAGATGATGGTGATCAATTCAAACGGCGACCCGGCGAGGGATGCTTTTATAAACGCGGTGCGCGGATTACCGAATGTGAAAGCAGTCACCATGTCATCCAGCGTACCCGGTGGCGGAAATATGGGCGCCTATTCACAAATACAAAATGTAAAAGGCGTAATGCAGATCGCCAACCTGGATCTGTATTTTGTCGACTTCGAATACCTGACCCAGTATAATATTAAAATGGCGGCGGGCAGAACATTCTCCCGCAGCTTTATGACGGACACCACACAGGCCATGATATTGAATGAGGCGGCTGTGAAAATGTTTGGATACCGCAGCCCGCAGGATGCTGTAGGGCGTGATTTTGACCAATGGGGAAGAAAGGGCAAAATCATTGGTGTGATGAAAGATTTTCATTTCAAATCCCTGCGGGAAAAAATCATACCGCTGTCCATGCGAATAGAGCCGAACGGTTGCGGGTTGGTTTCCATCAAAGTTTCCGGTAATAATTTGCCGGGAACCATTTCATCAATTGAAAAAAAATGGAACACACTCATACCTGCAAGGCCTTTCAGTTATTTTTTCATGGATGAATATTTCAACGAACAATATAAATCAGAGCAAAGATTTGGTAAACTTTTTTTGAATTTTGCCATACTGGCCATTATCATATCCTGCCTGGGTTTGCTTGGCCTGGCATCTTATAGTACGATGCAGCGCACGAGAGAAATTGGCATCCGGAAAGTATTAGGAGCAAGTGTTCCAAATATTGTAAACCTGCTTTCAAAAGATTTTTTAAGGCTGGTAGGCGTCGCCATCATCATCGCTTCGCCCATCGCCTGGTTTGCCATGCATAAATGGCTGGAGGATTTTGCTTATCGCATTCCGATATCCTGGTGGATCTTTGTCCTTGCGGCCGTAGCAGCAACCATCATAGCAGTTCTCACCGTAAGTTTTCAGGCAATCAAAGCAGCTGTATCAAATCCCGTACTCAGCCTGCGATCTGAATAAAATTGCACATGATGAGCGGGAGATAAAGCATAGACTTTAAAATGTATTTGAGAAAATAGAACAGAATAAAAAATGATCAAACTAGCACATATCTCGAAATGGGTGAACCAGGGAAATATCCGGAATTTCATTCTCAAAGACATTAACCTGCAGATTTCCGAAGGTGAGTTCGTGTCCGTCATGGGCCCATCAGGATCCGGAAAATCGAGCCTGTTGAATATTATCGGCATGCTGGATACTGCATCCGAAGGAGATTACAAGTTCCTGGATACCGAAGTTTTCAAACTCAAGGAGAAACAGCGCTCCAATCTGTATAAAACCCATATTGGATTCGTATTCCAGGCTTACCATCTAATCGACGAGCTCACCGTGTATGAGAATATTGAAACCCCGCTGATATATCAGGATATCAAATCGTCTGAACGTAAGGCCATTGTTGCCGATATCCTGGATCGTTTTCAGATGGTGGGAAAGAAAGATCTGTTTCCTACCCAGCTCTCTGGTGGTCAGCAACAACTGGTTGGCATTGCCCGGGCATTGGTAGCCAAACCCAAACTCATACTGGCAGATGAACCAACCGGTAACCTGAATTCCAAACAGGGTGAAGAAATAATGGAACTTTTTACCACGCTCAATAAAACGGATGGCGTGACCATTATTCAGGTCACCCATTCAGAAAAAAATGCCAGCTACGGAAAAAGAATCATTCACCTGCTCGACGGACGGATCGAAAAAACGGTAAACAATTAAAGCAGACATGATGAAGCGGTATAGCAGCTGGTTTTTTATTTTATTCCTGATTTTTTCTTTTCAGGGATATGGTCAGGACAGTACCAGATACCTGACCATCAAACAATGTGTTGACCTGGCCATTACCAACAACCTCCAGATTCAGCAAAGTCAGCTTCAGATGGAACAAAGCGGGGTTGCTTTTAAGCAATCGAAAGACAACCTCCTTCCCCAGATCAACGGAACGGTACAGCAGCAATTCAACTATGGCAGAAGCATCAGCAACATCAACAACTCTTATGTTGATGTTCAAAACGGAGCGGGCAATTATTCCCTCAATGCCAACCTTCTTTTGTTCAACGGTCTTTCCCTGCAAAACGCCATTAAGCAAAATGCATTGGGTTATAATGCAAGCAAGATGGATCTTCAACAACAGAAAGACAACATAACACTCAATGTTATTCTGAATTATCTCACGGTATTGAGTAATCAGGAAGCCCTGGATATTGCCCGTAAACAGGCTTCAGTAGATTCCGCCCAGGTAGCAAGACTTGAAATTCAGAATGCAGAAGGAGCGATTCCGCCAGCGACATTATACGATCTCAAGGGTCAGTATGCCAGCGACCTTGTTAATGTGGTGAACGCAGTCAATGCACTGGAAATAGCGAAGGTGAATTTATTTGCCGTTCTCAATGTGCCTTATCAGAAAGACGCAACCTATGAAATGGTCAGTATGAATGCTGATGTCAGCGATTTGAACGGAAGTTCCGACAGTATATACCAGGTGGCTTTGCAGATCATCCCTACTATTAAAGCCACAGACCTGCGTGTTCAATCCTTTCAGAAGGGAATTGCCGCCGCAAGGGGTAAACTCTATCCTTCACTTTTTTTATACGGGGGGCTCAGTTCTAATTTTACGAGTATAGCCACGAGCGGAATACCAGGTACAGAATATAATCAGTTCAACGGCAGTTTTGTAGATGTTAATGGCACACCAACTGAAGCCTATTACCCAAACACCCTGCAAACCCAGAAAACGCCATTTATAGATCAGGTAAAAAACAACAGGTTCCAGAATTTTGGGTTACAATTGAACATACCCATACTGAACTTTTTTTCAGCAAGAAATAATGTAAAGACGGCAAAGATCAACTATGAAAATGCAAAGGTTCTTGCCAATGCTTCCCGCAACCAGTTACAGCAATTGGTGGAACAGGCCTGGCAGAATCTGCGATCCGCATACGGCCAGTACAAAGGATACCTGGATCAGGTGCATGCTTACGGAGAATCTTTCCGCACAGCGGAAATTCGTTTCAATTCGGGGGTAATCACTTCCGTCGATTACGTCATTGCCAAAAACAATTACGACCGTGCCAATACCAACCTGAGCGCCGCCCGTTATAATTATATTTTCAGGACGAAAATATTAGAATATTACCAGGGAAGACTGAGCCTTTAATCGAATTTGAAAATTATGCTCACATCCAGTCTTTTAAACAGACGCCAATTTTTTCAGTCTCGACCATAAAGCCATCATGGCCATAAAGAGAATCGATGCTCACCAATTTGCTGTTCGGAATATATCTGGCCAGGAATTCCTGTTCCACCAGCGGGCAGAGGATATCGCTGGTAATGCCGATGATCAGGGTGCGCTGGGTAATTGATGATAGTACTTTTTTAAGATCCCCACCACGGTTCCTTGCGATGTGATGACTATCCATCGCCTTAGTCAGCAACCAATAGCTAAAAGCATTGAATCGGCGCGAAAGTTTATTGCCCTGGTAGGAGATATAGGACGAAGCCCTGTAGTTATCCAGCTTGTTCGCATCCGGATCAGATTGTTTTTCCTTCATGATTGCATAATTGCGATACGTGAGGATACCGATTCCCCTCGCCGCCCTAAGGCCCTTAGCTCCTGCTTCCTCATTCATTTCGTTCCAGCTGGCGTCAGCTTCAATAGCCAGTCTTTGTGCTGTATGGACGGCGATACCCCAGGCAGACTCAGCAGCGGAAGTTGCAATCAGCAACAAATCGCCGATAATAGTGGGCTCCATCAGGCTCCATTCAAGAGCCTGATAACCACCCATGCTTCCTCCGATCAGCAGGTGAATTTGATTAATACCCAGATGTTTACGTAGAAGGATATGCGCTTTTACCATATCCCGGATGGTCACTAAGGGAAAACTGCTGTAATAAGGTATTCCTGTTGCAGGGTTTTCAGTCAGTGGGCCCGAACTTCCATAACAGGAACCGAGGATATTGGCGCAAACGATAAAATATTTTTCGGGATTTACATAACGGTGATCCCCTACCATGCCTGGCCACCAGCGGATGACATCAGAATTGGCCGTAAGCGCATGACAAATCCAGACAACATTATCTCCTGCAGCGTTCAGGTTACCATAGGTATGATATCCGATCCGGATATCTGGTAAAATCTGTCCGTTTTCAAGTGGAAAAGCCTGGTAATGATGAAATTCCTCCATGATGCAGTTTCAAAATTATGGATGCAAAATAAGGACATGCATGAATTACCTTTGCAAAAATCTTTTTATGGTCCATGTAGAAATCCTTCGGGTCAGCAACGATTATGGATTTGAGGGGCAGGATGCATTCGGTCATACCGTAAAAATGGACTCCAGTCCTGAGAGCGGGGGACATAATTTCGGTATCCGGCCCATGCAGATGCTGCTGATGGGTCTTGGCGGCTGCAGTGGCATCGATATCGTTTCCATTCTCAAAAAGCAAAAACAATCTCTGGAAGGATTGCGAATCCTGGTAGACGGGCAAAGGGAGACGGGTAAAGAACCCACACTCTGGAAACACATCAAAGTCCATTTTGAAATGAAGGGTTCAGTAGATCCTGAAAAAGCAAAAAGAGCCTGTGCACTTTCTATTGAAAAATATTGTTCTGTGGCGGCGACCCTGATGGGCGCAGGCTGCAAGATAGATTGGGAATTAAAAGTCATCTCCTAAACTGATCACTATGCCATTACATCCCGTATCCAGGATGATCCGCACCCGGGTGGACCAGACCAACGAAATGGAACATTCCTCCCCCCTGTTTCTCACCAGCAGCTTCTGTTTTGATAACGCAGAAGAAATGCGCGCTGCTTTTGCAGACGAAACGGATGATAATATTTACAGCCGTTTTTCAAACCCAACCGTTAAGGAGTTCACTGATCGTATGTGTGTGCTCGAAGGCATGGAATCTGGTTTCGCCACATCTTCGGGTATGAGTGCCGTTTTCGCCTCCATGCTGACCTTTCTGAAAAAAGGCGATCACCTGTTGTCGTGCAATGCAGTCTTCGGCAGTACCCATACCGTGATCACGAAGATCCTGCCGAAATATGGAATCGAACATACCTATGTCCCGGCAAATGATCCGGCTTCCTGGGAATCAGCCATCCGGGACAATACAAAAATGATCTACCTGGAAACACCAACAAATCCCGGGCTGGACCTGATTGACCTCCAGGTTGTAGGCGATTTGGCGAAAAAACACGGGTTAATATATTGTGTGGACAATTGTTTTGCAACACCCATCGGCCAGCTTCCGGCACAATTTGGTGCAGACCTGGTTGTGCACTCAGCCACCAAATGGCTCGATGGACAAGGCCGTGTATTGGGCGGCATTGTACTTGGAAGTGAAAAACTAGTTCATGAGATCTACCTGTTTTGCCGAAGTACGGGACCTTCTCTTTCACCTTTTAATGCATGGGTGCTGAGCCGTAGCCTGGAAACACTGGAGGTGCGCATGGAACGGCATGTCGCCAACGCGTTCTACCTGGCCGAACAACTGCAGAACCATCCTGCCATCAGCTGGCTGAAATATCCATTTCTACCCTCACATCCGCAGTATGCCATCGCAAAAAAACAAATGAAAAACGGCGGTGGTCTTTTTTGCTTTGAACTAAAGGGAGGCCTCGAAAGCGGAAGAATATTTCTCGACAAATTGCAAATGTTATCCCGGACCGCAAATCTCGGCGACACCAGGAGCATCGCTTCACACCCCGCCAGCACAACGCACGCCAAACTAAGTGTAGAAGAAAGGATGGCCGTGAATATAACGCCCGGGCTTATTCGCATTTCCTGCGGACTGGAACACCGCGAAGATATTTTGAATGATATTGTTCAGGCACTATAAAAATTTGGAAATTTGAAAGATTGTAAATGATTAAAAAATTAAATTTTCAATTTTCCAATCTTTCAAATTTTCAAATTATTATTATTCTCCCCAAATTTCTTCTTTCCCTTCCAACCAGTGCTTGACGGAGGTAGTGGTCACCGATTTGGGTCTTTCAAGGGAAGAACCCAATGCACGATCCCAGCAAAGACTGGCCAGCACGCCGAGGGAGCGGCTCACGCCAAATAAAACGGTATAAAATTCGTATTCCTTCAACCCAAAATGAACCAAAAGTGCTCCACTATGCGCATCCACGTTGGGCCAGGGATTTTTTATTTTGCCGAGTGACTGTAACACAGGCGGAACCGCTTCGTAAATATTCCAGACTGTTTTTACCAGGGAATCGTTGGGCAGATGTTTTTTACCGAATTCCATCTGGGCTGTAAACCGTGGATCAGTTTTACGCAAAACAGCATGACCATATCCCGGAACCACTTTACCCTCATTCAGGGTCTTTTTTACATAGGTGATGATTTGTTCCTGGGTGGGCAACTCAGTATTCAGTTCTTCGCGGAGCTCGAGAATCCATTTGATTACTTCCTGGTTGGCCAGACCGTGCAAAGGACCTGCGAGTCCGTTCATACCGGCAGCAAAACTCAAATAAGGATCACTAAGTGCCGACCCCACCAAGTGCGTTGTATGTGCGCTTACATTTCCTCCTTCATGATCCGCATGAATGGTCATATACAGGCGCATGAGTTCATGGAATGTCTCATTTTTATATCCCAGCATATGGGCAAAATTTCCTGCCCAGTCCAGCAGCCCGTTGGGCTGAATGTGTTCCCCGTTTTTGTATTTTCTCCGGTAAATATAGGCGGCAACACGAGGCAACCGGGCGATCAGATTCATGGAATCATCAAAAATAGCATCCCAATAATCCTTCTTGTTCAGGCCTTCCGCATATTTTTTTGCAAACACACTTTCCGTTTGCAATGCCATGATCGCGATGACGAACTGCGTCATCGGATGGGTAGACACAGGTAAAGCTTCGATAGCATCAAAAACATAATTCGGCACATGGCTGCGGCGCTGCCAGTTGGCCGTTAGTTCGTGAACGTCTTTTTCATCGGGCAATTCACCCAGCAGCATCAGGAAAAACAATCCTTCGGGAAGTGGTTCGCTTCCTCCGTTCGCCTTCGGCAATTTTTGCTGAATTTCCGGGATGGAATATCCGCGGAACCGAATACCCTCCTGTGGATCCAAAAGGGAGGTTTCCGTAACCAGACCGGTCATGCCACGCATCCCGCTATAAATTTGGGAAAGGGTTACCTCACCGATTTTTTTTGAACCATGCTCTTTCAAAATGTCTTTAATCTCCGCACTCAGGAGGTCGGCATTGGCTTTAAACCTTTCTTTAATGGGCATACTTCGCGTTTAAAGGATGATTGGGTACAGGCTGCTAAAGTTAATCCATGAACGCTGTTGGAACAAATCATTGAATCCGAAATTTCAAAATTAAACGACATGCATTATTTAGGTGCCTTCCAGTATAGCCATCCGGCTACAAAACTGAAAATGATATTGGGCATCCATGCTGCAAGCATTGGAGAAAAATTGCCTTTGGTCGCAAAAGTTATTGAAAACTTATCCATAATTACAAAAAGAGCAGCCATTACGAGACCAATAGCCAGGAGCAGACCACTGCCACCACGTACCTTGCGGGTGGAGATGACTGCACCCATCATTGTTAAAATGACAACTGAGAATGGGGTCGCATCCCGATGATATCTTTCTTCTTTGTAGGTATTCAATCCCTCAGATCCCCGGATTTCTTCCATCCTGATAAATCGTTTCAATTCCGGCGTGGTGAATTTGTCTTTCAGGTATTCATCCCTCCGGAGTTCTTCTGGTTTTACATTCAGATTCATATGCATGGTCGGTATCACCCGGCCGGATTCTTTTAACCCCTCGTTATAATGTTCTACCGCATTGGTCAGGATCCAGTCCTTTTTTACTGTATCCCATTTCATGGATTCCGCACGCAGATTATAATAAATATTACTGTTCTTTATTTTGGAAAGAAAAAAAGCACCGGATCTTTTTTGCGCCGTATCATAATATTTCAAACCCACATATGTTTCGGCATTCACCCGCAGGTAAAAATTATTGGTTCTGTAAGGATCACCATTATAACTACTGTGCGGATCGATATAGGCAGACTGAAAATTGGTTCGGATTTCATTAGCTCTTGGAACCCAATACTGACTGGCGAACCAGAAAAAAATGCCGAGCAGCAGAGCGCCAACTACATAAGGGCGGAGCATCCTGTTATAGGGTACGCCTCCTGCCAGTATCGCGACAAACTCCGAACGGGCCGACATTTTTGAACTGAAGTAAATACAGGAAATAAAAACAAAAAGCGGAAACATCATGGACATGATAAAGGGCACAAATCCAAAGAAATAATGTGTGATGAGTTGCGCTGTGCTCAGTCCGGATTTTACAAAATCATCCGCCTTTTCACTGGTATCAATCACCACCGCAATCACGGTAAACGTGAGCATGGTGAATACAAAAGTGGTCAGGAATTTGCGCAGTATGTACCAGTCCAGTTTTTTCATATCCCGAGAGACCACAAAATAGCGATTCCGGGGCGACCATCTGTCACATTTTACCGGATTTAGAACCACTTTACCATTTATCTTCGCAGGTTTAAAATCAATGCTGATGTTTGTTAAGAAAAATCTTTACTTTCTGGCCTGTTTCTTCTCCCTCAGTATCCGGCTGTTTTCACAATCCGGGGGAACCTATGACCAGCATGAAGCTTTTGCACCGGTTTTTTATCCTGCATTCGGAGATCAGGTAAGAACAGCAGCAGGAACTCCCGGTCCCCTATACTGGCAGAACGAAGCGGATTACAATATTCAGGCCACCCTGGACGATGTGAATCATCAGATATCCGGATCGGTGCAGATTACTTATAAAAACAATAGTCCCCAGGGCCTTCCTTTTTTATGGATTCAGCTGGACCAGAATGTTTACAAATCCGATTCGCGTGGTGAGCAAACAACTCCGGTTGGGGGTGGCCGTTATGCAAACAGGGGATTTGAAGGGGGTTATACAATCCAATCCGTTTCTGTAATTTACCAGGGTCGGGAGGAAAAAATACATTACCTGATCAATGATACACGTATGCAGATTTATTTACCTGAGGCCATGAAGCCCCATGGTGATTCGCTGAAAATTAATATCATGTATCGCTTCGGTATTCCGGAACGGGGCGCCGACCGGATGGGACGTATGGAAACCCCCAACGGATGGATTTACAATATCGGCCAGTGGTATCCGCGCATGTGTGTTTTTGATAATGTAATCGGATGGAATGCCCTGCCTTATATTGGCGCAGGCGAATTTTACCTGGAGTATGGAAATTATGATTTTACCATAACCACATCCGGAAAGCAACTCGTCGTAGCATCCGGAGAGCTGATGAACCCTTCAGAAGTTCTAACACCGGAACAAATAAAAAGACTGGATGCAGCCCGCAATAGTGAGAAGACCCTGATGATCCGGACAGAAGAAGAAGTTAAAAAAGGAGCAGGCCGGTTGAATAAAGACAAACTCGTCTGGCATTTTAAATGTAATCATACCCGGGACGTGGCGTTTGGAGCCTCCGAAGCTTTCGTTTGGGATGCTGCGCGGATGAATCTGCCCGGAGGAAAAAAATCTCTGGCCATGTCAGTATATCCGCCGGAGTCAGCAAAAGACTCTGCCTGGAAAAGATCCACGGAGTTTGTGAAAGGCGCTATTGAGAATTATTCTTTGCGATGGTATCCTTATCCTTATCCCGTTGCCGTCAATGTGGCCGGACCTGTTAGCGGTATGGAATATCCGGGTATTGTATTCTGTCACGCCTTCAGTTCCGGCGGGGGATTATGGAGTGTCACCAGCCATGAATTCGGTCATACCTGGTTTCCAATGATTGTTGGCAGTAACGAAAGGAAATTCGCCTGGATGGATGAGGGCTTCAATACGTTTATCAATTCAATATCCGATAAGGATTTCAATAAGGGAGAATTTAATAGTAAACCCCGGTACCGGGAACGCTCGTCCCGTTATTTCCAATCGCGTTCCGAGGGTATCATGACAATACCCGATGCAACCAATCCGCTTTATCTTTCAGTAAGCGCTTACGATAAACCAGGTATGGGACTTGAATTGCTTCGATACGATATTTTGGGTGAAGCGCGTTTTGATTCGGCTTTTCGTTACTACATAAATAACTGGGCTTTCAAACATCCTACACCCTGGGATTTCTTTCATGCCATGGAAAACAGCAGCGGTGAAGACCTGACCTGGTTCTGGCGCGGATGGTTTTTAAACAATTGGAAAGTAGACATCGCGGTATCAAAAGTTGATTATGTACAATCCAGTCCCGCAAACGGCTCGGTGATCACCATCCAAAACCGCGAAAAACTACCCATGCCTGTAACCGTTGAAGTGAAGGAGCTCGGTGGCCAGACGGGCCGGGTGCAACTTCCCGTGGAAATTTGGCAGAAGGGCGGTGAATGGAAATTCTTTTATCCTTCAACCCGTCAGATTGAAAGCGTAACCATTGATCCGGACAGAATGCTGCCTGATGCAGATGAGAGTAATAATGTTTGGAAAGCAAACTGAAGTAATTGTCAATTGTCAATTGTTAATTGATAATTTATTAGTTCAGTTACATACATAAATTGTTGATGGAATATTTGAGTTATACTATTTCTCAAGCAGTCGCATCAAATGAATTAACAATTAACAATTGACAATTAGATTATAGTCTTTCCTTCAGAATCTCTACCTGATGCGTTTTCCAACTGCTGAAATCCCCTACCAGTATGTGCTCCCGTGCCGCTTTCATAAGGTGAAGGTAGAACGACAGATTATGCACGCTGGCGATGGTAAGTGCTGTTAGCTCCCGGCTCTTCATTAAATGCCGGAGATAAGCTTTGCTGTACTGATTGCTGAAGGAACAGTCGATCCCCTCATCGATAGGAGAAAAATCATGTTCCCATTTTTTATTATCTATATTGATGACTCCTCCCGACGTAAATAACATGCCGTTGCGGCCATTCCTGGTTGGCATCACACAATCAAACATATCAATGCCCAGATTGATGCATTCCAGTAAATTCCATGGTGTACCAACGCCCATCAGGTATCGCGGCTTTTCGGGCGGGAGGTTCTCACAACAGAGCGCCGTCATTGCGTATAATTCATCGTCTGGCTCACCCACACTCAGTCCCCCGATGGCATTACCCACTGCGTTTTTGGAGGTGATATAAGCACAGGACTCCCGCCGCAGGTCTTCAAAAATCCCACCTTGCACAATGGGAAACAAGTTCTGGGTATATCCATAAGCATCCGGCGTTGATGTAAAGCGCTCAAAACACCGGTTCAGCCAGCGATGGGTGAGATTCATCGACTTCTGCGCATATTCATATCCAGTACCAAACGCCGGGCATTCGTCAAAGGCCATTATGATATCTCCACCAATACTACGCTGAATATCCATCACTTTTTCCGGACTGAACATGTGAGATGAACCATCAATATGCGATTTAAACATTACACCTTCTTCCGTGATCTTTCGGGTACCTGCGAGCGAAAACACCTGGTAACCGCCGCTGTCGGTAAGGATGGGCTTGTTCCAGTTCATAAACTGATGCAAACCACCGGCTGCATCCAGCACATCCGTACCGGGTCGCAGGTATAAATGATAAGTATTGCCCAGGATGATTTTGGCATGGATATCCTGCAACAGCTGTTGCCCCGTAACGGCCTTTACACTTCCAGCAGTGCCTACGGGCATGAATATCGGTGTCGGCATCTCTCCATGGTCTGTGCGAATCAGGCCGGCGCGAGCCTGCGAAGAAAGATCTTTTCCGCTGAGTTCAAACGTTAACTGGGCCATGGTTCAGAAGGATGCAATTTAAGGCTTAAGGCCTAAAGCATAACGCTTAACGCTGAACGCTTAACGCTGAACGCTTTAGTTGATCAAATGCTCAAGACGTTTTTTACAATAAGAACGAGTTGTTCACCTTAAATATCAAAAGGGTTCGGGTAGGCGTTAAGCATAAGGCTTTAAACATTAAGCGTTAGGCCTTAGGCATTATGCCTTAAGCTTTATTCCGTATTTTTACCATTCCCTTACTAACTGTAGTTCGATGAATAAACTGCCCCCTTATTTTTCGTGGAGCGAAATCTGGTTTACCCTATTCTGTCTGATTTGTTTTATCCAGTTACTGTATTACACCTGGTTTTTTCAAAGACTGGCTTTTTTCCGAAAGCCTTCAAAAGATCAATCCCAACAACATCCCGTCAGTGTGATCATTTGCGCCCGCGATGAAGCTGCTAATCTGGCCGAAAACCTTCCGGGTGCACTTTCACAATCTTATCCGAGCACCCATGAAGTGATCGTCGTCAACCACAACAGCCAGGATGATACACGTTACCTGCTCGAAGAATTCAAAAAGACTTTCAAAGGACTGCATATTGTAAATCTGGAGTACGAAGCCAAGGGCATTCCGGGAAAAAAATATCCGCTGAGCATGGGAATTCGTGAAGCCCGTCACGAGGTATTGGTCCTGACAGACAGTGATTGTATCCCGGCCAGCGAACACTGGGTTGAAAAAATGCAGGATGGTTACCTGAACGGCACACAGATAGTTTTGGGATATAGCCCCTATAAAAAAAAGCCAGGATTGTTAAATAAGCTGATCCGTTTCGAGACTTTTCATTCAGCCCTCCAATACCTGTCCTATGCGCTTGCCGGACAACCCTATATGGGCGTAGGCAGAAATCTGTCTTATAAAAAAGAATTATTTCTGAAAAATAAAGGATTTTCTTCCATCAATCATGTGCCCGGAGGCGATGACGACCTGTTTATAAACAAAGTAGCCAATGCAACAAATACACGGGTTGTGATCGACCCGGAATCATTTACTTTTTCTGAGCCGAAAAAAACATTTCCGGAATGGATCAGGCAAAAAACGCGTCATTATACTACAGGGAAATATTACAAACCCAGGCACAAATTCCTGCTGGCGTTATATGCCCTTAGTCACATTTTATTTTATCCTCTTTTTGTACTGAGCCTCTTGAATCCACCGGCAGTTGGTTGGTCTGTCATACTCATCATATTCGGAGTACGTTTTCTGCTCCAGGGAATTGTATATTTCCGTTCTATGAAAAAACTGGGGGAATCAGATCTTTTCCCTTATTGGTGGTTGCTGGATATCTGCATGATCGGATATTATATCATCTTTGCACCAGCAATATGGAAGAAGCCACGCGCGGAGTGGAGATAGTCACCCGTTACTTTACTGATTTCTCAGCAGAACAGATCCGCCAGATTGAGGCGTTGGAAAGTGTTTACTCTGAGTGGAACGCAAAGATCAATGTGATTTCCCGTAAAGACATCGGAAGTTTATATGAAAAACACGTATTGCATTCCCTGAGTATCGCTGCCGTATTTAATTTTCCCCGGGGTTCACACGTAATTGATATTGGCACGGGGGGTGGCTTTCCCGGAATCCCGCTTGCTATTTTTTTCCCGGATACCCAGTTCCAGCTTGTGGACAGCATTGCAAAAAAACTGAAAGTCGTGGACGCTGTTGCCGACGCACTTTCCCTGACCAATATCTGCACGCAGCATATCCGTGCCGAAGAAATCCGGGGAAATAAATTTGATATCGCCGTTTCACGTGCCGTCGCCCCGCTGAAAGATCTCTGGGCCTGGGCAAGACCTTTGCTTAGACCGCAGAATATACCGGCTACTGAGCCCGATGGACTTCCCAACGCCAGCGGGCTGATATGCCTGAAGGGCGGAGATCTGTCAGCGGAGATCTCCGAAAGTGGTACCCGCCCTAAAATGTACGACATCCACGATTTGTTTCCTAAAGAAACCTTCTTCGAAAAATATATGTTGCAGGTTCCCTTTGAACGGATCCTGAAGTCCTGATACTCCATCTCGCCTTTCAAAATAAACGTATTTTATTATTCTCTTTCTATTGATAAAAGGGTGATTATACTTTTTCCCTTCCCGCATCGCAGGCTAATTTCATAGCCGATGGCCAACCCTCAATTGTTAAACAAATGATCAAAATTAGCATCGTAGACGACAACGCCGCCATTCGATTGGCCCTGGAAAGTATGATTACTGAAACGGAAGGATTCGAACTCACGGGCAGCTTTGCGGATGGCCAGGAGGCCCTGGTCCTGATCCCGCTGATGAAACCTGACGTGGTGTTGATCGACATTGAACTGGGGGATGGTGAATCCGGAATTGACTGCATCCGGAAACTGAAACCGGATTACCCGGAAATTTTATTTATGATCTGTACGGCTTATGATGATGATGAAAGAATATTTGACGCGCTTTGTGCAGGTGCCAACGGATATATGCTAAAGAGAACTTCATCAACGGAATTAATACGCGCCATCCGCGAAATGTATGAGGGAGGTGCACCCATGAGTGGATTGATCGCCCGTAAAGTGGTCAATGTTTTCCAGGTGAACGATAGCGGAGGATGGGGCTGGAATCCCCTGCACGCAAAAAAGGGAAAGTCTCTGCCGGTGTTAACCAACCGTGAGAATGAAATTCTGCATTTGCTCGCCGCGGGATTACTATACAAGGAAATCGCAGGTAATCTGTTCATCAGCGCTGAAACGGTCCGCAAACATGTGTATCATATTTACGAAAAACTCCGGGTTGGCAACCGGGTCGAAGCTATCAATAAATATTTCAGAAGAACATGATTGAAAATCATTTTTACCACTTCAGCTCCAGTTTATTATTATTTCGGTTCACATCGGCCATCCGGTGGGAGGCGTCAATTTCAACGAGTCTGAATACAGTGAGTCTATGGTTCACTTCGAATTCATATAATGTATTGGTCCATTTCCAGGGTTCATAAACTATCCGTGGAATGATTTTATTTTCCTCTGGTTTCGCGCCGAACATAGAGTACAGCGGAATATAAGCCATTTCTTTGCTGCCATCACTGAACTGCATGGTTACATCAATGGGCATGGGAACCTGGCCCAACATACGAAGTCGGATCCTGGTTTTACCGTTCACTTCCCACAAACTATCGATACCATAATCGATTTTTTTTATGCTTTTGATCCAAAAATCATTGTACCACTCTAATTGCATATTGCTCACTTTTTCAGCAACACGGAAAAAGTCATTGACATTCGGGTGTTTGAACTTCCACTCCCTGTAGTATTCCATCAGGATTTTATCCAAATTCTGCTCGCCCACGATGTATCCAAGTTGAATCAGAAATACAGCACCTTTATAGTAACTGGATAACCCATATCCCTGGTTAGTGCTGTAATAATCGGCATAGGTAGTTAAAGGTTCCTGGTTATTGCTGCGGGCCAGGTAAAAATAATTATTGATTTCCCGTTTAAAAGTCTGTTCGGCGGAGGTATCCTTATTCAGCCAGCCCCAGTTCCGCGCCGCCGCATATTGAGTAAATCCTTCATCCATCCATGGATATTTGAGTTCATTGGTGCCCAGCATACCCTGGTACCAGCTGTGCATCCACTCGTGCATCCAGCCACCGGCATCTTTGAGCAGGGTGGCCATCGGATATTCCATTCCTCCATCGCCCCCATGAATAAATGAATACTGCTTATAGGGATAGATGCCATAAGTCTGTTCCATATAGGGAAGTACTTTTTGAGCAACCTCAAGTATGTTCAGCCATTTTTTCTCGTCTTCATTGGTTTTTTTATAGAGCAGGTGCAGGGTGAGATCACTGCGTATTTTTTTTGTGACGTGTATAAATTCAGGATCGGCAGCCCATACAAAATCGTGCACATTGGGTGCATAAAAATGCCAGGTTAATTTTTCGCCGGCGGGTCTGACTACTTTCGAGCCGGTTGTTTCGTAGCCATATCCGACCTGCTGCGGATTCTGCAGATAACCGGTTCCACCAAGTATATATGTTTTGTCGATACTTATGTTTACATCAAACTCACCCCAGACGCCATAAAATTCACGGCCAATATAAGGAGTAGCATGCCATCCTTCAACATCGTATTCGCAGATCTTGGGATACCACTGACTCATTGAATATCGCACCTTGGTATCAGGGTTATCCCGGCCGCTCCGGCGGATTTGCAGGGGAACCTGTGCTTCAAATTCCATCTCGAAGTGAACGGTTGCATTCGGTAGGATGGGTTTTGTCAGGTTTACTTCCAGGATCGTTTCCTCCGGCTGGAAAGGCTGGGCCACTCCATTCATTTTGAGCGAAATAATTTTCTGGTAACCGATTTCATCGGGTTTCAGGTTCAGAATACGGTCCCTGACCCGCTCATCCCAATCAGGTTCTCCATTGTGAAGAACCTGTCCCATAGCCCGGCTCCGGTTGTCCATCATGCTGTTTGGCTGAAAAGCATTCCAGAAAAGATGATAAAAAACTTTTCTAAGGGTGTCGGGAGAATGGTTGGTATAATCGAGCTGTTGCTTACCCGTAAATCGATTCGTCGCCACGTTCATATCAATATCCATCACATATTTCACGTGCTGCTGCCAATAACCGGCCTGGGCATTTCCGGTCCTGACAATCCCTATAAAAACCAGCAGAAAAAAAATAAAACGGAATGATTGTTTAAAATAACTCAGGCGCATGATGATCACATTATAAATTAACCAGCCTGCACCGGCAGTATTCTTTTGCCGCAGGCGGTGGATTTTCTCTACGAAAATATAGGGAAGATTCCGGATTTAGCGGTCGTATTAAGAATAGGTTTATCCCTTTCCTTCCAATACGATCACAATTTCACCTTTCACACCCTTTTCCCTGAAATGTGCAATCAGTTGTTCCAGGCTTCCACGTATATTTTCCTCAAAGATTTTACTCAGCTCACGGCTTACGGAACATTTTCTGGAAGCCCCGAAATACAGCGCGAATTCTTCCAGGGTTTTGACAAGGCGTAATGGAGATTCATAAAAAACCAGGGTTCTTTCTTCAGTCGCTAATTTCTTCAATAACGTCTGCCTTCCTTTTTTCACCGGCAGGAACCCTTCAAAACAAAATCGGTTCATCGGCAGGCCGCTGTTGACCAGGGCGGGCACAAAAGCCGTGGCCCCCGGCAGGCATTCCACCCGGATATTCACCTGGATACATTCACGCACCAATAAGAACGCGGGATCGGAAATACCCGGCGTACCGGCATCCGTTAACATGGCCATCACTTTCCCCTGTAACATTTGATCTACCAGGTGTCGCAATACCTTGTGTTCATTATGCTGATGATAAGGAGTCAGGGGTTTGATGATCTGGTAATGATTCAGAAGTTTCAGGGAGGTTCTGGTGTCTTCTGCGAGGATCAGGTCGGCTTTTTTAAGTACTTCAATTGCGCGGAAGCTCATGTCCTGCAGGTTGCCGATGGGAGAAGGAACGAGGTATAACATTATTTAGTGTGGAGGTGTGGAAGTATGGAAGTGTGGAAATTAGAAATTGAATTAGAAAATGAAATATGAGAATATGAATTGATTTTCACTGAAAGAACTTACTGTTCCACTTCCATACTTCCACACTTCCACACCACCATACTCCAAAGGCTCAATACTAAGACAATACTGCAATTTCATAATACTCCATGACCGGGTTTGCCAACAGTTTCTTACTCGCTTCTTCAGCAATTTTCTTTGCTTCGTCGGGAGTGCCGGCATCTACCTGAAGCTGTATGGTTTTCCCGATCCTCACGTCCTGGATCGTTTTAATTCCGAGATTCTGCAGTCCGCCCATGACTGCCTTACCCTGGGGATCCAGCAGTTCTTTAAGTGGCATCACTTTAACCTGTACCGAAAAATTCATGTTATCCTGTTTTTGAAGATCAAAGATATGACAATGTAAAAAATGAAGATGAGGGGAACAGCCAGCCAATGAAAAACCAGGATGGAAGCCACTGCCAGCCCGACTAAGATCAGGCGTGCAAGCATCTGGGGATCCTTTTGCCCGCTGAATTTGAGCGAGAGCATGGGAAAGCGGCCCACCATACCATAAGAAAGTCCTATTACAATCGCATACAACACCCATTTATTCAAAAGCAGATTTAAAACCAAGTCGCTGTTGCGGGTCCAGTAAATCAGCGGAAGAGATGCGACTACCATTCCTACAGCCGGCACGGGAATCCCTTTAAAACTTTTTGACTGTTCCGTATCCAGGTTGAACACAGCCAGCCGATAAGCGGCAGCACATGGCAGGATGAAAGCAGGCAGTAACCATATCATCGAAATATCGGCGCCGTCTTCCTGGCGCATAAAACCCATTCGTAAGAGCTGATAGATGATCATACCCGGGGCGACCCCAAAACTCACAACATCGGCCAGCGAATCCAATTCTTTTCCAAGTGTTGATGACTGTTTCAGCAACCTGGCCAGAAATCCGTCCAGAAAATCCACTGCCGCTGCCAGTCCGATAAACAAAGGCGCGAGCCAGATACGTTCAGGAATATCCGCATACTGCGCACCCTCGGCGGAATACACGATGGTAATGCCGTTTTGCAGAATGCAGACTATGGCGATACAGCCGAAAAATAAATTAAGAAGCGTAAATAGATTGGGGATCTGCTTCATTAGAGAATTTGGAAATTTGAAAATTTGAAAATTTGGAAATTCATTTTACAATTTGAAATTGATTTGATGCATCCGGGAAATGTCATGTTTTATATTTCAGACCCGCTTCATTCTGTAAACTTTTCAGCGTTGCGCGTTAGGCGTTAAGCTTTAAGCGTTAAGCCTTATGCTTTATGCCTTAAGCCTTTCGCCTTTCATGCAAGCTTCTATCTCATCGGCCGTAATGGGAATATCTTTCATCAGGTCTTTATTGCCTGTCTTGGTAAGCCATACATTATTTTCAATGCGCACCCCCAGCTTTTCCTCCTGGATGTAAATCCCCGGTTCGACAGTAAGTACCATTCCTGCCCGAAGGGGTTCGGCACGCGGGCCAAGGTCGTGCACATCAATACCCAGATGATGTGAAATGCCATGATAGAGATATTTCCAGTATGCCGGTTGTTCAGGGGTTGAATTTTTTACATCTGATTTACTGAGCAGCCCGATTTTCTGAAAAATGATATCGGCTTCTTTACCCACAAGCACGTGGTAATCATTAATGGATATCCCGGGTTTTAGCAAAATCCTGGCATACTGATGTAAATGGAGGCATGCATTGTATACCTGTCTTTGCCTCTTTGAAAATTTTCCGTTAACCGGTATCGTTCGTGTAAGGTCAGCATTATATCCGCCATATTCTGCGCCAAAATCCATCAGGATCAGGTCACCATTATTGCAGGGTTGGTTGTTTGACACATAGTGCAGGGTACAGGCATTCTCACCGGATGCCAGGATACTTCCATAAGCAGGACCGCCCGATCTTTGGGAGAGAAAGGAATGCTGGATCTCGGCCTCGACTTCAAATTCAAACACACCAGGCCGTATAAATTGTGCAACGCGTAAAAATGTTTTTGCTGTGATGTCAATGGCCTGTTGAATCACAACAACTTCTTCAGCAGTTTTTACGGCACGCAGTGTTTTGAGTATAGTGGCTGCACGCAGGTATTGATGCAGGGGATATTTTTTTTTGGTTTCTTCTATGAACCGGTATTCGCGTGTTTGCAGTTGGCTGGCTTTGCGGTCATTTTCATTGGAATCCAGGTAGATATTTTTAGCCAGATGTATCCAGGCCTGCAGGAGCGGGTCACTGGCATCCAGCCAGACCACGGTTTTGATCCCTGAAATGCTTTTCCCTTCATCGGCCCGCAGTCTTTTCCCATCCCATTTTTCTTTCAGTTCATTGGGTCGCGTAAGTATTAAAACTTCCCGGTATTTGGGATCCGGATGATCGGGAAATAAAACCAGCATACTGTCTTCCTGCACAATGCCGGTAAGCCAGTAGAGATCGCTGTTTTGTTTGAAGGGATACAGCGCGTCCCCGTTGGAGGGCATTTCATCGTTACTGACGAAGATTGCTATGGAATCCGGTTGCATTTCCTTGCGGAAACGCTGGCGGTTCTGTATAAATATCAGGGGATTTAATGGTAGATTTTTCATCTTTATACGTAGGCTGGAGGCTAAACCAGCTGTTTTGGGCCCAAAAACTTGATGGAAAAACAGATTTCAAAAAAAACTTTACAAAAACTCATTGTTTTCAAAAAAAATCACCATCTTGGCAGCCAATTGTTTACCAACTAACGACCTCTTACATT
Source organism: Puia sp. (assembly GCA_041481385.1). GTDB lineage: Bacteria > Bacteroidota > Bacteroidia > Chitinophagales > Chitinophagaceae > Puia. The sequence goes on from JBGPBW010000007.1 coordinate 21,540, forward strand.
GTTTGCTATAAAAAGCTCCTCCCAAAAAGGAGCTTTTTCTTTTTTAATTTTTGGTTTACTTAAAAAAGACCATATAACTGTGCATCAATCCGGGTAATGATTTCTCCCAGGTGTTCCTCGTTATCCGGAAATTTGTTTTTGTCCACGTCTACCACCAAAAGACTTCCCTCTTTATAACCTTCTATCCATTTATTGTACAGGTCATTGAGTCTTTTCAAATAATCAAGACGGATATTTTCTTCATATTCGCGTCCCCGCTTCTGAATCTGGCCCACAAGCGTGGGAACAGATGCCTGCAAATAGATGAGCAGGTCGGGCGGCTGTACCATTCTCTTCAGGGTTTGAAAAAACTGGAAATAATTATTGTAATCTCTTTTACTCATCAGGCCCATATCGTGCAGATTGGGTGCAAAAATATGGGCATCTTCATATATCGTCCGGTCCTGGATAACCGTCTCCGTACCACTGTAGATTTCCAGTAATTGATTTAATCTTCCGTTCAGAAAAAAAATCTGCAGATTAAAACTCCACCTCGGCATGTCGTCATAAAAATCATTGAGGTAGGGATTATGATCAACGTCTTCGAACTGTGGGATCCATTTATAATGTTTGCTCAATAATTCTGTGAGCGTCGTTTTCCCGGCACCAATATTACCAGCTACGGCGATATGTTTGGGTTTCTTCGTTTTTGCCATTCCTAAATGTAAATTCTTATGACCGAAATATAAAATGAATCGAAAGAGTTAGTGATATTTAAAACCGAGTGCTTTACGAACCGCCGTCAGCGTGGCAGTTGCACTGGTCCTTGCTTTGGAAGCTCCTTTGGCCAGCAGATCTTCAATCAGTGCCGGATTGGCTTGCAAGTCAACCGCTTTTTCACGTATCGGTCTGATAAAGCGGATCATATCTTCAGCCAGTTGTTTTTTCATATCCCCATACCGAATCTGACAATGATTGAAATCATATTCAAATTTTTTGACAATATCAGGATCACTTACCAGTCCGAGCAGGGTGAAAAGCCCCTGGATATATTCCGGCTTTTCACTATTGGGTGAAGCCGGGCCCTGATCCGTTTTGGCTTTCATTATTTTTTTAGTGATCATCTCATCATCATCATTCAGGTAAACAGTATTCATCTGCTGTTCGCTCTTGCTCATTTTTCCGCTGCCATCGAGACTGAGAATTTTAACAAGATCTTCGCTGTAACTGAATGCCCGGGGCACAGGAAATACTTCGCCGTACCGGTGATTAAATCGTTCCGCAAAATTCCGGGTCATTTCGATATGCTGTTCCTGGTCTTTTCCAACGGGCACATAGTGTGCACGGTGAATGAGGATGTCAGCGGCCTGTAATACGGGGTAAGTCAGCAGACCGGCATTGATATTTTCGGGTTGCTTTCTGGCCTTTTCTTTAAACGTAACTGTTTTTTCCAGCTCCCCTTTATAGGCGAGCATATTCAGGTACATATACAGTTCCGGTATTTCAGGGATATCGCTTTGTGCATAAATGGTACACTTATCCGGATCCAGTCCGCCGGCGATCATCTCTGATACCAGATTTATGGTAATCGATCTTAATTCCCGGGTATCTGCATGGGTCGTGAGGCTATGCCAGTCAGCAATAAAAAAATAGCATTCGTATTCATTCTGCATCCTTGCCCAGTTTTTCAGGGCCCCATAATAGTTCCCCAGATGAAGAAAACCCGTAGGCCGGATACCGCTTAAAACAATTTCTTTATTTTTCGCCATAGAGGAAGGCGAAGATAATGAAGGGGCACTCAAAATCTCCCTGAAACCATTATTTTTGTCTTAATCCCTTTTCATGGAAGTGAATGATGCACTTGTAGAGAATTTATGCAAACTGGCCTGCCTTGAATTTGATGCGGCGGGACGCCAGGATATTAAAAAAGATCTGCAAAAAATGATCGGCTTTGTTGAAAAACTCGATGAGCTCGATCTGCAACAGGTGGAACCGCTTTTATACATGGGAGAAGAAACCAATGTGCTCCGGGATGATATCCCCGAAACCCCGCTGAGCCGTTCGGAAGCATTAAAAAATGCACCAATGGCTGACCAGCAGTATTTTAAAGTTCCGCAGGTTGTTAAAAATCCAACCGCCTCCGCAGGGAGTTAAAAGAAACGTATATGGCGTCAATTATTCATCTGGACCGGATTGTGAAAAGTTATTTCATGGGTAAGCAGGCTGTTCCGGTATTAAAGGGCATCAGCCTGGATATTTTCAAAAATGAATATGTCGCCTTGATGGGACCATCCGGATCCGGAAAAAGTACCCTGATGAATATCCTGGGCTGCCTGGATTCACCTACGGAAGGCACTTATATACTGAACGGACAGGATGTGAGTGAAATGTCGGACGATGCATTGGCCGAAGTTCGAAATCAGGAAATCGGATTTGTATTTCAGCAATTTAATTTATTACCCAGGCTAACAGCCGCGGAAAATGTAGCCCTTCCCCTGGTATATGCCGGAATCAACCGGCGGACCAGAATCGAAATGGCCATGGCTGTGTTGGAAAAAGTTAGCCTTACAGACAGAAGTCATCACAAACCCAATGAACTTTCCGGCGGCCAGTGCCAGCGTGTGGCTATTGCGCGCGCGCTGGTGAATAATCCTTCCCTCATCCTCGCCGATGAACCAACGGGTAACCTCGACACCAAGACTTCTGTGGAAATTATGGAAATCTTCGGCAAGATTCAGGCAGCAGGCAATACGGTTATACTGGTAACACATGAGGAAGATATTTCGAAATATGCTCACCGTGTCGTGCGGCTTCGCGACGGCGTGATTGAAACCGACAGAAGACGGGAAGATCAGCATCATCCGGCTGCGCTTACACCCATGTAAACAGATGTCCCAGAAAATATATACAAAAACAGGGGATGCGGGCAGAACAAGCCTGATCGGCGGTACCAAGGTTCGAAAAAATCATGCCCGGATCAATGCATATGGTACCGTAGATGAATTAAACGCATGGATCGGCCTGCTTGGCGATCAATTGTCGGATACCCATAGCCGTGACCTCCTGCGGGAGATTCAGGACCGCCTGTTCACCATCGGCTCAGCTCTGGCTTGCGATCCGAATAAAGAAATTTCTATGAAGATTCCTGACCTGAAGGAATCAGATATTCTACTCCTTGAACGCGAAATGGATGGGATGAACGAAAAACTGCCGGAAATGAAATCGTTCATACTACCCGGCGGACACACCGCTGTTTCGACCACCCATATCTGCCGTACCATCTGCCGTCGCGCAGAACGAATTACTGTAGAACTCGACGCGCTTGAACCCCTCGGCCAGTCCCTGATCATTAAATACCTGAACAGGCTGAGTGATTATCTGTTTGTTCTCGCCAGATACATCGGATTTCTTAATGGAATTGCGGAAATAAAGTGGAAAGCAAGAAAATAGTCTGAGAGTGTGTAGGTGTGGAAGTTGGGTACGATTGACAATCCGATATGCAATAATTTTTCAGATAAATGATAAAATTTCTGACGCTTCTCACTTCCACACCTCCACACTCTCACACTTGTACTTGCCCATCTTTCATATGCAAAACCCTGTCGCTCATACCAGCCAGCGCTTCGTTATGGGTAACGATCAAAAAAGTCTGATTGAATTTTTTTCTGAGTTCGAAAAATAACAGGTGCAACTCTCGGGCATTGGCTGAATCCAGGTTTCCGGTTGGCTCATCGGCAAATATGATATCCGGAGCATTAATCAGTGCCCGGCAGACGGCAACACGCTGTTGTTCCCCGCCCGATAATGCGGCTGGCTTGTTTTCCACACGATGGCCAACCCCAAGGGTTTCCAGCAACTCCCTGGCCCGGTCTTCCGTAGCCGATTTACTCACTCCGGCGATCCAGCCTGGAATACAAACATTCTCCAAAGCGGTAAATTCAGGAAGTAAATGATGAAACTGGAAGACAAAGCCAATATGGCGGTTCCGGAACGATGCCAGCCATTTTCCCTTCAAACTCTGCAATTCCCGGTTTTTGAGGCGTATTTCGCCCTGGGAAGCTTCATCCAAAGTGCCCAGAATGTGCAATAACGTGCTCTTCCCGGATCCGGAGGGCCCAACCATGCTCACAATCTCGCCGGCATGTATGTCCAAATCCACCCCTTGCAAGACGTGTAAATCACCATAATATTTGTGAATATTTCTTGCGGAAAGAATCGGTTGGCTGGCCTCAGCAGGGATCATTAGCAAATATAACAAGCTTCATGTAGCCGATAAGGGCTTACCGGCTATAAATGGTATTTGGTTGTTTCATTATAAAAATTACTTTTGCGAAAAATTAAGGGCAGGGTCAAACTCCGTTTTTACAGGGTTCTGCCCATGAATCTGACCTTATTGCAAACAACAGAATTAAATAAAGGATACGATGTTTTGGACACTTGAATTAGCCAGCTATCTTGAAGACGCTCCATGGCCGGCCACTAAAGACGAATTGATCGACTATGCTATCCGTTCAGGCGCCCCGATTGAAGTCGTGGAAAACCTGCAGGAACTCGAAGACGAAGGTGAGATATACGAAGGAATTGATGATATCTGGCCCGACTACCCCTCCCAGGAAGATTTTTTCTTTAATGAAGATGAATACTGATTCAGGCTCAAGGTCTGAAGCGTGAGGCCTGAGGCGTGAAGCAATTAATTAATAAATAAAAAAAGTCTCTGAAACAAATCCGGAGACTTTTTTATTCATATCATTCCAAAAAGAAAATGGTCGGAAATCAATTTACTTAAAACATCTAAATCGAATACAATTGCTTCACGCTTCATGCTTCATGCCCCCTGCCTTAAGCCTTGTGCCTTATGCTTCACGCCTCAAGCTTTAAGCTTCAAGCATTAAAGAACCGGATGCCCCTTCTCCATTTCCTGCACAACGGCTTCGGTGACACCGGTGAAGGAAAATCCGCCGTCGTGAAAAAGATTCTGCATGGTGACCATCTTGGTCAGGTCGCTGAACAAAGCAGCCAAATATCCGGCACAATCATCCGCACTGGCATTGCCCAGCGGACTCATTTTTTCAGCATAATCCTGGAAACCGTCAAATCCTTTAACCCCGCTGCCCGCCGTGGTTTTAGTGGGAGACTGGGAAACTGTATTGATCCGCACTTTACGTTTGATACCATAATAATAGCCGAAACTCCTGGCAATGCTTTCCAATAACGCCTTGGCGTCTGCCATTTCATTATAATCCGGAAACACCCTCTGTGCTGCGATATACGTAAGGGCCACCACACTGCCCCAGTAATTCAGGGCATCCATTTCGTAAGCCGTCTGTAAAACCCGGTGAAAGGACATCGCTGAAATGTCCAGGGTCTTTTGGTTGAATCCATAATCCAGTTCCGTATAAGCACGCCCTTTTCGCATATTCACGCTCATGCCTACGGAATGCAGTATAAAATCTATTTTGCCACCGAAATGAGCCATGGACTCCTCGAATAATTTTTTGATGTCCTCCGACTTCGTTACATCCGCTCCGATCACCGGGGCCTTTACGGCTTCAGCCAGTTTATTGATCTCACCCATTCGCAGGGCAACCGGGGCATTGGTCAAAACCAACTGGGCACCTTCTTCATAACAACGCAGCGCCGTTCTCCAGGCAAGTGACTTTTCGTCAAGCGCGCCGAATATGATTCCCTTTTTCCCTTTTAGCAGTTGATACGACATGTCGAATGATTTTGTGTCCGTAAAAATAAGGAGATATTTCCAACAGCCGTAAGAAGTCCCGGTATGGGTTTTTTGTATATTAACAGCAGGAACCTAATCAACCCAACCATGCAATCCAAATCAATCGTTCTTTTGTTTTTGTTTCCCGCCTTTTTTTTCATTTCCTGCAAGAAAAATCTCGTCAACCTGGATTATACCAATGCCAAAGACGAAGTGGCCCCTTTAACCAACCTGGTTTTCCGCTTTGATAAAACGCTGATCGCCGACTCCCTGCTCAACCACTGGGATTCCTCAAAATATATTTCCTTTGAACCAGCCATCGATGGAAAATTCCGCTGGGAACATGGTGACGAACTCGTTTTTTCTCCTTCAACTTCGCTTCTCCCCGCCACAAATTATCGCGCGACACTAAACAGCGACATTCTGCAATACAGTAAATACAATCATTTCGGAAAAGCCAACGATATCCATTTTCATACACCCGAGCTCAAACTGGAAAACACAAACAGCAGCTGGATGCCTGAAGATGAAAGTAACAAAACCTATACTCCACAGATCGATCTCTTCTTTAACTATGCGGTCGACCCGGCTTCGCTGAAACAAAAAATGAACTTAACGCTGGACGATAAACGGGTTGACTATGTTTTACAAACCCTGTCTGCTTCATCAAAAATTTCTATACGCCTGACCGGTATTCCCACAGCAGATAAGGATCTTGAAATCAAATTACAAATTGATAAAGGCTTAACGCCAGTCGGAGGGAGTAATGGCACGACGGATATCGCGTCGTTGAGTGCCATGATCCCCTCTCCTTTTGTGTTGCGCATCAGCGAAGTGGAAGCAAGTCCCGATGGCATCGGTGGAACGATACAGGTTACTACAAGTCAGCAGATCAGTTCGGCAGACCTGGCATCTTATATCCGGCTCGATCCGGCTGTCAAATTCACAACAGAAATAACGGACAACGGATTTCTCATCCGAAGCGATGCGTTCAATGTGGAGAAGACCTATCTGCTGACGATTAAAAAAGGACTGCGCGGTCAGATCGGAGGAACTCTGGTTGAAGACTATCTGAACAACCTCGCATTTGGTGCCCTGGAGCCGGCCATCAGTTTCCAGAACAGCAAAGGCATTTATCTTTCGGGTAAGGGCGAAAAAAATATTGAAGTGCACATCACGAATGTGGCTAAAGTAAAAATCATCATCTCCAAGATCTACGAAAACAACCTGCTCGCGGCACAAAAAAACGGATATTATCCCCACGAGAAAAATAATGATAATGAATATGAGGAGAATGCCGAATCTTCTGCAGGAGATGTGATCTATGAAAAGGAAGTAGATACCAGGCTCCTTCCAAAATATGGCAGCAGCCGTCTTTTGCATATGGATATGGAAGATAAACTGCCCGAGTTCAAAGGCATTTATCATATCCTGATCCGTTCCACCAAAGATTATTGGGTACGGGATAGTCGCCTGCTCTCCCTTTCCGATATCGGCCTGATCGCGAAAGAGGGCAGTGAACACCTCGTAGTGTTTGCGAATTCTCTGCAGTCGTCTCAACCGTTACCGGGAGTAAACATGATCGCCTATGGAGCTAATAACCAGGTGCTCGGTATGGCCACAACAGATAATCAGGGTGTTGCGGATATCAAATTTCAGCGCCGGGAATTCGCCGGATTCAAACCTGCTATGATCATCGCAAAAACTGCCGAAGACTTTAACTACCTGCCTTTTAATTCCACGAGGGTCAATACATCACGATTTGATGTAGGCGGAAAAACTTTGAATGTTACCGGACTGGACGTTTTCATCTATCCGGAAAGGGATATTTACCGTCCCGGCGAAAAAATAAATTATTCCGTCATCCTGCGTGACTATAAATGGAGGTCACCGGGCGAAGTTCCCATCAAGCTGAAATTTCTTTTTCCTAACGGAAAGGAATTTAAATCCTTTCGCAAAAACCTGAACGAACAGGGATCCATGGAAGGCAGCATCGATCTGCCGGTTTCTGCGATTACAGGAACTTATTCGCTGGAGATATATACTTCAAATGATATCCTGCTATCGTCCCAGCCCTTTCATGTGGAGGAATTTGTTCCGGACAGAATAAAAGTAACGGCCAGACTGAATAAAGATTTTTACGAACCGGGTAATACGGCGGAACTAAAGATTCAGGCTGTCAATTTTTTCGGACCTCCGGCCGCAGGGCGACACTATGAATGTGAGATCCAGCTGAAGCAAAAAACATTTTCAGCGAAAAAATTCAATAATTATAATTTCAGTCTGGCGAATCAGAAAACATTCTCTGATAAAGTAATGCGCGAAGGCAAGACCAATGAAGCGGGAGACGCTGAAGAAAAATTCCTGGTTGAAGACATGTACCGTAATATCGGATTACTCCAGGCTGATTTTTACAGCACCGTCTTTGACGAAACCGGCCGGCCTGTGAGCCGGCTCACATCGGCACCGATTTATACACAGCCGGTATTTTTTGGCATCGCTGACGATGGATCCTGGTATTATCCTTTGAACCAGGCAGTAGGTTTTCACCTGATTGCGCTTGATAAAAATCAGGCGGTCATTTCATCTTCCGCCGAAGTGTCGGTTGTCAAACACGAATACCGAACGGTGATTTCAAAAAGCGGAAGTTATTTTCGTTATGAATCCCAGAAAGAAGACAAGCTGATCCATTCGAGTACGGTAAAAATAAGCGGTGAACAAACCAATTATTCCTTTGTTCCCCGAACACCGGGAGCGTATGAACTGCGTGTGGCGATACCGGGTTCCGACACTTACCTGAGCAAATCCTTTTACAGTTATGGATCCTGGGGTTCCGACAACAGTTCATTTGAAGTGAACAATGAAGGCCAGGTAGATATTCAGCTGGATAAATCATCCTATCAAACCGGTGAATCCGTTCGCGCACTTTTCAAAGCGCCATTTGATGGACGTTTGCTGATAACACTGGAAACAGACAAACTCATTAGTTACCAGTGGGTGAATGTTGAAAAACGCTCAGCCATTGCGGAATTAAAACTCACAGCCGAAGCCATACCCAATGCTTATATAACGGCAACCCTTATCAAACCCCATGGCATTTCCGATATTCCATTGACGGTTGCTCACGGATTTGAAAACCTGATGGTCGAAGAAAAAGAACGCAGGATTCCGGTAGAAATAATAGCCCAGAAAAAAACCAGGTCCCATACGCAGCAGGAAATTAAAATTAAAGCAGCACCAAACAGCCTCGTTACACTGTCGGCAGTAGACAACGGAGTACTGCAGGTCTCAGACTTTCATACTCCGGATCCCTATGGTTATTTTTATGCGCGGCGCGCATTGGGCGTGAATGATTTTGATTTATATCCCCTGCTTTTGCCGGAACTTAAAGCCCGTTTAAGCAGTACAGGCGGTGATTCCGAATCCGACATGACCAAACGCACAAACCCCATGCCGGCCAAAAGAATAAAAATACTATCCTACTGGAGCGGAATTAAAAAAACTGACGGCAACGGGGAAGCCATTTTCCAGATAGACATACCTCAATTTTCGGGAGAGGTACGGCTCATGGCTGTCTCTTATCGCGATGAACGTTTCGGGTCGGCCGAATCAAAGATAACGGTTGCTGATCCACTGGTACTGAGTACAGCGCTCCCCCGTTTCCTGAGCCCCTCAGACTCCATCAGAGTTCCCGTTACCCTCACAAATACCACGAGCCAGCCCGCCTCCGGATCAGCAACCCTGAATACCAGTGGCGGCTTACTTGTAACGGGCAATAAAGAACAATCTTTCACCATTTCGCCGAACAGTGAAAAGCGTTTGTATTTTACCGTTAGTGCCGCACCGGTCGTTGGCATCGGTAAGATTTCACTGGCGGTAAACGGATCATCAGGAAAGTTCAGTGATGAGACAGAAATCAGTATACGCCCTACCGCACCACTCCAAAAACATACCGGTAGCGGCAGCATTCCGGGTGGTTCCTCGCAGACACTCAGCTTCGACAAATCCGATTTTTTTCCCTCGAGTATCAGCCGACAATTATTTCTTACCCGTTTCCCGGGAGCCGGTCTGAGCAAATACCTGGGCTGGCTGCTGGAGTATCCCTACGGTTGCACGGAACAGACCGTATCCATCGCCTTCCCGCAACTCTACTTCAGTGATTTGTCCAACGCTTTGAATACCCATTATGCCAACAGCTCAGTAGCCAACTTTAATATACAGGAGGCGATACGTAAAATAAAAATGCGTCAGTTGTATAGTGGAGCCGTTACCCTGTGGGATAATGAAAAATCAGCCGACTGGTGGACCAGCATTTATGCGGCCCATTTCCTTATCGAAGCCAACAAAGCCGGTTTTGACGTTGACAAAGGACTTATGGAAACCCTGCTGGGATATATTAATTCAACGATGAAAGAAAGAAAAACAATCAATTACTATTACAATCGTGACCAGGTAAAACGCATCGTACCCAAGGAAGTGATATATGGTTTGTACGTGCTGGCACTTGCTTCCCGTCCGAATGCGCCCCTGATGAATTACTATAAAGCGAATCCTTCACTGCTGAGCCTGGACTGTAAATACCTGCTGGCAGCCGCATTTGCACTTTCCGGCGACAGGAACAGTTACCGGAAATTCCTGCCGGATCATTTTTCCGGAGAAACTGCTAATTCAGAATCTGGTGGAAGTTTTTCTTCAGATATCCGGGATGAAGCGATGGCCCTGGATGTACTGTTGGATGCGGATCCGGCGAATCCACAAATTCCGGAGATGGCGAAACACGTTTCAGATAAACTGAATGAACGTAACTGGTATAGCACACAGGAACTTGTATTTGGTTTTCTGTCGCTGGGAAAAATCGCAAAAAAATTGAAGGGCTCGGATGCAACCGCTGAAGTACTTGCACAGGGGAAAAAGATTGCTGACTTCACTGGTGGCGATTTGAAAATTCCGGCTGCTCAGTTAAAAGCCGGGAAAACGGATATCACAGTGAACGGAAAGGGTAATCTCTTCTATTTCTGGGAGGAAGAAGGTATTTCTGCAAGTGGCATCATAAAAGAATCGGACAATTATCTGAAAGTCAGGCGACGCTTTTTTGACCGGTTCGGCAATCCGATCAATGGAAATACTTTTAAACAAAATGAGCTGGTGATCGTCCAGATCAGTCTGGAAAAATCTTATAGCAGTGATATCGAAAATGTCGTGATCACCGATATGATCCCTGCGGGTTTTGAAATCGAAAACCCGCGCACCAAAGAACTTCCGGGTATGGACTGGATTAAGGACGATTACAGTCCCGTTGCACTCGATGTCCGCGACGACCGGATCAACTTTTTTGTCAACGCCGATAATCTGAAACAGAATTATTACTATGCTGTACGGGCAGTTTCTCCGGGTGTATTTAAAATGGGCCCCGTCAGTGCCGATGCCATGTATAACGGGGAATATCACTCGTACAATGGTGGCGGAACGATCAGGGTTTTAGAATAATACAAAAGAAAAAGAGGCCGCCAATGTGGCCTCTTTTCTAAACTAAATTACAATTCCGGGAAAATATTATTCTGGTTTGATAATGCCAATCGACAATTCCAGCAATTGTTTCTCATCAATTGTTGCCGGCGCATCCAGCATCACGTCCCTTCCACTGTTGTTTTTAGGAAAGGCAATGAAATCGCGGATGCTTTCGCTGCCGCCGAGAATGGCGCAGAGACGATCGAAACCAAAGGCGATCCCGCCATGGGGCGGAGCTCCATATTCAAAAGCACCGAGCAGGAAACCGAATTTATGATTCGCTTCTTCGCGGCTCATGCCCAGGGCATCGAACATCTTTTCCTGGAGTTCGCGCTGGAAGATCCGGATGGAACCTCCGCCAATCTCATTTCCGTTAAGCACCATATCGTAGGCATTTGCCTTAATATTCGCATAAGGATGTTCGAGATAACGTGCCGGATCAGGTATCGAAGGATCATTATTGATCATGGTCGCGATCTGATCGGGTTTGGGTGCTGTAAAAGGATGATGTCGCGCTACCCAACGGTTATCGTCTTCACTGTATTCGAATAATGGAAAATCCAGCACCCACAACAGTTTGAATTCTTCCTTTTTCCGCAGGCCCAGGCGTTCGCCCAATTCCAGCCGGAGATCGCTGATGGCTTTGCGTGTTTTCTCTTCCCTTCCGGCGAGTATCAAAACCGCCTCCCCCTTTTTTGCATTAGCAAAATCAGCAATGGCCTTAAGTTTTTCTTCAGAAAAGAATTTATCCGCAGTGCTCTTGAGGGTACCGTCTTCATTGTGCCGGATATATACCATACCCTGCATGCCGATCTGCGGGCGCTTAACCCAGTCTGTTAGTTCGTCAAATTGTTTTCTGGTCCATGCGGCGCCACCGGGTACAGCAATCGCCAGCACGGTCTCGGCCTGGTCGAATACCGGGAAACCAGCATTGGCGACCAGGAATCCATCTGCTTCCACTGCTCCCTTTCTTTTGATCGGAGATTTCAGGTTAGCAATGGTCATCCCAAAACGTATATCCGGTTTATCGTTACCGTACACCCACATGGCATCCTCCCAACTCATCCTTCCGATCTCATCGGTATATTCTATGCCTTTAACTTCTTTGAAAATATACCGGATCATGCCCTCAAACATCCTCAGGATATCATCCTGTTCTATAAAACTCATCTCACAGTCGATCTGAGTGAATTCCGGCTGGCGGTCTGCGCGCAGGTCCTCGTCCCGAAAACATTTCACCACCTGGTAATAACGGTCGTAACCACTCACCATCAGCAGTTGTTTGAAAGTTTGCGGACTCTGGGGGAGGGCATAAAACTGACCGGGATTCATACGGGAAGGCACAACAAAGTCGCGGGCGCCCTCGGGGGTCGATTTGATCAGGAAAGGGGTTTCAATATCCATGAACTGGTTCTGGTGCAGGTAATTCCTGGCCGCGCGGTTTACGGCGTATCTGAGTTCTATATTTTTCTTAACGGCATTACGGCGCAGATCCAGGTAGCGATACCGCATCCGCAGGTCGTCGCCACCGTCAGTTTCATCCTGTATGGTAAAGGGCGGGGTAGCCGACTTGTTTAAGATGGTTAATTGACTCACTTTAACCTCAATTTCCCCGGTCGGCATTTGGAGATTTTTACTTGACCTTTCCGAAACGATACCGGTTGCCTGGATCACGAATTCCCGCCCGAGCGGGTTTTCGGCCAGCGCGGCGTTCTGGACTTCATCCAGTAATAACTGTGTAACTCCATAACGGTCACGGAGATCAATAAAGGTTATGCCACCAAATTTTCTAAGGGTCTGGACCCAGCCTGCCAGGGTTACTTCCCGGTTTATGTCAGCCAGTCTCAGCTCACCACAGGTATTCGTTCTGAACATTTATTCCTTGATTAGCCGGCAAAGGTAGGGCATGACCCCAACAGAAAAAGGTTTAATAAATTCAAAAAACCGTTTGTACCCCCTTTCAATTATAAAAAATAGTTTTTATCTTGTATCCATCCGTACGATTCACCTCCTCTGATTAAACCCATCCTCGTTATCCCATTCTAACCTAAAACAACCCAATCCATACCTTGTAAGGCCGCCTGTTTTTTGATCGGACCAACCTGACGCAATCAAAACGAAAAACGGACCTTATGGAATTTATTATTATTGTTGCCCTGGTTACCGCCGTACTGATCCTTCACCGACCCCTCACGGCCCTGTTCAATAAATTATATGTAAGCCACCAGCAACATAAATTCATTGAGTGTGAAACCTTTTACCACAGCGTGGTTTCCAAATATATCCGCTATTACAACCGCCTGAATCTCGAAGACCAGCGTAAATTTTTGTTCCGCACGTTTTTGTTCAGAAAATCAAGGCGTTTTCATTATATCGAAGTAAGAGAAAGCGCTGAAATGCCCATCCTGATCAGTGCAGTAGCCATCCAGCTCACTTTCGGATTGGATAAATACATGCTGAATTATTTTAACGATATTTTCGTTCTGAAGGATGACTATCACTATGGTTTTTATTCAAGACCTTTTATGGGGCATGTAGACCAGAGTGGTATTTATCTCTCCTGGGATAATTTCATCAAAGGTATCAGCGGGTTAACGCCAAATTGCAATGTTGGTCTGCATGAAATGGGCCATGCCCTGACCTACGTGACCTTTATTACGGAAACAGAAGAAGATAAACACTTCAAAAAGGAATTTAAAAATTTCTCCAAGGTAGCCCGTCCTATTTTTGCCACCATGCAGGAAGGAAAGCGCAACCTGCTGGGCGAATATGCCGCAGTGAACTATCATGAATTCTGGGCCGTTTCCGTTGAAACATTCTTCGAAAATCCGGTTTGCCTGAAACATGAACTGCCTGAACTATACCAGGCCATGGTCAGCCTGCTTCGCCAGGACCCTCTCCAGCTGCGGAACAACAATACCGGCAAAGCACACTTTATTCTAAAATCACAGAAACAGGAAGAAGAAAGCCTTAATTAATCCCGCCCGTCTCAATCGAACAGTCCTTGTATCGAAATCGTACAATGCGTTTCTTTCTTTATCAGTAAACGATTGAATCATAAGTTATTGGCAATACGGCATCTAATTGGTATCTGACCCTATAACAAGTCGTTTATATGTTGTTCAATTATTTGAAAACCGCCATCCGGAATCTCGTCAGGCATAAGGCCTTTTCCCTTATCAATATTTCCGGACTGGCCATCGGCATGGCCTGCAGTATTTTTATACTGCTCTGGGTACGCGACGAATTGAGTTATGACCAGTTCCATGAAAAAGCCGACCGAATTTACCGAATGACCTGTAACGCCGGAGATTTCAAAGCGGCAGTAAGTCCGGCAGGTTTTTCTGCTGATTTGAAAAGCCGGTTGCCGGAAATCAAAAATCTTACACGGATCAGCAAACCACAGAGTGCTCTCTTTTCCTCCAGTGACCATAAATTCCAGGAAAAGAATATTATTTATGCAGACTCCAATGTATTCGAACTGTTCAATTTTCCCCTGGTCCGGGGCGATGTAAAAACTGCCCTTGATAAACCAGACGGTATTTTGATCACGGCGGATATGGCACGCAAATATTTTGGAGATGAAGATCCCATCGGAAAAATCATCCGTAAAGACAACCAGGAAAACTATAAGGTGACCGGTATATTGGCAAATATTCCATCCAACTCCCATGTTCAGTTTGATTTTATTCTACCTATGTCAGCCATTGAAAAGACGGACTATGACCTGGTCAACCATGTCTGGACCAATTTCAATTACTATGCTTACCTCTTGTTGGACAAAAACACTAAAAGCTCTCCGGACGCACTGTCAAAACTTGGAGTTGAAATCGATAACTTTTTTAAATCGAAGGTTAAAGATTTTGACGTACACTTCCACCTTCAGCCTTTGAGAAGCATACATCTGACACCGGCACTACAAGTGGATTTACCGGGACACGGGAACATACAATACGTCAATATTTTTTTTATTGTCGCTCTTTTTATTCTGGCTGTGGCTTGCATAAATTTTATGAACCTGGCAACTGCCCGTTCAGCCCGAAGGGCCAAAGAAGTAGGCCTGCGTAAAGTGGTCGGTGCCGGCCGATACCAGATCATTAGCCAGTTTTTGGGTGAGGCCATATTCATTTCATTATTTTCTTTCCTGATCGCCATAGTACTTGTATGGGCTCTTCTGCCTGCATTTAACAGCTTATCCAATAAATCCGTGCAGATCCGCGACCTGGATATCAAAATATGGCTGGGACTTCTAGGCTTGGCCCTGACTACCGGATTGATTTCAGGCATTTACCCGGCTATTTATCTCAGCGGTTTTAAACCCGTCAAGGTTTTAAAAGGAAAACTGAAGTCAATGGGAGGCAACCTGGTTTTCAGAAACGGATTGGTTGTTACTCAATTTATTGTTTCAATCGTATTGTTGGTAGGAACTTCTGTCATTTACAGGCAGCTTCATTTCATCAAAAACATGAACCTGGGTTTCGAAAAAAGAAATTTGTTGTATATACCGATGACCGGGGAATTATGGAATAAACTGGATGCGATTAAAAGCGAACTAAAACAACATCCACTTACCAGTGATTATTCAATTGTTTCGGACCTGCCCACCAATCTGGTTACAGGTACCGTGAATATTGACTATGAAGGAAAAGATCCGAAATCGCAGGTTGTTATTCCTTCCATGGATGTGGATGAAAATTTCGCAAATGTTTTTCAACTGGCCATTCTAAACGGCCGGAGCTTTTCGACAGCATTCAAAGCAGACAGCTCAAATTTTGTCGTAAATGAAAAAATGGTTCAGATCATGGGGAAGACACCTCAAAACGTAGTGGGAAAACCCCTGAGTTTCGGTGGCACCAAGGGAATAATTATTGGCGTAGTGAAAAATTTCAATTTCAAACCGATACAACAGCCCATTGAACCGCTGATATTGCGTCCAAATCAACATGGCGGCTTCATTTTTGTGCGAACAAAACCCGGTGGCACAGAAGCGACGATTAAGACACTGGAAAAGATTTGCCAGCAGCTCAACCCGGCTTATCCCTTTGATTATGCTTTCCTGGACGAGGATCTTTCAAACCTTTACAAAGGCGAACAAAGAATCGGCAGCCTATTCAATGTGTTTGCAATCCTGGCCATTTTTATATCCTGCCTCGGTTTGTACGGTTTGTCTGCCTTTATAGCCGAACAGAGAACCAAGGAAATCGGCGTCCGGAAAGTGCTCGGCGCTTCCATCTTCAATATCGTTTACCTGTTGTCTACAAACTTTACCCGTGTGATAGTCGTGGCCATTTTTATTGCGATTCCCATTTCCTGGTATCTGGTGAATCAATGGCTCCAGGGCTTCGCCTTCCATGTGGATATTTCCTGGTGGATTTTCGCAGTTGCCGCAGGGACTGCATTATTTATCGCGTGGTGCACAGTGAGTTACGAGTCAGTAAAATCAGCCATTGCCAATCCCGTTATCAGTCTGCGTTTAGAATAATCCCAGTTCGTTAAGCCATTTCTTTATTAAACGTGAGTTGTACAACAGCAATGTTTTAAGACAGATTATTTATGTTTAGTTGAATCTTGGATTTCGCTTCGAGCTTTATTCGCTAAGCTATGCGAACAATATACGAACGATATACGAACAGTATACCAACAAACCCTTTAAGATGTCTGAAACTGAGCAGATTGGCAACCGTCTGATTCCAATCCTTTTCGCCCTCCCCTCAGGCAACAATGTCTCTCCACCAGGAAAATTTTAGGGTTTGCGAACTAAAATCTTTTCGAAGCGGTTGATATCCACGAGGGGGTTTATTTTTCCCCCCGTTTTAATTCGTTCTGCAAGTTGTTTGCCAAAATAAGGAGCCAGGGAACAACCCTTGGTGCCCAATCCATTAAGGATGCCGATGTGAGGATATGTGGGGTGAAAGCCCACAAAGGGTCTGCGTTCGAGTGTTGCAGGCCGGAGGGCGGCAAAATGTTCCAGAATCTGATAAGGCAGTTTTAAAAAGTGTTTCAGCCAGTTTTCAACTTGTGACCTAAAGGATTCGGTTGGCAGGTCATTTTCGAAAGACCACTCATAGGATGATCCGAGCCAGAAAATATTTTCCCTGAAGGGAACCAGGCTCATTCCTTTTTTAAATACCGTATGCTGCGGAAGTCCTTTTATTTCCACCAGCATGCCCTCTCCTTTATTCAGGGCGAAGGGCAGTTTATCGAAATAGGGATTTTGGGCCGAGGATTTGCCATCGCAGAAAATGATATAACGTGCCTGTATATCCGAATATTCAATTCCGCGGTCGTTAAGCCTGAGTTTCGAAAGTTCGAATACTGATTCCGTCAACCCATTTTTATTCCTCAACCAGTCCCTCCACACGGTTAATAATTTTTCGACGTTAACCAGGAGACAGGGATTGATGGCTCCCCAGCCCAGTTCATACCGAAACCAGGACGCATATTTTTCACGGTCATCTTCGGGACTCAGGTAAGCCGGGTTTTCATCAAATCGTTTTTGAAAAGCCTGAAGCATTTGCACGCTGGGGAAAAAATCGATTACCGAGACATCTTCAATGAGTTGCTGATCCAGAAAAGATCCCAGCTCTCCGTAAGCGCTCCTGGCAAAAGGCATGAGTTCATCAATCATCCAGGTCGTGACCAGTCTCCTTCCGGTAACCGGGTTGATCAGTCCGGCAGCGCGCATTGATGCTCCCTCAGGGTTTGGCTGATCAATCACCCGGAATGAAATTCCTGTTTTATGCAGCCAGTAACCCAGCCAGGTTCCTGCCAGTCCCTGGCCAACGATCAGTACTTCTGTTTTTTCCATTTTATTTTGATTCCACCTGTATCCGGATACCCTCACTATGTGCCGCGAATTCAGGCGCGTACATGCATTCCAGGCTGCTAATTCCATTACTATAATTACCAGCTGTTGTTACGAATACCGAATATTCAAAAACATAAACTCCTTTAGGCACCCGGTCAAAAAAGAAACTCGTGCTGGCATCGCGGGTCGTTTCATAATATCCCAGTTCGCCCTGCCACTGATAACCACTCAACACATTAACCGGTTCAAGACAAGCAGCCCGCATATCTTTTAGATGCACATACTCCAGGTCACGATCCGTCTTCAGTGTAATGCGCATGACGAGTTTGTCTCCCGGCTTTAACTTATTCTGTTCAGTAACCGCCTCGAGCATAGGGCCTTTACCGGAATTTTTTTCGATAAACAGATTTTTGACAATGGATAACTGGGTTTGCGCACTGGTTATTTTATCCAGGTTCTCGAAATACTGCCAGTATATGGCGCCCCAGGAAGGGTTGACGGTTGACGGTTGACGGTTGGCGGTTGACGGATTTTCGTTGACCGTTGACCGTTGACCGTTGACCGTTGGCGGTTGATCTTCAGATATGTTCACCTGGATATTTCCCATATCAGGTTTAACC
>JBGPBW010000008.1:0-39849 GCA_041481385.1 Puia sp.
AGTTTGCGCAGTGTGCTCAGCACATTTTCCAGCGCGTCTGGTGTATGCGCATAATCCACGATACCGACAATTTTTTCTTTGGGTGAAATCATGTAGTCGAACCTGCCTTCCGCTCCGCTCAGCACACTTAGGTTGCGAAGAATTTCTGCTTTTTCCTCTCCGAGGCAGCTGGCCGCTCCATAAACCGCGAGAAGATTATACGCATTGAATTCTCCGATTAAGCGAAAATGCACTTCCTGTTCATTTACAAGCATTACCAGGCCGGTCAGATTATTTTCGAGAATCTTGCCCTTGAAATCAGAAGTTGTTTTTAAACTATAGGTATGACGCGCTGCTGCCGTATTTTGCAACATGACCTCGCCCCTTTTATCGTCTGCATTGGTCAGGGCAAACGCTGACGATGAGAGGCCATCAAAAAACGATTTCTTCACCCTGATATATTCATCAAAGTTTTTATGATAGTCCAGGTGATCGTGGGTAATGTTGCTGAATATGCCACCGGTGTAGTACAATCCCTCGATACGATGCTGGTGGATGGCATGGGAACTGGTTTCCATGAAAACATGGGTGCACCCTGCCTCCAGCATTTCATGAAGAAGCTGGTTCAGTGATATCGGATCAGGCGTTGTATGTGTGGCGGGCAATACTTTGTTACCGATGTGGTTTTGAACCGTACTCAACATACCACAGGTATATCCCAGCGATGTAAACAACTTATACAGAAGGGTCGCAATTGTCGTTTTTCCATTCGTACCCGTTACCCCCACCAGTTTCATTTTTTCAGAAGGCTGACCGAAAAAATTATGGGCCAGCAGACCTGCAGCAGCAGCGCTGTCTTCCACCTGCACATATGTAATTCCAGCTTTCAAAACGTCAGGTAATAACTCGCAGACAACAGCCGCCGGATTCGCCGCAGTTACGGCTTCAATAAACTGGTGTCCGTCTGCATATGTTCCTTTTACCGCGATAAAAACAGAACCCTCTCTCACTTTGCGTGAATCCAGCTGGAGGTCCTTTACGTCCACATTCAACTGACCATGAACGGACCGGATACGCACTTTATATAATATTTCCTGGAGGGTCATTGGTTCAGTTCGAGGATGAGTTTTTGGTTTTTTGAGATGATGGTTCCGGGCGCGATGCTCTGTTGTTTTACTTTGCCGCTACCCCTGGTAACAACCTGAAAATTGTCCGACTCCAATAAATACAAAGCGTCCTTAAGGCCCATACCTTTTACATCGGGAACCCGGTGGGGTTCTTCATTCTTCGCTTTTATCAGGGGTTGGTCTTTTTCCCGGAATACTCCCGCCCATTTTTTATCACGGGAAGAATCGGCATAAGGAATTCGCAGGGTATTCATTATTTTTTTTATATCCTCCGTTGTGCCTGAATAATAGTAGGCACCACTGTCTTTTTTCATAAGCCCCGTATAAACCGTCAGCTGACTGCTATCGGGGGTAAGCGATTCCATACTCATCAGTTTGTCGGCCACTTCCCGGAAAACAGGACCAGCTACCATTGCGCCCAGGTATTTTTTTGCAAATGGTCTGTTCTTAATGACCACTATGCAGGTATAACGGGGATGATCAGCCGGGAAATAACCGGCGAAAGAGGACTGATAAATATGGTCGGCATAACCCCGGTTTCCATTGGCTACCAGGGCGGTTCCGGTTTTTCCTGCGACCGAATAAAAGGAGTTCTTAAAAGTTGTCCGGGCTGTGCCTTTTGTGCATACGCCTTCCAGGCAGGTTTTCAATTCCGCCAGGGTTTCATCGCTGCAAATTTTATCGATCAGCACAGCAGGTTGATTTTGACGATCAATACCACCAGCATATTGAATAGCATTCACCAGATAGGGCTTCATCATTTTTCCGTTATTGGCAACGGCATTATATAAAGTAAGCGTCTGGAGGGGGCTGATTAATACTTCATATCCGAAGGCCATCCAGGGAAGGGTGCTGGCGCTCCAGGTACGCGATTTCGGTGATTTGACGATGGGTGATGTTTCACCAGCGAGGTCTATGCCGGTAACTTCATTCAATCTCAATTTTTTTAAGTGATCCACGAATAACTGGGGATGCTTGGAATAATGTGAAACAACGAGTTTGGCCATTCCGACATTGGAACTGTGTTCAAAAGCCTGTTCCACTGTTACATCGCTGGCTTCCTGTTTCTCTGCGTCGTGCACAGTCCTTGTGCCGATCTTCCAGGTGCCGCCTTCGATATTCAGGTGATCTGATAATTTCACTTCATGATCATCAAGCAGAGATAAAAGTGTGGCAAGTTTGAATGTGGAGCCTGGTTCTGAAGCGCGGATCGCATAATTAAGGTCTTCCCAGTAACTGCCATCGGCCTGCCGGCCCAAATTGGCCATTGCCCTGATTTTACCCGTTGCCGTTTCCATTACGATACAGGTACCATGCTCACATTCATTTTCCAGCATCATGGAAAGCAGTGCATTCTCGGCAATATCCTGAGTGTTAACATCGATAGTAGTAAGAATATCTTTACCGTTTTCCGGATCGATTTCGTAACCTTCCACCGGAATATATGTTCCCGCATTCAGGTAGCGGACCAGCCTTCTGCCATTTTCCCCGCGCAACATACTATCGTAAGTTCTCTCCAGTCCTACGTTCTGGGCATTATCCCGTGATAAACCTATGGTCCGGTTAGCCAGCAAACCAAAAGGGTTGAGTCTTTTGCTGGAAGCATCAACAATAAACCCGCTTTTATTACGTCCCAGACGCACAAGCGGAAAATTTCTGAGCCTCTTGTATTGTTCGAATGAGATATTACGCTGCAGCAACCAGTAGCGGTCATTTGCTCTATACCCCTGAAGTAATTGTTTTTTATAGAAAGCGGCTGTCTGGTCCCGGAAAAGATTTGCGAGACAAAACGACAGGGAGTCGAGATTATCCTTGAATCGCTTCCCGTTTTTCTCCCGGAGACCGTCGGCGTCGAAATCGATATAAATATTAAAATAAGGAACCGAGGTACTTAACATGTTTCCGTCTTCACTATAAATCGTTCCTCTTTCCGCGTTGAGGTCAACATATTTCTGATGCAGACTATCACTCAGCGCTCTCCAATATTTTCCCTGTACGTGCTGAATAAAAAATGTCCTGCCCAGCACCGCCATACAGATCAACACCATACCCAGGAAACACAGGTAAACCCTCCACAGTATATCTCTTCTTAATTCCACCGGGTATCAGGGATATGGGTGATAAAAATTATTTCATATTTATGCTATCGCTAAGAACCATCGGAGGAGAAGAAAGGGGTTTTAATCCAAATGGCTCAATCGCTTTTGCCAGTTCACTTTGCTTACTGCGAAACATCACTTCACTCTTCAGGCTCTTGAATTCGTATTGCAGTTCCTGAAGTTCCCTGCCTGTTTTTCCGATATCACGCACAACCCGGTCTGCGTAATGACCATTATATATGTAAATCACTGCAAGGAAAGCCAGGAATAGAAAATAAGGCAGGTTCCGGATAATCCACTGATAGCGGATCAGACCGAGGACTTTATTTTTTTTCTTTCCGAACGACTTCATGATTCCAGCGTGATGAATAAAAAAAGTAGGGTACGATTATCATACTGAGTTTTCCTAGGTTGTGGATCAGAATTTTATATTTTTTCTGCGATTCGTAGTTTGGCACTTCTTGCACGCGGATTGAGGCTGATTTCTTTTGCCGACGGGGTAATGGGTTTTTTGGTAATCGGCCGCAGTGTGTGAGATGGTGAGGAGCCGTATAGATCCTGTTCATCTTTTTCTTCAAAATGACCGTTTCTGAAAAACTGTTTCACCATTCTGTCTTCCAGCGAATGAAAGCTGATGATGGCAATTCGGCCACCCGGTTTCAATACGGCTGGAGCCTGCTCAAGCATTTCCCGTAATGCACCGGTTTCATCATTCACTTCAATGCGCAATGCCTGGAATACCTGCGCAAAGTACCTGTTGGGATTCCCTTTCACCAGATCCGCGATGGCCTGCTTAAATCCGTTGACCGTACGAAACCCTGTCTTGTTGCGCAAGGTTACAATCGCCCCTGCCAGAGTTTTTGCGTTGGTCACTTCTCCAAACCGGCTGAACATTTCCTGTAGCCGCTGTTCATTGTAGGTGTTCAGGACGGATCCTGCAGAAAGGGTCTGACGTTTGTCCATCCTCATATCCAGGTTTGCGTCGGCTCTGGTGGAAAATCCGCGACTGGGTTCATCAAACTGATGACTGCTCACGCCCAGGTCTGCGAGTATGCCATCCACAGCTGTTACATTGTGGAGCCGCAAAAACCTTTGAAGGTGCCGGAAATTGTGCGGGATGAAAACAAAACGCTCATCGGGAAGACTGTTCTTCCGTGCATCTGCATCCTGATCAAATCCATAAAGTCGTCCTTCCTGGTTCAGGTGAGCCAGGATCTCTGTTGAATGGCCACCTCCGCCAAAGGTGCAATCAACAAAGACCCCGTTCGCCCTGATATTCAAACCGTCCATCGCTTCAGAAAGCAATACGGGTATATGATATGCGGGACTGGAATCCCTCATATAGTTCATTTATCGGATTTGCCATTCATTACCTCATTGGCCAGGCCGCTGAAATCATCCGGTGAAAAGGTTTCAAAGAACTGCTGGTACTTAACTTTATCCCAGATTTCTATCTTGTTAACCGCCGTAACCAATACTATATCTTTTTCGAGGCCTGCATGTTCTTTCAGATTTTGCGGAATGAGCAATCTGCCCGCTCCGTCCAATTCCATCATCGTTGCCCCATTTAAAAAATATCTCCGGAATGACCTTACCTTCGGATCAAAATCATTCAATTGGCTGATCTGATCAAATATAGGCTCCCAGCTTTTCATGGGATAAAGACCCAAACATTTTTCAAAACCCCGGTTGATTACAAAGGATCCCGCTTCCTCGCCAGTCTGCTTTTTGAGCGACGCCGGCAAGAGAAACCGCCCTTTTGTATCGAGCGTTACCTCGTATTCTCCAAGAAAACCATTCATTTATAAGGACTTGAAACAATGTTTTTAATAATTGACACAAAATAACACTTTTTCCCACTTTACAAACTAATTTGGGAGATTTTAATTTTTCCACAGATTTTCAATGCATTAGAAACCCATACAGGCATGCATTTAAGGCTAGACTTCACGATTAAATGCCCAATACCCTGTGTATAACCTGTTAATCACTGTGAATATCTGTGCATAACTATGAAGTATGCCTCTTCAAAAACGATTTCCCCGGCATCTGCAGTTGTCTGATTTCAACTACCTATTGCCTGATGAAAAGATTGCGCGTTATCCGCTGGAAGGAAGGGATCAATCCAAACTCCTGGTCTGGAGAAAGGGTATTCTGGAAGATTCTAATTTTCGACAGCTCTCTGATTTTCTACCATCACCATCTTCACTCGTACTTAACAACAGCCGGGTCGTAGAGGCCAGGATTTTATTTCAAAAACCAAGTGGTGGTCAAATTGAAATTTTCTGCCTCGAACCAGGCGGGGATCATCCCAACATAACATCGGCCATGATGCAACCCCGAAAAGTATTGTGGACATGCTTAATAGGTGGCGCGTCCAAGTGGAAGCGGGGACAGGTATTGGTGAAACAATCGGGGGAAACCAGGCTGGAAGCCCGTTTCATCAAAAAAAGAGCCGATGATTTCACGGTTGAATTTTCCTGGACACCCGCCGAATCTCCATTTGCCGAAGTGCTGCATATCGTGGGATCGGTTCCTCTGCCTCCATACCTGAAACGATCACCCGATAGAACTGACGCACACAGATATCAGACCGTTTATGCGCAGGAAGCCGGTTCCGTGGCTGCCCCCACTGCCGGATTGCATTTTACGGAAACATTGCTGAAAGAACTGTCGGCTAAAAAAATCCAACCGCTCTATCTGACACTACATGTAGGTGCGGGAACATTTATGCCGGTGAAGAAGGAAAATATATCCGAACATCTGATGCATGAAGAATTTATCGAAGTAGATGTCAATACATTAAATACACTGATTTCAAGAATACATGAACCCATCATCGCCGTTGGCACCACATCGTTGAGAACCCTTGAAACCCTTTACTGGCTTGGGTTGAAGGTAAGCAAGGATAACACCATTTCGACTGAAACGCTAAGCCTGCATCAAAATGATCCTTATGACCTGAACCCGGAAATTTCAGTAAAAAATGCCCTTGAACATTTGCTGGCATGGATAGAATTGCTTCCCGGAAAAAAATTGATTACCAAAACACAGCTGTTTATCGTTCCCGGTTATCCGTTCAAAGTGGTGCACGGCCTGGTCACTAATTTTCACCAGCCGAAATCTACATTATTATTGCTTGTCGCTGCGCTGATCGGCCCGTCCTGGAAAAGCGTATATACCTGGGCGTTAGAACATGAATACCGGTTTCTCAGTTATGGTGATGGCTGCCTGTTTCTGCCCTGAATGACCACACAACTGTTTTGTCAGACGTTGAGGGGGAGTTTTTTTTCCTGCCTGATCAGCGGGATTTCGAGTATAAACGTCGTTCCCTTTCCAATCGTGCTTTCCACCTTAATTCGGCCGCTATGAGCATCGACCACGGATTTCACATAACTCAAGCCCAGTCCGAATCCTTTTACATTGTGTACATTTCCCGTATGTGCGCGATAAAATTTCTCAAAAATCCGGCGTTGTGTTTCCTTAGTCATACCGATGCCATTGTCTTCGAGGCGGATGATCATGTATTTGCCAGTCCGCTGGGTTTGGATCCTGATCATTAATTTTTCACGGGAATACTTGATCGCATTATCCACCAGGTTTGAAATCAGGTTGTTAAAATGCACTTCGTCTGCTTCGACCATATCATATCCTCCGTCGAGCTGAAGGACCACATTGGCATGAATTTCTTCCAGCTGCAGTTTAAAATTGTCAAGCACATGCCGTATTACCTGGTTTACGTGCAGTGGCTGCAATTTCAGTTGCAGTTCCTGGCGGTCGATCAGGGCAGCCTGCAGAATGGTCTCAACCTGTTTATTCATTCTACGGTTCTCTTCCTTAATGATACTGCTGAAATAAGCAGACTTTTCGCGGTCACTCACCACTTTCTCATTGCGCATGGCATCCACTGCCAGGGAAATGGTGGCCAGCGGAGTTTTAAATTCATGCGTCATGTTATTGATAAAATCATTTTTTATCTCGCTCAGCTTTTTTTGCTTCAGCAGGGTACTTACCGTTACATAAAATGCACTGACTATAACAAGCGTAAAAAAAATTACCCCGCAAATCATCCATCGCATCTGTTTCATGACTACTGCTTTATAGTCGGGTATTACTACAGAAAGTGTTTCAAATGGCTCAACATCATTGATCTCCGAAAGAGAACTTACCAGAGGATAAACCACCCCATGATTATGGACAGAATCCAGGAAAGCCTGGTAATAATTGGGCGATTTCAGTTCATGGGTATTTGAAAATATAGAAGAAGTAAAACTATTATTCGAAAAAATACTGAATTCAAACTTGGTATCCTTTAATCCGCGGTAAACAAATGCCTTCCGCAGCATGTCCGATATTTCATGGTAACTGAACCGCTGGGTGATCAAAGGCGGTTTCATGAGTTCCTGCAGAAACTGCTCGGAGGGCCTGAATCCGAAACCCTGGGGGGTCCGAAGCAACTGACTGCCTGAAATGGCCGTCTTTTTATATTCGATGAGTTCCCTGCCCACATCGCTGGTAACATCAACGAGTTTATGTTTAAGTTCTTCTTCCTTGTTTTCCACCATGGTGGTGATCCAGTTCCACTGGATATAGATAATACCCACAAGGGAGATGCTGATGAGAATAAAAATAGTGGTAAAATTTTTTTTCAAGAGAGCAGGAATTTACATGCTGTTAAAACCAGTAGCCTGTCTTTATCGCCGGCAAATTTATTAAACAATTATGCATCAGATTAGTTAATTTACGACTATGGAGAGTCCCGCGGCTGGTATATTGCTGATCGCTGACCCCTTTCTGAAAGATCCCAATTTTAAAAGGTCGGTCATTTTTCTTTGCGAACATCAAAGTGAAGGAAGTTTCGGCTTTTTGCTCAACAAGACCTACGAATACAATCTGAAAGACCTGGTTAACAATGCAGATGACCTGGAAATACCGGTTTATTTCGGCGGACCGGTACAAACAGATACCATTCATTTTCTTCATCAGTATCCCGATCTCATACAGGGTGGTTATCTGGTGACTGAAGGCATTTACTGGGGTGGTGATTTTGAAAAAGCACTGGAACTCATTCGTTCGGGGGAAATTCAAACTACGAAGATCCGGTTTTATATTGGCTATTCCGGCTGGGCCGGGGGACAACTGGAAGATGAATTAAAAGAAAAATCCTGGTTGTCAGCCAAAGCAAGTCAGAATCTCATTTTTCACAAAAAAACAGATGAAATCTGGAAAGATGCGATCCGTCATCTGGGTGGAAATTATCTGATGATGATTAATTTCCCTATCGATCCGCAGCTGAATTAAGCCTGGATCCCTCAGACAGCTTTTGCGCCTTCTACTAAAACTGTCACACGATTATTGAAAACTTCCACAAATCCACTTTTAATGTCAAAATAACTTGCCTGACTGCGATCGTTCAATACTTTAATACGGCCACTCTTCAATGCGCTAACCAGCGGGGCATGTTTATCAAGCACTTCAAATGATCCGGAAACACCGGGAAGTTGGACGCCATATACTTCGTCACTGAATAATTTTTTTTCCGGAGTAAGAATTTCGAGATTCATAACGATTAGTATGAAAGTGTGGAAATATGCATGTGTGGAAGTTCAATTAAAACGAGAAAATGAAACAGGGAAATCGCTATCTCTGTCTTTCATTTCCACACCTCCACACCTCAATACTTCCATACTTATATAAATATTAGCCTTGTGCCTGTGCCATTAACTTCTTCCCTTTCTCAATCGCGTCGTCAATCGTTCCCACCAGGTTAAATGCCGCTTCAGGGAAGTCATCCACCTCTCCGTCCATAATCATATTAAATCCCCGAATGGTTTCTTCAATCGGCACCAGCACACCTTTCAAACCGGTAAATGCTTCTGCAACATGGAATGGCTGGGAAAGAAAACGCTGTACTTTACGTGCACGGCTTACTATTAATTTGTCTTCGTCACTTAATTCATCCAATCCGAGGATAGCGATAATATCCTGCAATTCCTTATAACGCTGCAACACAAGTTTTACACGGTTTGCGCAATCATAATGTGCATCACCCACGATCTTGGGTGTCAGAATGCGGGAAGTGGAATCCAGTGGATTTACCGCAGGATAGATACCCAGATCCGCAATCTTACGATCGAGAACGGTTGTCGCGTCCAGATGTGCAAAGGTAGTTGCCGGTGCCGGATCGGTTAAATCATCCGCGGGCACATATACAGCCTGTACGGACGTAATGGAACCATTTTTGGTAGAAGTAATTCTTTCCTGCATAAGACCCATTTCAGTAGCCAGCGTAGGCTGATATCCGACGGCAGAAGGCATACGACCCAAAAGAGCAGACACCTCAGAACCGGCCTGGGTAAAACGGAAGATATTATCGACAAAAAACAGGATGTCCCTGCCCTGGCCCTTTCCGTCTCCATCACGATAATATTCTGCAATGGTCAAGCCACTGAGTGCTACCCGAGCACGGGCACCAGGAGGTTCGTTCATCTGTCCAAATACAAAAGTAGCTTTAGATTCAGAAAGTTCCTTCATATCCACTTTGGAAAGATCCCACCCACCATGTTCCATACTGTGTTTGAAATTGTCACCGTATTTCATGATTCCGGCTTCAATCATTTCCCGCATCAGGTCATTTCCTTCACGGGTACGCTCCCCGACGCCAGCAAATACGGAAACACCCGCATAGGCTTTCGCAATATTATTAATCAGCTCCTGGATCAAAACGGTCTTGCCGACGCCGGCACCTCCGAAAAGACCAATTTTACCACCTTTGGCATAGGGTTCGATCAGGTCAATTACTTTGATCCCGGTAAATAAGATTTCAGTACTTACACTAAGATTTTCAAATGCAGGCGGTTTATTGTGAATGGGTCTGCCGTTCACTTTGGATACGGGCGGTAATCCATCTATCGGATCTCCTGTTACATTAAATAACCGGCCTTTGATGGCATCCCCAACCGGCATAGAAATTGGAATTCCGGTATCGAGCACTTCAAGGCCGCGAATCAGCCCTTCAGTACCGTCCATAGCAATACAACGAACACTGTCTTCGCCCAGGTGCTGTTGCACTTCCATTACCAGAATTTCGCCGCCGCCTGGTTTCTTCAATTCCAGGGCATTGTAAATTTCCGGAAGCTTGCCTTTGAACTGGACATCGACCACCGCGCCGATAATTTGTTTAATCTTGCCTGCATTTGGCATATAACAATTTTTAAAAAAGTTACTTCAAAATCGGCTGCAAAGGTAAGTGTCCGGACCCGGAATTCCGAAATGAAAAACCAAGTATTTTTACCGCTGTCAACTTCTAAATATGCAACTAATACAAGTTGAGGATCAGGACGGAGCCCGGGATTTTATAAGGGCAAATGTAGAGATAATGGGTGGTGTTCCGGGGTATATACGGCCGCTGGATAAGGACATTGATCAGATTTTTAACCCTAAAAAGAACAAAGCTTTTCGACAGGGTGAGGCTGCCCGTTGGATTTTGAAAGATGAAAATGGACGATTGATCGGCCGGATTGCAGCATTTGTGAACAAAAGATATAAATCCAAAGGGGATGAATTCCCGGTAGGGGGCATTGGTTTTTTTGACTGTATTCTTAACCAGGACGCTGCTGACCAGCTTTTTGATGTTGCCAGGCACTGGCTCCTTCAACGGGGTATGGAAGCCATGGACGGCCCCATCAATTTCGGTGAGCGCGACAGTTGGTGGGGTTTGGTAACCGAAGGGTTCCATGAACCGCTCTACCATATGAATTTCAACGCACCCTATTACCGGGAGCTCTTTGAAAATTATGGGTTCAAAATGTTTTTTGAACAGATATGCTTTGGTATGGATCCCAAAAAACCTTTCAGCAAAAAACTCATGGATCGTCATGAAGTCGTCGCAGCCGACCCATCTTACCGGGCGGCTCATATAAACATCCGTGATCTTGACCGATATGCTGGTTATTTCACAGAAGTGTATAACAAGGCGTGGGCAGGCCATGGAGGAATGAAGCAAATGAAACTTGACCAGGTGAAACAACTCTTCCGTCAGATGAAGCCCTTCATGGAAGAAAGGCTGATCTGGTTTGTATACCACCACGAAAAACCGATCGCCATGTTTGTAAATATTCCCGATTTAAACCAATGGTTCAAGTACCTGAATGGAAAATTCGGCATTCTGCAAAAACTGAAGTTCTTATGGCTGGTAAAAACAAAGAAGAATAAAAAATTTACGGGCCTGGTATTTGGTATCATTCCCGAATACCAGGGCAAAGGAATCGACGCTTACATGATCGCAGAAACCGGGAAAATGGTACTTATTTTGCCTTACACAGAATATGAAATGCAATGGGTGGGCGATTTCAATCCGAAAATGATCAATATGATCCGGACAATGGCTGATACTTACCCGAGTAGAAAACTCATCACATATCGGTATGTTTTCGACCGGACACGCGAATTTAAAAGACATCCCGTCTTCTAAAACTTTATTATTATTGCAAACAACAAGTTACCGGAGGCAAGGGTTATGAATAAATTCATCGTTTCGGCCAGAAAATACCGACCACAGCTCTTTTCAACAGTTGTTGGCCAATCAAACATCACGACGACACTAAAAAATGCCATCCGGAACAAACAGCTTGCCCACGCATTTTTATTCTGCGGACCGCGCGGTGTGGGTAAAACAACCTGTGCGCGTATCCTGGCCAAATCCATCAACTGCGAAAACCCGGCGACAGATGGGGAGGCCTGCAATGTATGTCACTCCTGCATTTCTTTTAATGAAGGCACTTCACTTAATATACATGAGCTGGATGCCGCTAGCAATAATTCAGTTGACGATATTCGTTCACTGGTTGACCAGGTACGATTTGCCCCGCAACCGGGAAAATACAAAGTATATATTATTGATGAAGTGCATATGCTCAGTTCGTCAGCTTTCAATGCTTTTCTAAAAACACTGGAAGAACCACCACCCTATGCTATTTTTATCCTTGCTACAACGGAAAAGCATAAGATACTTCCAACTATTCTCAGCCGCTGCCAGGTATTTGATTTCAAAAGGATAACCAACCAGGATATTATTGATCATTTGCAGGAGATTTGCGAAAAGGAAAACATCCCGGCCGACAAGTCCTCACTTGAAATTATTGCCCAAAAAAGTGAAGGCTGCATGAGGGACGCGCTGAGCATCATGGACAAAATGGTAAGTTTTTCAGATGGAAAACTCACTTATGCCGATACCCTGGAGCACCTAAACATTCTGGATGAAAGTTACTATTTCAACTTACTGACGGCTGTCCTTGGGCAACAATTGTCCGAAGCACTGCTCATATTTGATGAAATCAACGCCAAAGGATTTGAAGGAGACCTACTGCTGAACGGATTTGCCGAATTCATTCGGAATTTGCTGATATGCAAAGATGAAAAAGCAGCCCGTCTGCTCGTCGTGGTGGACGACTTTAAACAAAAATATATTGAAACCGCAAAATATGCAGACACAGCATGGCTGATCAGTGCGTTGAACCAGCTGGGTGAATCTGAAATCAATTATAAAGCTGCCCGGAACAAACGGCTTCACGTCGAACTGACACTGATCAAACTGGCCTATCTCAATCAGGCACTTCATTTATCTCAGGTCGTGCCGGATAAAAAAAAAGGGACTGAAACCGTAAAGCCGGTAGCATTCAGACGAATAACTCCGCTTGAAATAAAGAATGAAAAATCCCGGTCCCCTAAAGAAGCGGCGGTTCCCAAAAAAACTGATTCCTTAATCGAAAATATTATCCCCGCTCTTACGGAACCTGCCAAACTAATCATTGAGGAATCCAAAACCAATACCGGCGCATTAACAAGCCCGGGTGCCCTCTCCAAAATTCGCCAGGAAGTCGTAAACAGGAAAACATCTGCGACAGCCGGGGATATACAAATACTGGAAACCGAACCGCTGATGGAGGTCTGGTATCTATTTACGACAGAATTGAAAAAAAATAAAAATTCTGCCGCCCAGAGTTTTGAAGGCGCTGAACTTCGCATTCTGGATGAACTGCGTTTTGAAATCCTGACCAATAATAACCTCGAGCAGCGTTTCATCGAACAGGAGAAAAGGAAACTTTCTGATCTGATACAGCTTAGATTCCGGAATAAAAACATTTCTTTTTCGGTGGTGATCCGGGAACAGAACGTCCAAAACGCACCCCAGGAAAAAACCCTGACTAAAAGAGACCAGTTTTACCAGATCGCCGAGATGTATCCACTTGTTAAAGAGTTGAAAGACAAATTGAAACTGGAACTTGATTACTGATTCCGTCTTCAGTTAAATTTCATTCAGCCGTAAATGCTAAAAATCCTCTAATTTGGCACCCCTGATTTTGCTTAGCCGTTGATTCGCAGGATCTTTACATATTCTTATGGCAGGAAATTCTACGACTCAGGTATTTCAAACGAGCTCCTCTTCCCGGTGGTCTCGATTTGTTTGGAGCAGCCGCTTAATCGCCCTCTTTGTTGTTTTGGCGGTCATTACCATCATCATCACGCTTTCCCGGGTATACACTCCTTCGCTTCCGAATATGATCGGGGTGCAGGAAAAAGAAGCATTGCTCGATAGTTCCAGCTGGCTTTTTAATAAAAGCAAGATTGGTAAACAGTATGGAGGATTTCGTAAATATATCAACGAAAAAGTTGCCTACAAGGCGGGTGGTTATCCGACGCCCAAACGATTCCGTAAGAAGAATGGAATCCTGGTGCAGGCAGATTCCAGCTTTTATTCCTTCAAAAAATTTTCTACCGGTATCCGGGCGGGTTTTTATGTGAACTGGTCCCCTTCTTCATACACATCACTGGTGCAGAATATTTCCAGGCTCAATATGGTCTTGCCGGAATGGTTTTTTCTAGATCCCAATGCAGACACGCTCTACGCCACAGTAGATCAGAAGGCCCTGGATATTATGGCAAAGTCGGGTGTAAAAGTGCTGCCTTTGCTGACCAATAATTACAAAAGTGTTTTCCGCGGAGATGTGGTGCATCGTATTCTGAACAATCCTGAAAAAAGAAACCGGCTGATCCAGGATATTATTAAGTATCTCGAATTTTATAAACTCGACGGCATAAATATTGATTTCGAAGACCTGCAGGAAAAAAAGAATGAAATACTGGTACAATTTCAAAAAACACTATATGAACAAATGCACGCCAAGGGACTGTTAGTCACGCAGGACGTGCAGCCATTCAACCAGGATTATAATTTTAAAGAACTATCCGCATTTAACGATTACGTGATTATAATGGCATACGACCAGTTTTCCGACGCAACCGGACCCGGCCCCATTTGTCACCAGAAATGGATAGAAGGCGCAGTGGATGACGCCATTAAAAAAATCCCCACCGAAAAACTCATCCTTGCGGTAGCCGGATTTGGATACGACTGGAAGCTGAACGAAAACGATAAGGTGATTTCCGTGGCACCGATCAGCTACCAGGACGCCCTTACGCTGGCGCGCAGTTATGATGGAAAAATAAAATTTGACAACGACTCTTATAATCTGCATTTCACCTATGACGGGGACGATGGTGCACCACATCAGGTGCAGTTTACGGATGCCGCAACTACATTCAACTCCATGCGGTTTGCCGAAGAATCGGGACTCGGAGGTGTGGCGCTTTGGCGTCTGGGCAACGAAGATACAAGAATGTGGGATTTTTTCGACCATGATATGAGCAAAGACAGCCTGCGCTTATTTGATTTTCGGTTATTCAGTACTGTAAGAACCATGAGCATGGATGAAACTCCGGCTTACTCTGGCGAAGGTGAAGTGCTCGATGTGATTGGTGGCCCTACAAGCGGGAAAATCATTCCCGAACTGGATACTACGGAGTTCCTGATCAGTGAAGAGGTTTATGACAAACTCCCGTCCAAATGGCTGGCAAAAAAATATGGAACCCGCGATAAGAAAAAGCTGGTGCTCACTTTCGACGATGGACCGGATCCGCTATATACACCCCAGATTCTCGATATTTTATCGAGGGAAAACGTGCCGGCCGCATTTTTTCTGGTCGGAATCAATGCCGAAAACAATATTCCCATCGTCAAAAGAATTTACCGGGAAGGCCATGAAATCGGCAACCATACATTTACCCATCCCAATATCGCCATGGTCAGCAGGAAGCGGGCGATTATCGAAATGGATGCAACAAGATTGCTGATCGAAGCCATCACCGGTCACTCGACCGTATTGTTCCGTGCTCCCTTTAATGCAGATTTCGAGCCTCAGAAGGCGGAAGAATTAATACCCGTGGCTCTTGCCCGTGAAAAAAATTATCTGGATATCGGCGAATCGATTGATCCGCTGGACTGGGAACCCGGTACTTCTGCTGATTCGATTGTTGCGCGTGTGATTGCCCGGAAACAAAGTATGACCGACCAGAATCTGAGCGGCAATATCATACTGTTGCATGATGCCGGCGGAGAAAGCCGGGAAGCCACAGTGGAAGCTCTTCCCCGCATTATTCATTATTTTAAAGAAAGAGGTTATCAGTTCACCACAATCGCTGATCTGCTCGGTAAGAAGAAGGAAGATCTGATGCCTTCCGTTCCACGGGGAAGCGGATATTACCTGTTGCAGTTAAATTATTTTCTGGCCATGTTTGCTTATCTCGGTAGCCATGTACTGACTTCCGTCTTCATCATATTTATCGTCCTTTCTCTTTTACGAATTCTTTTTATGGCTGTTATGGCCAGCAAACAGCATAGATGGGAAAAGAAATTTGACCTGAAACCATTTTGGAATGCCGAAGGGACAGATGCACCCAAAGTAAGTATCATCGTCCCCGCTTACAATGAGGAAGTCAATGCGGTTGGTTCAGTAGAAAATTTATTGCGTACTGATTACCCAAATTTCGAAATCATATTTGTGGATGATGGCAGCAAGGACGGAACATTCAACAAGGTGAGATCTGCTTTTGAAACAAATGATAAAGTGCGGGTCATGACCAAACCCAACGGCGGAAAGGCTTCTGCACTGAATTATGGCATTGAGCAGTCGGAAGCTCCCTTCGTGATTTGCATAGATGCAGATACCAAACTCCTTAGCGATGCGGTATCAAAACTCATGATGCATTTTGGGGATGTGCAATATCATAACGGGAAAAAAGTAGGTGCCGTAGCAGGAAATGTAAAAGTTGGAAATACCGTTAACCTGCTCACCCGCTGGCAGTCAGTCGAGTACATCAGCAGCCAGAATTTCGACCGGAAAGCCTTTGCCTATTTAAATGCCATTACGGTAGTTCCCGGGGCCATTGGAGCTTTCCGCAAATCGGCGATAGAAGAAGCCGGTGGTTTTACCACCGATACATTAGCTGAAGACTGCGACCTGACGATCCGATTACTTCGCTGTGACTATATTGTTGAAAATGAAAACAATGCGATTGCAATGACGGAAGCACCTGAAACCGTTAAAATGTTCATTAAACAGCGGTTCCGCTGGAGTTTCGGTGTAATGCAGACATTTTGGAAAAACCGGGATATGTTATTCAGTTCCCGCAACAGGGCGTTGGGCTGGATCGCATTGCCCAATATTCTCCTTTTTCAGTATATCATTCCCTCTATAATTCCCCTGGCAGACCTCATTATGCTGATCGGGATCAGATTTGGCAATGGTGCCCGTATTGCCAAATATTACCTGGTGTTTCTGTTGGTTGACCTGGGTGTGGCCATCCTGGCTTTCAGTTTTGAAAAGGAAAAACTTAGCAAACTGATCTGGCTGATTCCCCAGCGTCTGGTCTGGCGCTGGCTATTGTGGTATGTTTTGTTCAAATCATTCAGGAGAGCAATAAAAGGAGAATTGCAGAATTGGGGAGTCCTCAAGCGCACAGGTAATGTTAAAGAAATTCCTTTACTTCAAAAAGCATGATCCGGCGACGGCCCTTCATTTCGCGTTTTTGCCTTAATTTCGAAGTTCCAAAATTTTTAAATGATCCAGTTTTATGGCTGAAGTTATTTTAATGCCGAGACTTAGTGATACGATGACGGAAGGAGTAATCGCTGCCTGGCATAAAAAAGTGGGTGACCCGGTGAAAAAAGGTGATCTTCTTGCTGAAGTGGAAACCGATAAAGCTACCATGGACCTGGAGAGTTATAAAGACGGCACGTTGTTATTTACAGGCACTGATAAGGGTGGTAAGATCCAGGTGAACGATTTGCTGGCCATCATCGGGAAACCAGGCGAGGACATTAGTACCCTCGTGAAAGGTGGCGCTAAAACACCTCCTGCCGGCGAAAAATCCGCAGCAACTACAGCTCCTGGTCCGACAGCAACACCCACTCTAACTCCTGCAACAACTCCCGCAACCAAAACATCCCCGGCAGCAACAGGACCTGATCTGACCACTATGCAGGAAGTTATCCTCATGCCCCGGCTCAGTGATACGATGACAGAAGGTGTGATAGCCGCCTGGCACAAAAAGGTAGGTGATGTGGTAAAAAAAGGAGATATCCTAGCAGATATCGAAACCGATAAAGCAACTATGGAACTGGAAAGTTATAAGGAGGGGAAATTATTATTCACCGGTGCGGAAAAAGGACAGAAGATCGCCGTCAATGATCTTCTCGCCATAATTGGCGAAGAAGGTAAAGTAAATGTGCAACAGATTGTTGATGCCGCAAAAAACAAAGGGACCGGACCTGCAACTGCGGCGGCGACCGTAAATGAACCGGTTGATACAAAAGCCAAACAGGAACAAACAACCGAAAAAGCGCCTTCCCTGAATGGTGACGGCAGGATTAAAGCCTCGCCGTTGGCTAAAAAGCTGGCATCTGAAAAAGGCATTGACCTCTCACAACTTCATGGAAGCGGGGATGCCGGTCGCATCGTGAAGAAAGATGTGGCGGCTTTTACACCATCAGCCCCGGAAGCACAAGCAACTTCCCAGGAAAGGACTGTCGCTCCGGCAACACCCGCCGGGCAGGTTAGTTTTGACGATGTTCCTGTTTCACAAATGAGAAAAGTAATTGCAAAACGTCTTTCGGAAGCAAAATTCTCGGCACCAGAATTCTATCTGACCATTCTGGTGGACATGGATCAGGCTGTCGTAAGTCGGGGGAAAATCAATGAGACTGCACCGGTTAAAATATCCTTTAACGATTTTGTACTCAAAGCCACTGCACTAGCTCTGAAAAAACATCCAGCCGTCAACAGCAGCTGGATGGGAGATAAAATAAGGGTGAATCATCACGTAAACATTGGCGTGGCGGTTGCCGTGGAAGATGGCCTGCTTGTTCCTGTAGTGCGATTCGCAGATACCAAATCACTCTCACAAATTTCCGTGGAAGTAAAAGATTTTGCTACCCGTGCGAAAAATAAAAAATTACAACCAGCAGACTGGGAAGGAAGCACTTTCACGATTTCCAATCTGGGTATGTTTGGAATGGATGAATTTACCGCCATCATCAATCCCCCCGATGCCTGTATTCTTGCCATTAGTTCCATTCAGCAGACTCCTGTTGTAAAAAATGGAGCAATTGTTCCGGGCAACGTAATGAAACTTACATTGACTTGTGATCACCGCGTAGTGGACGGGGCAACGGGGGCAGCCTTTCTGCAAACGCTGAAAGGGCTCCTGGAAGAGCCTTTGCGAATGCTTGTTTAACAACCGCCCACGGTTAAGAATTTTACGATACTAATATTTTGTACTGATTTTTGATTGGCATTTTCTCCAGGCGACTGGCAGAGAAGACAATAATTAGTTAACTGTTACCTCGAAGAGAAATAAGTACCAGTACACAAAATTTTGAATACCAGCGCCTTAAATACAGCCTTCCTTCGCCGCAGGGAAAAATATTCCAGCCGGAAGAGAAATAGTCCACTCTGCTGCTCTCTCACCAGCACAGGAATTGGTTGGAGTTCCTTACCTTCTTGCCTTCAACCGGTTAACACGCCTGTTTCATGATCAAACGGTCTACAATCCAGTTACTTCGTATTCATTTTTCCTTTTTTCTGATGCCTGTATATTGGTTTGCGCTGAGTCAGGTAGTCAGGCCCAATATTGAAAGGGCCCTTCTCATTTTTTTTATCATACATATTTTAATATATCCATCCAGCAATGGTTTTAATAGTTATATGGACCGCGACGAAGCCAGTATTGGTGGAGTGAAAAACCCGCTTCCTCCTACACGCCAACTGCTTTGGGTGAGCCTGATCATGGATGCTTTGGCGCTACTATTAGGCCTTTTTATCAGTATCATTTTCGTGGGAGCTACCGCTTTGTACATTCTCGCTTCCCGTGCTTACAGTGCCCGATCCGTACGCCTGAAAAAATACCCGGTCACAGGTTATCTCACCGTAATTATTTGTCAGGGGGCTGTCGTTTTTTTTATGGTCTACCATGGATGTCATCCTTTACGAACCCTTCAAGTGCCTGTTCTGGGAATGATTTCTGCTACATTGCTGATAGGTGGTTTTTATCCGCTAACCCAGATTTATCAGCATGAGTCGGATGCAAATGACGGGGTTCGGACTATAAGTGCTCTGTTAGGCATTCGGGGCACATTCTGGTTTTGTGCTGTTATAAATGTCCTTGCCATGTCTGCACTTGCTATTTTCTTTTTATCTTCTCTGGAAATAAAAGAATTTGCTCTTTTATCAACCTGCCTGCTACCGATTCTCGTATACTTTATAGTGTGGGCTGTTCAGGTATGGCGAAATCCTTCGAGAGCCGATTTCCGGCACACCATGAGGATGAATACTATCGCTTCCTGTTTTACGAGCATTGGCTTTATTCTTGTATTCCTGATGAATTACCGGCTGACCGGATAAAAACTTATTAAAATAAAGGATTGAGTCAGATTACATCGATTGGCACAGCAGTTCCGCAGTTTAGACATAAGCAGAATCAAATTCTGCATTTCATGAGCCGCATTTATGCATTTAATGAAAAGGAAAGGCGGACGCTGAAATATCTATACCATCAAAGCGGGATTTCAACCCGTTATTCCGTCTTGCCCGACTATAGTCATGCACCGGGAGAATGGACTTTTTATCCGCCAACGGAAAACCTGGAACCCTTTCCGTCTCTCGAGGAAAGAATGAATATTTTTAACCGTGAAGCAGCAGGCTTATCAGCAATCGCTATTCAGGATTGCCTGAAAGGACGGGTGGATCTGAAGGAAATTACCCATTTGATCACGGTAACCTGCACGGGACTCAGTGCACCGGGACTTGACCTTCAGCTGATCGAACTACTTGATCTGCCCAAGAATATTTTCCGAACCTCCATCAACTTTATGGGATGTTATGCTGCGATCCATGCATTCAAAATCGCTGATTCTTTATGCACTGCCGACCCTGATGCTAAGGTGCTGATTGTAAGTACAGAACTTTGTACACTGCATTTCCAGCAACAGGCCACCACCGACAATATCACTTCCAGTTTACTTTTCGGTGATGGTTCAGCGGCTGTACTGGTGACCGGCAACAGGCACAAAACAAAAGGATATCCATTACTTGGGTTTTACGGAGAAGTCATACCCAGGGGTAAGCAGGATATGTCCTGGGAATTATCTTCTACAGGATTTGCTATGACTCTGAGTGGTTATGTACCCGCACTCATTGGAGAAGATTTTGAAATGTTGGTAACACATGCTCTGGAAAAACAGGGGATTTCGCGGGATCAGATCACCCATTGGTCTATTCATCCGGGTGGACGAAAGATTTTGGAAGCTATAGAAAAAAGTTTGTCTATTCAGAAGGAAAAACTAAATGCTTCTTATCAGGTTCTGAGAGATTATGGCAATATGTCGTCTCCCACCATATTGTTTGTGCTGAAAGAACTTTTATCTGATCTTCCGACAACGCAGAATGCCAAAATATTCGGTGCCGCATTTGGCCCGGGGTTGACAATGGAAACCTTTATCATCGGATCGGGATTGGGGGTTGATTGAAATAGTACCTTTTTTACATCCCCGCGAATAACTGGAATCCCTACATTGCCTTATGGATTTTTCCGTTCGATCAGACAAGCTAGAATTACTGGATCAGCCTGATATTCCTGCTGCTGACATCCAGCGTAATCTTTATGAACTATCAGTCATCAATCAATATCTCGGCGGGCATACCATTACAGTAGACGGGGTAAACAAGCTTGCAAAAAAAGAAAAAACATTACATATTTGTGAAGTAGGTTGCGGTGGCGGAGACAACCTGAAAGCCATCGAAAAAAAACTGGCCGGTAAGGGCCTGGATTTGTTTTTCACGGGCATCGATATTAATCCGGATTGTATCGGAGTCGCTAAACAAGTGAACTGGTTAACTCCTGTGCAGTTTCTGGTACAGGATTACAAAAAGGTTCAGTTTGATATTAAACCTGACATCCTGTTTTGTTCATTGTTCTGTCATCACTTCAGAGAGCCTGACCTGATTTTACTGCTGCGTTGGTTGCATGTGAACAGCCGTTACGGATTTTTTATTAATGATCTGCATCGCCATCCGATAGCCTACCATTCAATCCGTTTCCTGACTTCTCTGTTTTCAAAATCTTATCTGGTAAAAAATGACGCTCCTTTGTCTGTACTGAGGGGATTTAAGAACAAAGAGCTGGAAGATCTGTTACACAAGGCTGGTATTGCACACTATACCATTCAATGGAAATGGGCATTCCGATGGCTGGTCGTTGTGAGATCCTGATTCAGCAGTCGGTATGACAGATCAAAGAAATACATAATGTTTTCATGAATACAAACCACAGTTATGATTTAGCTATAGTCGGAGGTGGCCTCGCAGGGCTCTCGCTTTCTATCCAACTCGCCCGGTTGGGATGGCAGGTGGTAGTATTCGAAAAAGAATTTTATCCTTTTCACAAAGTATGCGGAGAATATATCAGTATGGAAAGCCAGGAATTTTTAACGGCGTTGGGTCTTCCATTAAACGAATGGAAACTACCTGTAATAAAAAAATTATTAGTCACATCTCCGAATGGGGAATCTATTCGTGCGTCACTGCCTCTGGGAGGCTTTGGTGTAAGCCGGTACAAACTGGATGCTGCGCTGGCTGATATTGCCCGTGAGGCGGGCGTAGCCCTGCTGGAACACACTAAAGTGCACGACATACAATGGGAAGATGGTAAACACAGGATAGAAACTACAGGCGGAACATTTGGAGCTACGGTTACAGCTGCATGTTATGGGAAAAAAAGCAACCTTGATGTAAAGTGGAAAAGATCCTTTGTTCTGGACAATCCGGTAACCAATTTTGTGGGTGTCAAGTATCATGTAATTACTGATTTACCTGAATCTGAGATTGCCCTGCACAATTTCCCGGGTGGTTATTGTGGCATTTCAAAAATTGAAGGGAACCGCTATTGTTTTTGTTATCTGACGAAATCTGAAAACCTGAAAAATAACAACCAATCCATTCCTGACATGGAGAAAAACATACTGAAACAAAACCCGGTACTTCGAAAAATTCTGAATGAGATGACCGTTCTGTCAGAGGCACCCGTGACCATCGCTCAAATCAGTTTTTCTAAGAAAACACAGGTTGAAAATCACGTCATTTGTATTGGTGATGCTGCCGGCATGATCACCCCTCTTTGCGGGAACGGCATGAGTATGGCGCTTCATGCTTCCAAAATTGCGGCAGAATCTTTAACTTATTTTTTTTCAGGCCGCATATCCCGCGAAGAGATGGAAAAATCTTATCAAAAAAACTGGAACCGGTTGTTTGCAGGTAGATTAAGGACCGGCCGCATCATCCAGCAGTTTTTCGGAAACAGATTCTGGTCTGTCGCCCTGATCCGGTTCCTGAAACCCTTCCCATTTCTAGTCCGGGTTTTGATCCGGCAGACACATGGCACTCCATTCTGAATTTCCAACAAAAAGGAAGGTCATAAAAAATGACAATAAGTTTTTATATTGTCGCATGAAACAACTTTTACTCTCCATTTTTTGCGTCGGTTTTTTAATTGCTAATGCGCAGGATAAAAATCAGTTTTATGCGCTCGATGCTCATATGAATCAAACCGTTCTCGATTCTTCCAAATATATATTGTGGATACATGAAGAGGACAGTGCCAGATGGCAATGGGATTATTATTACACATGGGGACCACTTGTCAAATCCACTACCTATGCCGATCATGACGGGACCATAAAAAACGGGAGATTTTGCATTTATAACTCATTTGGTAACCTGGATTCAACAGGAAATTATAAAAATGGCAAAAAAATTGGTTTGTTTTTGAAATTAAGAAGTGTTACAAAAG
Organism: Puia sp.; assembly: GCA_041481385.1. Classification (GTDB taxonomy): domain Bacteria; phylum Bacteroidota; class Bacteroidia; order Chitinophagales; family Chitinophagaceae; genus Puia. The sequence goes on from JBGPBW010000008.1 coordinate 23,447, forward strand.
ACAGCATTGAATTTTTCCGGCAATACGAATATGAACATGACAGCCTGGTCAGTTTCACGAATCTGTTAGCCGGGAAAAATATCGAAGGGCAAAAGGATACTACCATCCGGGAATTGGAACCCGAATATCCCGGTGGCCGTCCGGAGTGGCTGTCTTATCTTACCCATAATCTAAGATACCCCGAACGAGCGCTCAATAAAGATATACAGGGAAGCGTCAGCGTTTGCTTCCTGGTAGATACCACAGGTGTAGTCAAAGATCCCTTCATTGTCAAATCAATTGAATATTCCCTGGATCAGGAATCGATCAGACTGGTCAAAAATTCAGGGAAGTGGGTGGCTGGTCAAAAGGACGGCATTCCAATTACAATTTATAAAATTGAGCCCGTGAATTATAAATTGGTACCCCATTAAATAATTCATATTTTAATTTGTTTGATTTAATTGATCTGGCAAAAAAGAGTTGGTATGAATAAACGGAGAACTTTCCGCATTTTAATTTGTTATATCCAGGTATGGCTTCTCCAGTTAAAAAAACGCTAGTCCTTGGTGGTTCTTCCAATCCTGCGCGGTACAGTTATCTCGCCATTAACAAATTGCGCGAACACCATCATCCTGTATCGGCAATCGGCAGAAGACCAGCCCGGGTTGCTGACATAACAGTCCTGCAGGAAATGAGCCCGGTGAGCGATCTGGATACAGTAACGGTTTACCTGAACAAGGAAAATCAGAAAAACTATTACGATTTTGTACTAGCCCAGCATCCCCGCCGGGTCATATTTAATCCGGGAGCGGAAAATCCGGAATTCGAAAAAATTCTTACTGATCAGGGCATACAGGTATTGGAAGCATGCACTTTGGTTCTGCTGGCTACCGGACAATTTTAATCAGTTTCCAGTATCATTCCTGTTGCTGTTCCTAAATTTCTTTTCAGCAAATCCGCATAATAAAAATGTCCTTTTTAGCATAAGGTGAAATCAGGTATTTCCAAATTTGGGAACAATTCCCTGCGATTAAATTCGTTCTTATACTGACAGCACCCTATCCTGTCCTTAATCCGAATGCATACCCTAAAATCCATCCTGTTCGGGCTTTGCCTCTTCTTCAGTCTCAGCCTGATTGCACAGAAAAAAGAGTCAGAAACTGACCTTCCTTATTCAAATAAAACTGAAGTCAGTGATCAGGTTCTTGAATCTCTGTTCCAATTCACGGGCAAAATTTCAATTGATCTGGCACCTGGCTTCCGGCTGGAAGGAAATATTCAAAACAAATCAAACCACGGCAATTCGGTGATCTCGTTGCTTATCAATGTAGAAAACCGACCGGGTAGTATGTTAAGCATAACACGTTATAAAGACCCCAATGGTCATTTGTTTTACTCCGGAAACCTTTTAAAATTACATGAGACCGATGGTTGGGTGCTTGTTGAAAAAGACCGGCATTATTACTTTATAGAAACACAACAGAGGTTTTTAGTATCAGAATGAAAAAATTCCTATTACATATCATCTGCTGCCTGACAGGCTTACACCAAATGTCTGCATTTGCCCAGTCACCTCAGCTTAACAGCTATCCTTCTGCTGCAGCGACTGTATACCTAGATTTTGACGGAGCTGTAGTAGAAGGCACACTCTGGAATGAAAACGGAAAAATTATTGCTGAATCATCAGGACTTAGTCCGGCGACCATCACCTGGATCCATAAAAGAATTTCGGACCATTTCAAGCTATTCAATCTGAATATTACCACAGACAAGTCGGTATACGACCGGGCACCGGTTCACCAGCGCATTCATGTGATTATTACACCTGATGGAAGCTGGTACGGACCAGTTACAGGTGTGTCGGCTATTGGTTCTTTTGTCTGGGGGAACGACACCCCGGCATGGGTATTCATCCACGCGTTATCAGATAATCCGTCTTTTATAGCTTCCTCAGCAACCCACCAGATCGGGCATACCCTGGGACTACAACACCAGAGTGAATACGATTCTTATGGGGTCATGATCACAGAACTAAGCGGTGGAGAAAGTAATATTTTTTCCAATGAGGCACCTTTGATGGGTATCCCTTTTTATAAAACAGCCGACTGGAAAAATGGACATCCGTCTACCGGCGTCCGTGACTTGCAAAGTGATACCGCCCTGATTGCCGGTGCACCTAACAATATCGGATACCGGAAAAACACCGGTCCGGGTGCCGTTAACGAAAACACAGTGAAAGTCGAACGTCAGGAAGCAAACCACCTCGAGCTCAACAGTTCAGGTAATTACAGTTATCGCCTCTTCGATATTGGCGGGCGCTTACTCACGCAGGGAATGTTAAAAACGGGTTTTAATGAAATCAGCACCAGTGTTGCATCCAAGGGCATTTATGTGCTGCAATGGTCGGGAGAATCCGTATCAGGCTCACGAAAGATCATCTATTAATAACATATATATTTTTTGCTGACATGTTTTTTCGGTAAATTCGAAAAACCTATTACCATATGCTATGGCGAAAATTTAATGGCGACCTTATTGAACTACCGATTGCCCGCGAAGTAGAAAACGCTATCCGGCGCGAAACAAAAAACGGATTCCATCTTAAAGTCTGCATTGGAACAGACTCCCAGGTTAAAGGAGCGGAAACTGAATTTGCCACCGTAATCGTTTTTCTTCGCGAAGGACATGGCGGATTCATGTTCATTCATAATGAAAAAACAAAAACCCGCTACAGCATCAAAGAGCGCATGCTGGTGGAGGTGGCGAAAAGTATTGAAATTGCCTATGAGCTTTGTCCCTTGTTTACCTTGTATAACGTGGACATGGAAGTTCATGCGGACATCAATACCAATCCGCATTTCAAAAGTAACGATGCATTGAAGGAAGCCATGGGATACATTCTCGGTATGGGCTTTGCCTTTAAAGCCAAACCGGAAGCTTTTGCCAGCAGCAGCTGTGCAAATAAAGTGGTAAACTGATCAACCGGTTGTATTTTTCCAATCCTGATTCATCTCTTCGATTAGTTGGAGTATGTTATTCCTTCCGCTTTTCTTTTCTGCGCTGGTAACAAAATGAGCCGGCAGGAACTGCCATGTCGCCCTCATTTTTTGAAGAAATCCTTTGACATTAGCGGCAACAGTCCGTTGGTTTTCCTTATCGGACTTTGTAAAAATAAGTGTAAAGGGTATTTCCCATTTTCCAAGCCGGTTCACAAAATCAAGATCCAGTTTCTGGGCCTCATGACGACTGTCAATAAGCAAAAAAACGTGGGCCAGGGTTTCTCTTTTTTTGAGAAAGTCTTCGATCATGGTTTCCCATTTTTTTCTTTGTGTGATGGAGACTTTTGCAAATCCGTATCCGGGCAGATCAACCAGCCACCATTTAGAGACCGCCCTTTTTTCATCAATACTTTCAATAATGAAATGGTTGATAAGTTGTGTTTTCCCCGGAGCCGCCGAAGTTTTTGCCAATTTGTCGATATCGGTGAGCATATTGATCAGCGAAGACTTCCCCACATTACTTCTCCCGATAAATGCATATTCCGGTAGGTCGGTTACCGGGCAGTCCTGATGGGAAGGACTGCTGATTACGTAAGATGCTGAGCGAATCTCCATACTGCAAGTTATGATTCCAGCATGAACCTGCTGAACCCTCATAATTTTATCTAAATCTTAATCCGAAGCGGTTAATTTTGCAACCCATGCCGGAATACCAGCACGATAAGATTGTACCATTCAGGGATTCTGAGATCCCCAAAAAAGAACAGGTGGCAGACATGTTCAACCAGATTGCTTATCGTTATGATTTCCTAAACCATTTTCTCAGTGCAGGTATCGATAAAGGCTGGCGGAAAAAAGCTATCCGGGAATTGGGTTCGGTTAAACCGAAAACAATTTTGGACGTTGCGACAGGTACCGCGGATATGCCGGTGATGATGATGAAAATTTTTTCCCCTGAACGAATCGTAGGAATTGATATATCCGAAAGAATGCTGGATCTGGGCAGACAGAAAATTGCAAAAGCCGGTCTGCAACAATTCATCAGCCTGCAAAAAGGAGATGCTGAAGAAATCGCCTTTCCGGATTCTTCTTTTGACGGAATAACAGTATCCTTTGGCGTGCGAAACTTTCAGAGCCTCGAAAAAGGCATTTCAGAGATGCACCGTGTACTCAAGCCTGGGGGGAAGCTTGTAATTCTGGAATTTTCCAGACCGGGAAAAGGCTTTTTCCTTCCTTTCTATGCCATTTACCTGCGTTTTATCGCACCACGAATTGCCAGGATATTTTCAGGAAATGGGGAAGCTTACAAATACCTAAATGATTCTGTAAATGCATTTCCTGAGGGTACTGTATTCACTGGCATATTAGATAAGGCCGGATATAAGAACACCCGGTCAAGAAAACTTAGTATGGGGATTTGTACCCTTTATACCGGTATCAAATAGCCCAAATTATCAAAAGAATGTTATTACAAGGCCCGGCGGCAATTAATCCACCTTTTGGCCGTTATTTTGATTCATAACGGGATCAGATAACTGATTTTATTGTTCTGGTCGAACTTTATACAACAAATTAAAACTACAAGTTATTGATTGACTGTTACTTATGAGTCTACGATGTTTAAGGTTGCATAATGGAATCTACCGGATCCTTTTTGCTTTAGTAATTGTTTTCGTTATAAAACCCGCCCGGGCGCAGTCGAGGGATGGCATCAATCTGCCTGACCATGATAATAAGTTTTATCACTTGGGCATCGCCCTGATTTATAATAATTCCCATTTTGCTGTTTCACCGCATCCAAATCTGCTCCTGAGTGACAGCGTGCTGTATGTGAATCCTGAAAATACCGGAGGTTTTGGTCTTGCGGGCATGCATACCTTCAATATCAGCCCGCATTTTGAGTTCAGGATTGTGTTTCCCGAACTGATGTTCTCGTATAAGAATCTGACTTACAGCATCCGTTACCCGCAAAGCGGTCAGCAGGCAGTTGCGACCAAGCAAATTGAAACGATCCTTCTTGGATTTCCCATTCAGGTAAAATACCTGTCGGACAGGATGCACAATTTCAGATTTTACATGTTGGGGGGAGTGAACTATCAGTATGACCTTGCATCTAATGCAACAGCCCGGAAAGCAGATGATCTGGTTAAAGTAAACCCTTATGACTGGAGTATTGAAGCCGGCATTGGTTTCCAGTTTTTTTTCCCAGTATTTATTTTATCGCCCGAACTGAAAATCAGTAACGGAATTATTAATGTACATCATCGTGATCCCAACCTGATTTACTCAAGTACAATTGATCAGTTACATTCCCGCATGATCGTGTTCTCCCTAATTTTCGAAGGCTAGAACAGGAAAGTATGGGAGTATGAGAGTATGGGAGTGATGTTTTAAGTGTACTCCCATACTCCCATACTCTCATACTCCCCTACTGGTTAGTAGTCGTATTGTCTGCGAAACATATTCAGTCTGATGCCGAAAGTATAGGTGGTGGAACTGGACGTCAGAGTACCGGCTGAAGGATCCACTTTCTTATAAGTCCGATACATAATCGTGCCTTCCAGAAAAAGGTTCTCCAGTGGCTGGAAGGAAAGATAGGCTGTTGTGTTTACGATAGTTGCTGGTATTCCCGACCCGATATAAAAACCGTAATCCCGTGGTCTGGTATCGTAGTTAAGCAAAACGTTGCTGCCGAAATTTTCCCCTGCGGAATCCAGGCCCTGTTCGTTATAAATACATTTCAGTTCAATATTCCACCGGTAAGCCGGTTGATAACGCAGGATACCGACGAGTTCGAAAAAATTTGCGCCGAATGGATGAGCCAGAGACTGGTTATAATGGGACCAGTTTGCCACTGTATCGTTATGGGAGTAGGTATAAGGTCGCATGACATTCATCTCTACCTGGAGGTCGAGGTTTTTCACCCGGAACATATCAATATATTTAATACCCAACTGTAGTCCCTGTTTGTTACCCCACCAGCCATCGGAATAGTGAATGATTTGATTCCACACAAATTCATTGAACAGAAGTTCACCATATGCCTGAACACTATGTGCAATATTGGCTTTGAAATCAAACCCGATGGTGGTTTTATCAGGACTTCCATTTTGCTGTTGGGCCGCAGGCAGGAAAATCACCGGATTTAGGTACGAAAATTCAAAATGATTTACTCCGCCGAATGCTATATTACCGTAAAAGCCCAGATTAAGCCATTTAGTAACATTTACACTGAGGTGGTGAACGACGGCATATTTTTTTGGATAGAGATAATCACCAGGCAGGTGCTGACTGGTTAATTCCATCAGTATGTTCTGATAATTTAATTTCCAGATACGCAGGTTCAATTTCAGGAATAAATAAGGAGCAGCATAATCGCTGAGGTAAAGCGTGCGATATCCGTTGCCAATAAAATTTTTGTCGTAACCAAACTGAAGAGTAAAATACTTCCAGAAATCGAAATCTATCGAACCCCTCGCATCCCAGTAATCAAATGCTGTTGTTGAATTTTTGAATTTTTTGAAATACCCTTCACCTGGCACGGCAGGATATCCCGAAGCATATACCCTTTCTTTAAAAAAATCAGGCCCTCTTTCCTGATTGTCGGTAATAAAACTGGAAAAACCCAGGTGGTCCGCAATTTTACCCCGAAAAGTAAGTCCCTTGCTGTTGAGATATACCTGTTCCGGATTTCCTGTCTGATTGGAAAGCTGAAATTGCAGAACAGGATTCACAGCCAGAAAGAAATCTTTTTCATTGACTTCAAAAAAATTCGCCTTTGTCTTATAAATGGCATTCCAGACCGGGTGTTTACTTTGAAAAGACGCCTGGCTGCCTTTAACCCATTCGCTATTATTGGCTAAGAGGCTTTGGGCATTGTCCTGGTCAGTTTTCCCCAGGTGATATGCCTCTCCATATGGATAAATTGCGCTTAAAGAATCGGCCTGGTCAGTAACTTCAACCGCTACTCTCCTGCTGATGGGCTTACATGTGAATATATTCAGATCAGGATTCGTCTGCATCTTTATGCCCAAACGGTCCAGGAATTGTTCGAATTGCGACCCTTGGGGAAGATAAGTTGACTGAGTGAACGCGTGGACGGGCAGGATCAGAATTATAACAACCCTTGCAACGGTTTTGATAAATTGCATCTTTATGTAGTTACGAATCCGATCCAAGATATGCAAAATTACCTGATTAAGAATATATCAATCGTTAATGAAGGCAGCATTTTCAACAGTGATGTGCTCATCAGAAATGGCCGCATTGAAAAGATTGCAAAACACATACCCGTAACCTTTCCGGTGATGGAAATGAACGGAGAACATCTTCATCTCTTACCGGGTTGTATAGACGATCAGGTACATTTTCGAGAACCCGGACTGACCTATAAGGCAACTATATCTTCCGAATCACGGGCTGCAGTAGCCGGCGGAATCACTTCTTTTATGGAGATGCCCAATACAATTCCACCGGCTTTCACCCAGGAACTGCTGGAAGAAAAATATGCTATCGCAAATAAAACCTCGCTGGCGAATTATTCCTTTTATATGGGAACATCCAACACCAACGCGGATGAAGCACTCAGGACCAACGAGAAAAAAAATGAAATATGCGGTATAAAGATATTTATGGGTTCATCTACCGGAAATTTGCTGGTAGACAATTATCTGACGCTCGACAAACTATTTGCGGGGAGCGAAGTGCTCATTGCCACACATTGTGAATCGGAACGGATAATCCGTGAAAATCTCCTTGTTTTCCAATCACAAAACAGACAACTCACCGCATTGGATCACCCGCTGATCAGGAATGTCGAAGCATGTTTTGAATCTTCCCTGACTGCGGTACAGTTTGCAAAAAAACATGGATCCCGCCTTCATATCTTTCATTTGTCCACCGAAAAAGAACTCAGCCTGTTTACGAATTTGATTCCACTTGCAGAAAAGCGTATCACGGCCGAGGTCTGTGTGCATCACCTCCACTTTAGTTCCGACGACTATGAACGCCTGGGGAATCAGATCAAATGTAATCCGGCAATTAAAGCTGCGGAGAACCGGGAAGCGCTATGGAAAGCCCTGTTGGATGACCGGCTCGACCTGATCGCTACCGACCACGCTCCGCATACACTTCAGGAAAAAGGGTATTACAGAAATCCTTCAGGCACCCTCGAACCTCTTCCTGGTGAAGACGGTTCTTACCTGCAGGCACATGCCGGACTTCCGCTGGTGCAGCATTCCCTTCTGCTGATGCTGCACTATGTGCAACAGAATAAAATTTTACTTGAAAAACTCGTGGAAAAAATGTCCCATGCAGTGGCCGTTTGTTTTCAGATAAAAGAACGGGGATTCATAAGGGAAGGATACTATGCAGACCTGGTAATGGTCGATCTGAACCGGGATTCGGATGTGCTTGCCCGTAACATATTGTACAAATGTGGTTGGAGTCCCCTGGAAGGAACCCGATTTCCGGCCAGCATCGTAAATACTTTTGTAAACGGACATCTGGTTTATGGAAATGGGCAGTTCGATGAATCCCAGAAAGGTAAACGATTGGAATTCCAACGATAAGTCATCTTTTGACTATGAAAATTGACAATACGACTTTTGCTGATCTTTCCGTTTTCCAGACAACAGAGGAACATTCCCTGTTCAGCAAATTGGATCGGACCCGCACTGTCGGTGGCAGAAAACAACTCCTGGAGTTTTTCAATCATCCTTTCAGTCAGCTCGAAAAAATCATCCAGACCCAGGAAATCCTGCGGGTTATCCGTTTACATGAAGGCGAATGGGGACCGTCTATTTCAAACGGAACCGTTATGGTAATGGAAAGGTTTTATGAAACACCGCTGGATCAGATTCCATCAGCCCATGATCCGGTTAGTGCCCGTATGTATAAATTATTGCACGCACCTGACTACGCACTTACGCGATATTCCATTACCCATTTTGCTGACTTTGTTCGGGGTATGAATTCCATTGCAAACCTGCGTGAAAAAACAGACTGTCCACAGATGCTGAACTCCCTTTTGGAAAGGGTAAGGATGTTGCAAAGTCCTGAAATTATCCGAAAACTCGCCAATAAGAAACCTGATGAAAAGTTTCAGCCAGATGAAGTGGTATTATATGGAAACTATATCCGCAATCATTTTAAGCCAGCCGCACTCACCCTGATTGGAATTTATGGAAAACTTGATGCCTGGTATTCTATGGCGATGGCCGGTAAGGAATTTAACCTGGTAGAGCCGAAAATTCAGGACTTGCCCTATCCTTATATTGAAGTGAAAGCTCTTTATCATCCATTGCTCACGCAGGCTGTTTCCTATGATCTCTGCATGGATCCGGAAAGTAATTTCATCTTTCTCACAGGGGCCAATATGGCTGGCAAGAGCACTTTCATCAAATCGGTGGGCACGGCACTTTTTCTGGCCCATCTTGGAATGGGTGTGCCCGCAGATTCGATGACCACCAGTTTATTCGATGGAATACTCAGTAATATTAATGTGGTTGATAACCTGGTGAAAGGAGAGAGTTATTTTTTTAATGAAGTGCAGCGAATCCGAAATACCATCATCCAGATCAGCGACCAGAAAAAATGGCTGGTGCTGATTGATGAACTTTTTAAAGGCACTAATGTACAGGATGCCATGAAATGCTCATCGACTGTAATCCAGGGTCTTATCAAGATAAAGTCCTCCCTATTTATTTTATCAACGCATTTATATGAAATCGGGGAAGAGCTGAAAAAGTATTCCAATATCAGCTTTAAATATTTTGAGACGCGCATTGAAGATGGCCGGTTGGAGTTTCCATATCAGTTAAAAGAAGGCATTAGCAACGACCGCCTCGGCTATCTGATCCTGGAGAGAGAAAAGGTCGTGGAACTTTTAGACAAACTGTAATACAATTTGAAAATATTTCCTCCTGCAGGCAGGATGGAAATTTGAAAATAATTTATCTTTAATTAGTGCATTTGAGGGATTGGTTAATTTCTTAATTTTTTACTTTGTTATGAAACTTTCTAATTCCAACAGGGCATTCTCTGCGATCCTTTATATTTTATTGTCTTCCTGCGGCAATCATCATTCCGAAAACACAGATCGATCCCAAATTAGTGATACTACCAGGTCCGGCGTGTCCATTAAATCAGCTGAAGTGACTTATACTTCGAATGGGCAACAGTCAAACGGATATATCGCCTATGACGAAAACAGGAAGGGGAAACTCCCCATAGTCGTAGTTATTCCTGAGTGGTGGGGGCTGGTAGATTATGTCAAAACCCGTGCAAGGCAACTGGCGGAAATTGGGTATTTCGCGATTGTGGCTGATCTCTTTGGGAACGGAAAAACTGCCGACAATCCCCAGGAAGCTATGGCACTTACTAAACCATATTATGTTAATCCGGAATTATCAAAACCCGTGGTCGAAGCGGCGATCGCCAAAGCATCAACCTTCCATCAGGCCGATACCAACCGGATTGCTGCCATTGGATATTGTTTTGGAGGATTTATTGTATTGAATGCAGCCAAACTGGGTGCACCATTAAAAGCTGTGGTTAGTTTTCATGGAGGGCTGGGAGGTGTTCAACCCCAAAAAGGAGTAATCCAGGGGGAAATACTGGTATGCCAGGGCGGAGCCGATCCATTTGTTCCCGAGTCTGACCAGGTTGCATTTAAGAAAAGTATGGATTCCGTTGGTGCCCGATATACATTTATTACTTATCCCGGAGCACTCCATGCATTCAGCAATCCAAATGCAACTGCAATGGGTCAAAAATTCAAACTACCAATTGCTTATAATGCTGCAGCAGACACAGCCTCCTGGAAAGACATGCAGAGCCTTTTTCTAACTTTATTAAAGTAAGGAATTCCCGGGGCTTTCTTTAGTCAATTCAAATGCTCATCTTACCTCTTTTTACATCTAAATACGCAGTGATGGGCCTGGTTCATAACTTATGATCAACAAAGGGCACCTTTGGGAGGGACGGGGATACCTCAGGGAAACTACCAGGCCTCAGCACCTGCTTCAGGCAAATTAAATTTTTGATGTTCAGGATACTCTATTACTTTTGTAGGGTATGACACACCCATGCCTGTTGGCGCCCATCCGGTTCAGTTTTTTCATGCGATGTTGTTGTATATTCTAACTGATTCGCCCTTTACTATCCCACTTCTTTTTTTAATTGATCAGATTTTAAACTACTAAAAGTTATTTTATGAGTGCACCTCTTCGTTTCGAAACCTTGCAACTTCATGCCGGTCAGCAGGCTGATCCCACAACCAAAGCACGTGCGGTACCCATTTACCAGACTACTTCCTATGTATTTGACAATGCTGAACACGCCGCCAATCTATTTGGTCTTCGACAATTCGGAAATATATACACCCGAATCATGAATCCGACCACAGACGTGTTCGAGCAGCGAATCGCAGCACTGGAAGGCGGTGTAGCAGCGGTCGCTACCAGTTCAGGTCAGGCAGCTCAATTTCTGGCACTTGCGAATATTCTCGAATCGGGTGACAATTTCGTTTCTACTTCCTTTCTTTATGGAGGAACATATAACCAGTTTAAAGTAACTCTGAAAAAACTGGGAATTGAAGCCCGCTTTGCGGAGGGTGACGATCCGGAAAGTTTCGAAAAACATATTGACAAAAAAACAAAAGCCATTTACCTGGAAACCATTGGTAACCCGAGGCTGAATATTCCTGATTTTGAAAAAATTGCATCCCTTGCCCGTAAGCACGATCTGCCCCTGATCGTTGACAATACATTTGGTACTGCCGGTTATCTGTTCAGGCCATTGGAGCATGGTGCCAACGTGGTGGTAGAATCGGCCACAAAATGGATTGGAGGTCATGGAAACAGTATCGGCGGAGTGATTGTGGATGGTGGTAACTATAATTGGGGTAATGGAAAATTCCCAGGATTTACAGAACCTGCTGAAGGATACCACGGATTGATATTCTGGGATATTTTTGGAGAAGGAAATCCATTGGGGCTTCCCAATATCGCTTTTGCCATCCGCAGTCGCGTAGAAGGTCTTCGCGATTTTGGTTCTGCATTGAGTCCTTTCAATTCTTTCCTGCTGCTTCAGGGACTGGAAACCCTGTCCTTACGTGTACAGCGGCATGTAGACAATGCTCTTGCTCTGGCACAATGGCTGGAAAAACATCCACAGGTCGAATTTGTCGATTATCCTGGACTTTCTTCAAGCCCCTACCACGACCTGGCAAAAAAATATCTGAAAAATGGATTTGGCGGTATCCTGAATTTTGGACTGGTTGGTGAGAAAGAGAATGCGGCGCAGTTTATTGACCACCTGAAACTGGCCAGTCACCTCGCCAATGTAGGCGATGCAAAAACATTGGTTATCCATCCGGCATCAACCACGCATGAACAGCTTAGCATTGACGAACAACTTGCAGCTGGTGTGAAACCAAACCAGGTGCGTATCAGCGTAGGTATCGAACATATTGAGGATATTAAAGCCGACTTCCAGCAGGCATTTGAAAAAGTGTCGTCAAAAAAAGCGGTAGCTGTTTCATAATTAATCACACCGCTATTGACACTCCAGACATTTTATAACCCGGCTCCATTTAAACTGGAGTCGGGATTTGTAATACCCGGCTATCATCTCGGTTACCATACATTTGGCGAATTGAATAAGGAAAAGTCGAATGTCGTATGGGTTTTTCACGCACTCACGGCAAACAGCAATCCAATTGACTGGTGGCCCGGTCTTGTCGGAAATGGTCATCTCATAGATCCGGAAAGATTTTTTGTGGTTTGTGTAAATATGCCGGGCAGTTGTTACGGAAGCCTTGGCCCCCTTTCCAATAATCCCATTACGGGCTTGCCTTATTATCACAGTTTTCCTTTTTTTACCACCCTCGATATGATCAGGGCCTATCAGCCTCTGAAGGATTTCCTGGGTATTAAGAAAATAAAATTCGGCATTGGTGGTTCCATGGGTGGGCAGCAACTGCTCGAATGGGCTATAGTTGAACCTGGATTATTTGATCATATCGTTCCCATTGCCACCAATGCATTTCATTCGCCATGGGGCCGTGCTTTCAATGCTTCACAGAGACACAGTATTGATTTGGATCCGACCTGGAAATCGGATCATCCGGAAGCGGGAATTAACGGCATGAAAGTGGCCCGGGGAATTGCACTGATTTCTTATCGTAACCAAAGCACGTATAATTTTTATCAGGCAGATGAAGACCTGAATTCGCTGGGGCCTTTCAAAAGCGAATCCTATCAGGCTTATCAGGGAGAAAAACTGGCCGCGCGATTCAATGCCTTTAGTTACTATTGTCTGTCCCAAAGTATGGACTCTCATCAGGTAGGTCGCGGAAGAGGGGGGATATCCGAAGCATTGGGCGAGATAAGGGCTAAAACGCATCTAATCGGTATCCGTGGCGATTTGTTGTTTACAGAAAAGGAACAGGAATTTCTTGCAGAAAATATACCCGGGGCCACACTGGAGATAATTCCTTCCTTGTATGGTCATGACGGGTTCCTCCTGGAATTCGAGGCAATTTCCCGGATCGTTCTGGATTTTTTACAAAAAGAAAATCCATCTCAAAAGCCTTCAAGCTACTCTATTTTATAAAGAAAACGTATCTTAAAGTCGTCCCGCATAAAGGCGGGACGACTTTTTAATGGAAGGGGAAGATGGAAAACTCAGGAAATATCTGAAAATACTGGGACCCGGTTTAATCACCGGTGCAAGTGATGATGACCCTTCAGGTATTGCTACATACTCCCAGGCTGGCGCAGGTTTCGGATTGTTATTGCTCTGGATGGCACCTTTCACTTTTCCGCTTATGGCAGCTATCCAGGGTATGTGTGCACGTATCGGCCTGGTTACCTCGCAGGGACTTGCCCACACCCTGAAAAAATATTATCCGCCGGTGATCCTTTACCTGATGCTGATTTTCAGTATTCCGGCTATCATTTTAAATATCGGAGCAGATATCGCAGGTATGGGCGCAGTAACCAGTCTGCTTTTCCCATCGATCCCTCCCTTTATTTTCAGCTTGCTGTTTACAATCGTCCTGATAGTTTGTATTATTTTATTCCCATACCAGAAAATTGCGGGTATACTGAAATGGCTTTGTTTATCGGTATTGCTCTATCTTGTCGTTCCTCTTATTGTGAAAGTAAACTGGAAAGAAATACTGCTGTTCACTTTCATTCCCCATATTGAATTTAATAAAGATTTTATTGAAATGGTGGTGGCCATTTTAGGAACGACCATTTCACCATACTTGTTTTTCTGGCAGACCACGATGGAAGCTGAAGACCAGGGACATAACCACACAGCCATCGTGGTGGATAAACGGATTATACAGAATATGGCAGCAGATGTGAATACAGGTATGTTCACGTCCTGTCTGGTAATGTTTGCAATCATTCTCACCTCCGGGGTTGTGCTTTACAATGCCGGTATCCGGCAAATCGATACGGTAGATCAGGCTGCCAAAGCACTTGCTCCCCTGGCAGGAAAATTTTCCTATTTCTGTTTTGCCCTTGGAGTAATCGGTACGGGATTTCTCGCCATTCCCGTTTTGTCCGGTTCCCTGTCCTACATCCTGGCAGAGTCCTTTGGTTGGGAAGAGGGTTTGGATAAAAAGTTTAATGAAGCTCGTGCCTTTTATATCGTGCTCATCATTTCGCTGGTCATTGGACTCCTGATAAATATCCTGGGCATCAGTCCTATGAAAGCCCTGATTTATACCGCAATCCTGTATGGTGTCACCTCACCCGTAATGATCGCCGTTATTCTTCACATCAGTAATAATAAAAAAATTATGCAGGGATTCACCAACAAAAGTCTTTCAAACTTGCTGGGATTTATAACGCTCATATTGACAACGGCGGCTGCCCTTGTCCTAATTTATTTTCAATTCAAATAGTGATTATATTTATCAGAAGTCTTTCATCAATTATATAACCTCGTGCAAAGAAGAAGGTTCATACAGATATCCGGATTATCAGCCGCATCCGTTTTGTTCACAGCGTTTGATCGACTCACAGGATTTCCTTACAAAGCGATCAGGTACCCTGATGAGGTTGCCGTGCGCTGCTCGGGTGAATGGTTCTCACTGCAAGGAACAACCGATAATTGGAAATATAATGACATTCAGGTTAATTTCAGTTTGAACGGGGATTCGCTATCCCTGTTCATAAGTGCCCCGCAGCTTGAATTGGAAATGATACGTTGCAATTGGAAACTGGTATTTAACTCAGGTTCAAAATTCCTTGGCGATCATTGGGAAAGGACCTATGGCGACCTAAGCTGGGAATCACCGGCAATGACCCGGCGCGCCCCCTGGTATATACTGATTTCTGACGGAGTCACTACGCAGGCCTTTGGAGTAAAAATCGGACCGAACAGCATTTGCTCCTGGCAGGCTTCTCCTGACTCACTGGAACTTTTGCTCGATACTAATTCCGGAGGGATGGGGGTCCACCTGGGCGAAAGAACCCTGCATGCTGCTGATATCATTACGACAGAGAACCTGCCCGGAGAAAATCCCTACCACACCGATATCCGGTTTTGCAAAATGTTGTGCTCTAACCCTAAACTTCCGGATGCACCGGTATACGGTATCAACGACTGGTATTTCGCTTATGGAAAAAATTCTCGCGACCTCATACTCCAAACTACTCGCCTGATGGCAGATCAGGTCACCAATTGGGATAATCCGCCATTCTCGGTAATTGATATGGGCTGGTCAGTAAAACCCGCCAGGACGAGTGAGGAATATTGCTGGGGCGACGATTTTACCAGGGGAAACGATCAGTTTGGGGATATGTCCGTAGTCGCAGATGAAATAAAAAAATTAGGGATGCGCCCCGGTCTCTGGACACGCCCCCTGCTCGCGAACGCAAATGACAAACCTTCTTTGCTTATACCCATACGACAAAATCAAACAGATCCGAAAGAACGATATCTCGATCCAACAATACCCGAAAATCTTCAACGAATAGGAACAACAATCCGGTTGTATAAATCCTGGGGCTATCACCTCGTTAAACATGATTACACCAGTTTTGACTTTTTTGGAAGATGGGGATTTGAAATGAAAGATACCCTGACTGATCCGGGCTGGCATTTTCAGGACCGGTCCATTACCAATGCGGAGATCATTTTATTCCTGTATCGCACACTCCGCGCCGCATCCATGGATATGTACCTGATCGGATGTAATACATTCAGTCATCTCTCTGCCGGAATTTTCGAACTCAATCGGATTGGCGATGACACCAGTGGAAACGAATGGGCACGCACACTGAAGATGGGTGTCAACACCCTTGGATTTCGACTTCCCCAACATAATACTTTTTATGCGGCGGATGGAGACTGTGTCGGACTCACTACTAAGATTCCCTGGGAAAAAAATAAACAGTG
>JBGPBW010000009.1:0-38214 GCA_041481385.1 Puia sp.
CGTAACATGCGGGTTGTATTTAGCGCCCGAATGAAGAGTTAAATAAATATGAATCATTTATGGAAGTCGCATCTGTTTCAAACAAGTGTGACCTCTTTTATTTCTAAAAATGCCTACCCAAAAAAATATTACAGTAACGCTTATACAACGGGTATTTCTACGGCTTTCCTGACCAAAATCAGTTAATAACCTTACCAAGATCAGCCAATATGGATAAAGGGTTAATGACCTTTAAATATAAAATAGGACGCTTCTCCCACAGATAAAATCCGGTATACTATTTACGAGGCACGAATCAATTTCTGAGTGATGGGCAAATTATGCCAGATGATGACAGTAATTACTTTATTCGGGTTGAATATTTGTTCAGCTGAAAATCCGGTTTCCCTAACGGATTCGGGTAAGCGATGCGGAGGAGATACGACCTATCATATCATTTCCTCAGTTGGAAATACATTTGGCTACGAAATACAAATTCAAGACAAGGTGATTATCCGGCAGCAATCCATTCCGGGCACGCCGGGCGTTAAAGGATTTGATAAAAAAGAAGATGCGGAAAAAGTAGCCGCACTGGTAATTATTAAGATGCGGAGAGGGATAATGCCCCCGACCATTGAAAAAAAAGAACTTGACAGCCTGAAAGTAAAATATTAAACCGCATGTGATGGAATCTTTTTTGCAGGAAATATTATTTAACCGGAAAAAGGCATTGCTCTTTTCCTGCGCCTTAGTCTTGTCTTTGCTGATTTCATTTTCCGTTTTTTCACAATCAGCAGGATGGGTTCAGAAGCAGTCTTTATATATATCGGCACTTCCTCGTACGGATGCCGTGAGCTTCAGTATAGGAAACAAAGGGTATATCGGACTGGGATCAAATCAAAAAGATTTCTGGGAATTTGACCCTGTTACCAATGTGTGGACACAAAAAGCGAATTATCCCGGAGCCGGAGGCTCCGGAGCGGTTGGCTTCAGCACAGGCGGCAAAGGTTTTGTTGGAACCGGAGCACAATATGATTTTTGGGAATTTGATCCGGTTAGCAATAACTGGACTCAGAAAGCCGATGTACCGGGAGGAATCAGAACAGATGCAGTCGGATTTTCCATTTCCGGCAAGGGCTATATCGGAACCGGTAGTAATCAAACCGGACCTGCCCAGATATTTGGAATTACATACAAAGCCGATTTTTATGAATATGATCCGGTTGCAGATGCCTGGACGAAAAAGTCAGACTTCCCGGGCACTGCACGTACAAAAGCTATTGGAATAAATATTGGAAACAAAGGTTATGTCGGATTAGGTCAAGGTTCCGACAGTTTACAAAACAACTTTTGGTGTTATGATCCGGCTAATGATGCCTGGAACAAAAAAGCAGATTTCCCATGGGGAGCCCGATGGGGCGCTGCCGCTTTCAGCATCGGTGGATTTGGATATGTTGGCACAGGAAGCACCTACCCCTTTGGTAACAGTCTCGAAAGAAATAACAATGATTTTTATCAATACGATACAGCCACAGACAGCTGGTCAGCGAATATTGGATTTCCCGGTGTATTTAGGAAAAATGCTGTGGGATTCAGCATCGGAAATAAAGGGTATGTCGGCACCGGGGAGATAAGTCAGGACATAGTAAGTACACCTCTTACCCAGGGTCCATTATATGATTTTTACGAGTTCGATCCTTCAGGTTCTGTATGGACAAGAAAAGCGAATTTGGGAGGTGAATCAAGAACCGGTGCTATGGGTTTCAGCATAGGGGCCAACGGATATTTAGGGGGTGGCAGGATTGCCAGCGCTTTTACATTCAAAAATGATTTGTGGGAATTCGATCCGTCAACCAATTCATGGTCGAAAAAATATGGTACTGACGATGGAACCGGACTACAAAACCAAACGGGTTTTGCCATCGGTAACAGAGGATTTATTGGAGGAGGCAGTTATTATACCGGAGGAGGCAGGTATCAAAATTATGGCGGTGTCGGGGAGTATGATCCGGCTTCAAATAATCTGGTGCCGATGGCAAGCTTCCCTGCTCCTGCGCGGTCTTATGGCGCGGGTTTTAGCATTGGAAATAAGGGATATTTTGGCGCCGGCATTTCCGGGCTTGGGGGCACAGAGTTCCTAAATGACTTTTGGGAATACGATCAGCAAACCAATGTATGGACGCAGAAAGCCGATTTCCCTGGCTTACCGGGAAATACTGGTGGTTTCAGTATTGGCAGTAAAGGATATTTAAACGGATCTGGTTTTTGGGAATACGACCCCGCTTTGAACACATGGAAACAGAAAGCAAATCCTCTGGCTGGAGCATACCCCCCGGGAGTTGGATATTTGGGATTTGGCATAGGAAATAAAGGATACGCTTTTACCAATAATGGGGTTCAGGTGTATGATCCCGCCACCGACACCTGGACAAAAACTGCAGATTTCCCCGACCCGGATGGAGCCGGTGTTGCATTCAGCATCGGAAACAAAGGGTACGCAGGCTTTGGAAACGATAATCATTTCTGGGAATTTACTCCTGCTGAATCGGGAATTGAAACCAGTGTAACTACAAATTCCTTTTGTTCATCTTCTCCCTTTCCTGTTCCCTTTTTTGCATTTGGAGTCTATAATCCGGACAATATTTTTACTGCACAGTTAAGTGATAGTTCCGGAAATTTTGCGAATCCCCTGGTGATCGGATCCTTACCTGCCACAAGCAGTGATACCATCCAGGCAACGATTCCAAATAATATCCGTCCGGGCAGTGCTTACCGCATCCGGGTAGTTTCCAGCAGTCCCGCAATTACCGGATCTGACAATGGTATTAACCTCACCATTGGCATACCCATCCTGTCAAAGGCACAAAACAAAACGATATATCTTAATGCTGACGGTCAGGCCAGTCTTTCCCCGGAAGATATAACCAGTGGATCTCTAACCGACTGTACGCCCTTAAACCTGTCACTTGATAAATCCGGATTTGATTGTTCAACCCTGGGAATAAATCCAGTGGTTCTGACGGTTTCAAATGGAAACGGAATGATACTCCGGGATACGGTTCAGATTAATGTGTTAGATACAATTCCTCCTGTTGTTTCGAATGTGAGCCTAAGACTAAATCGCCCTGAAAATTTACATGCAAGGCAGAATATGATCTTAACCATCAATTACCAGGTTGCAGACAATTGTGCGACACCTGGTATTTCTCTCTCTGTTTCAGGAAACAACACACAAAACAGTAATGGTCCGGGTTGGACCATCATCGATAATCATCATATCCTTTTGGATATGAACTCAGCAAATCCATGGACAGGCAATTCAGGAAGACAGGATAAGATGGGAATTTATCTTTTTTCTATTACGGCTACCGATGCTTCAGGAAACAAAACAACCACCCGGTTAAAGTTTCCGCTTCTTCCCGCTTTTCTCAACGGTCGTTTACCCGAATTGATCTGGCCTAATGAATCTGTGGATTCGATCCCCATGAATTTATTACCTAAAGATGCGACCATTGGTTTAATTGTACAGACAATGCCCAATCCCACCAGGAACTATTTTAATTTGATAATCCAGAGCAACAGCAATCAGGGAGTAACGGTTTTAGTAACAGATTTGTTGGGAATAATCGTGGAATCAAGAACGAATGTATCAGCAAATGGTACAATTCAATTAGGTCATGAATACAGTCCCGGTACCTATTTCTTAAAAATCATTCAGGGAGATGAACAGAAAACGGTAAAACTGATCAAACAATAAGATCTAACCAATAAATCAGGCAGGAAATTTCAAAATACCTTCGCCATGGCAACCAGTTATAACGGTCATATTCAAATGATTATAGAGGCGGCAGGTTCAATATTCTATGCTGTTGACAAATTATGGTTTCAAGTTTGTCATAAAAGTCAATGTGTCAAAGTAAAGAGTTAGTGATTGCAGTTTACCATTTTTTACAGTCCAATTTTCAGAAACATTGCCATTTATTTTAAATCCATTTGGAAATTGGAAATCATAGTTCCCAATAATACTTGCCTTGTCGCCTTCAACGATCATTTGTTTCACCCTCATTGCTTGAAAGCGTTGTGAAAATCGCTTAATGATTTCAATGTACGCCCGCTTGCCAACAACAGGCTTAATGTTGTTCATGTCACCGCCAACATATTCAAAGTCGTCTGCGATCACACTTTCCCAATTTGCTTTTCCTGCAAAGCCTTTGTAATAAGTTTCAAGAACTTCTCTTGTTATTGCTTGATTATCCATTTTATTAAATTTTTGTGTTTAAATTTGTTGTTGCATATTGCAAGTACAAATATAAATAGATATTGCAAATCGCAACAACTTTATTTTATGGATAAAAAAAGGTCAGATTGCCCAATAAGCTGTTCTCTTGATGTTTTCGGGGACAAATGGTCGCTTTTGATAATCAGGGATATCATGTTGAGGGGCAAAGTATCGTACAGTGAGTTTTTGACTTCCGAAGAAAAGATTGCTTCAAATATTCTTGTCAATAGATTAAGCACCCTTGAAATAGAAAATATTGTCGTCAAAGAAGTGTCTCCTGCAAATAAATCAAAATTTATTTATAGCCTTACTCAAAAAGGGGTTGATTTGTTACCCATTGTCATTGAGATTATGGATTGGGGCGCAAAGTATAACAGAAACTGTCCACGAAAGGAGCTTGGCAAAAAAATCAAAAAAGATAAAGCTGCTGTCATTAAAGAATTAAGTCAGTCGTTAAAGGCAAAAGTCAAATAGCTTTCTGTCTGTGTCAGGTTACAATTCGATCAGATAAGCCTATTTAGCTTTCTTTTTTTTAAAAAGTATTAACTTGTCATTAATGTAAATCAGCATATCCTGACTGGTTGCAATTAAGCAATAATCATAAGTGGGCTTATATTTGTTTATAAACGTTATCAGTGAATCCCCGGTAAGACCGGTAAGTTTTGGGACACGACGCGAAAATTTGTAGTAAATAAACTCTTCTTTGTCGTCCCTTTCTAATCTTTCCTTTAATTTTCGCTTTTGCTTCTCGTTCGAAGACCAATGACCTATGGGGCTAAAATTTGCCCCACGTCCGTCTCCGGATAATTTATTATCCCACAACGGCTTGGCATTTTTATTATTAAAAATATAGTCATAGTCTTCTCTCCTGCTCAGTGAATCCAATCTGTATCTCGCCATTTCATCTACTTCCACACTTTGTAAATAAGAAATTTTCATTTTCAAATCAACAGCCAGTCTTTCATGAAACATATTGTTTTCAACCACAATCGTATCAGAGATGTACCCGAGATGGCTAAATATCAAACTATCGCCTGTCTCAGCCTCAATCCTGTAATTACCGCCCAGATCCGAAATATTAACCTTATGAAGGCTTATATTCCGAATCGTTGCCGAAACTAAAATTTCCGAATCACCCTTTATAATGCCACTAATTTGTCCTTGCGTTGAAGCACCTGAATATAATAACTGAAATATGACATAAATCGGCCAGCAAATTTTCATTTCAAGAGAATTATATAGCCATTTTGAGAGGGAATCTAATCAAGCTAAGGAAAAGCCATCCCGCTTACAGCGAATTGCAGGGATAAATTCCAATAAAATATCTAAATGTAGTTTTAAATAAATGCGGCAAAAGGCGCCCACTTTATTTTGTAGAAATTTTAACTATACAACTAAAATATTCTGCGGGTTACGATGCAATTAAAAAAAACCGCGCTATGAAGCGTCAGCGAAAGAGATCACGAAGACGTCAGATAGAAAAGATAAAGCCATGCATATTTTTATTATATATGGCTTTCTTAATTAATTCTCTCGTTTAATTCTCTTCGTCAGATACTGAGTCAGCGATTGACTTAAGTGGCTTAACATCTTCCTCCGTTACAGGTTTGGTTGGCTCCTTCACCTGTTCTGGTTCCAGGTGGAAGGAAAGTTTATTGATGTTGCCGGTGAACGCGAAAGGAACTTCGTAACGATACTTCAACATGGAAACTCCTGAGCGGGTATCAGCGCCGACATCGAAACTTTCATCTTCGGGAAATGTAATCGGGGTGCAATGTTCCATATAATTACGGGACACTTCTTTGCCATCCACAGAAAATATCCCGGTTCCACCTTTGCCCAGTCCCGGGCCATCGGACTTGAAATCGAAAACGATGGTGTGTTTACCGGCGCCCAATGCAGGTCCTGACCAGGTTGTGCGTTTGAGATCAAGCAGGTTGTAAATAAATACAGGTCTGCCCTGTCCGATATTTATAATTCGTGAGAGAAACACCATGAACACCAGTAGTAAGGAAAATGTTACTATTATATAACTTAAATTCATTTTGAAGCGGGACCATTTTTTACTTTGGCCGCGCCATACCAGTAACAATCCGAATAAAAGAATTCCCAGTCCCAGATTCCTGAAGAAGGAAGCATTGGACCACCAGTTGAATGCAGGACTCAGAAAAAGGCCATAGCCTCCGAATCGACCGCCATCAGTAACGATCATTCCTTCTGCACCACCAGACGGGATCGTAACATCTGCGGTGATGGTATAAGATTTATTCAGGATACTCGGTGCGCCACTATTGGGCACGCCGGTCAGTGTTCCGCTATATGTGAAATCGGTTCTTCCGCCGGTGAGGTTTGGACGCGCAGCGTTCCATCTTGAAAGAGACGAATTGTCGAGTGGCAACACCTGGTTTTTCGCTGCCTCAGCATAGAACAGGTCCTGCATTTCTTTTAGTTTGTCGGGCATTTTTGCAGCGAGGTCGTTGGATTCAGTGGGATCCGCTGCAACATTATAGAGTTCCCAATGATATCCTGTGATCACATCGGGTGGTATGCCACTGCTGAGTTCCCAGGGCAGTGTTGCCGGAGTTGTACAGGCCACCCACCCCTCGTGATAGATGGCACGGTTACCAAGCATTTCGAAATATTGGGTAAGGCGTTTGGATGAATCATTCGCATGGTCTTTATTCCAGGTGTAGGCCATACTCACTCCGTCCATGGGTCGTTGCTTAATACCATTAATCGTATCCGGTTGGGGAATTCCGGTTGCTTCAAGGATGGTCGGAACGATGTCAACGAAATGATGAAACTGTCGGCGCACACCGCCAACGTCAGTAATATGACCTGGCCAGGACATGGCCATGCCCTGCGCCGTACCACCGAAATGTGATGCCACCTGCTTCACCCATTTGAACGGCGTAGCCATTGCCCAGGCCCATTCTGCCGCATAATGCGGGAAAGTTTTGTCCGAACCCCAAAACGGGTACCATAACAACTGGGCTTTGACTGGCACGGGAACGCCATTGAAAGTGGTGAACTCGTTGGGCGTACCATTGAGCATTCCTTCGGCACTCGGACCATTGTCTCCACTGATGTAAATAATTAGTGTATTGTCGAGCTCGCCGAGGTCTTCGACGGATTGAATAACGCGACCAATCTCGTAGTCGGTGTATGCCTGATAAGCTGCATATACATTCATCTGCCTGATAAAAAGTTTCTTAGCGTCCCAGCTGAGCGTGTCCCACAACGGCAATTCCTTTGGCCAGTCCGTAAGTTTCGCGTTTTCAGGCATGATGCCAAGGCGTTTCTGATTGGCGAAGATGGTCTCACGCAATTTGTTCCAGCCGCTGTCGAAGAGATGCATGTCGGTAATTTTTTTGATCCACTCTTCAGTTGGATGATGCGGCGCATGAACGCCGCCGGGAACATAGTAAACAAAGAAAGGTTTGTCGGGTGCGACCTCTTTGAGTCGCCGCATATAGCCAATCGCATCACTGGCCATTTCAGTTATCAGGTTCCAGGTGCCCGGCGGCTTGCCCTCGTAGGGATAGATGGCAGTTGTATTGCGGAACAGGTTCGGCTGCCATTGGCTGGCGTCGCCGCCAACAAATCCATAGAAATAATCGAAGCCCATACCGGTTGGCCACTGATCAAATGGACCGGCCTGCGTAGCCTGGTAAAAAGGTGTGTTATGATCTTTGCCGAACCAGGAAGTTGCATATCCGTTATCCTTCAGGATTTCGCCGATGGTTCCGTTTTCCTTCCTGATCACGGAATTGTATCCGTCAAAACCCGTAGCAATTTCACCCACCACACCAAAGCCGGCGACGTGATGGTTTCTGCCCGTGATCAGTGCAGCACGCGATGGGGAGCAAAGTGCTGTGGAATGGAAATTGGTAAACCGCAATCCTGCTTTTGCAATACGATCCAGGGCCGGAGTCGGAATCACGCCGCCAAAAGTTGCCGGGGAACCAAACCCGCAATCGTCAGTCATGATGAGCAGCACGTTGGGTGCACCCTTGGGCGGAACGACCCGCGGCGCCCACCATGGCGTTGACTCAGAAGCTTTCAATTTGACAACACCGCCGAATTTTGGAGTGGGTGCCGGAAGCCGTTTTCCGTTGATGGTGGTGGTGGCGTTGGGCGAACCGAGTGTGCCGTTGACTTGTTGAGCCCGTGCTGCCAGGCAAATGAATATCATGACCACAACCGAAAGCAGTAAAAAGCCAGCCTGTTTTAAATTCTTATGCATTTAGTTGTTTTTGGTGATGATTAAATTTTTATACATGGAGGTGTTTTTTATGCCCATTATCGAAAGTTTTTTGATTTTCCAATCCCCACAGGAATTCCTGGTGTCTACAAATTCGAATAATGCATTGATTACCCGACTTTCTGAAGTCCGATAACAACCCTGGGTTTAGGTTTAACTATAAAAATATCCTAATCCCGGAAATCGAAAGTTGAGGACGGTCATTGCAAAACCTGACATTAGTCATATCTGCGATAGTATGACCTTGATCGGGATCGTTCAAGGAGCAGTGATAAAGTGGCTTAAACTATTTCAGCTTTGTATGCGTTTTATACGCCTGCAAAACCTCTTCAATGGCATGAATGACCGTTGGCGGATCTTCGAGATGAATATTATGTCCACTATTTTTATCAATGATGAGTTTGCCATTTGTTGAAAGATGTGCCAATTCATTTTGTAATTCCAGTCGCCGCCTTTCGAGTTCGGTGGAATCGGACAAACCCGAATAATTTCCTTTCCCTTTGCAAATGACAACCAAAGGAATATCTCGCAGTGTATAATCTGGATTCCCTTTATTCTTATACATGTCCGCTACATCTTCGGGTGACCAATCCATTTCACCACTGGCTGCCTTGAAATAAGTAAACTGGGTCTGGGCCCATAGTTGCATTTTCTGATTTTCAGGAGGCAGCCGGTCCAGGGGAGGTTCTATCGAAGTGTTTGCTGCTAGCGGATTATTTTCTTTTGAAGAAGTATCCATTGAATTTTTAGTGCCCGTTTGTATGGGCGGCGTGGTTCTTCCTTTCGCCATCTCCCGAATGAGCACTGCCTGATTATTGATATTGATCCTTTCGTTTTCATTCAAAGCATCTACTAACACAATACCGACGACTTCTTTAGGATAATATCTTGCAAATGTTCTGACCAGAAATCCACCGAATGACTGACCCACCAAAATATAGGGTCCCCTGATTTCCGCATTGTGAAGTGCTTCATGAAGTTCGTATACGATCTGCCTGCCTGATCTTGGAAACGGACCTGCTTCACTCCATGCATATCCTGCCCGGTCATAAGAAACCGTTGTGGTCGACCTAGAAATTTCGGGTTGCACCAGCCCCCAGATAAATGAAAAATCTCCGCTTCCATTTTCGAAGATGATCGCAGAACTTCCCTTTCCTTTTATATTCAAGTGTAGTAAATGACCACCTGCATCATATAATTTGCCCGGTGGCGGGTAAGGTTTTAGATCCTGACCCAGGATTGAACCCGGAAGAATTAGAATGAACATGAGCCGGGAAAAAGCCACAACTATTTTTGTCATACATTCCTTTTGATTCATTTAAATGCATAGGAATATCTCCCATTCATTCTATGAAATGTTAATATTCCTGAAGTCTTTGTTTGACGAAGGCCGATATACTGACGTTACAAAAGATGGGCGCGAAAATGCGGAATCATTAATTTGCCAGATTAAACCGTGATTATTGGTTTTGAAGATCGCATCAGGATAGTTGTAATCAATAACGATCTTATGTATTTTAGTCAAACATAAAGACAAATATGTCCGACCTATATCAGTGGTTAACAGATTTTTTTAGCACCAGAAAGGTTGGATCCCCCATGAGTCTGGAATTTATGATTCCCAGCGTATTCGAGCGATACTTTATTATCCACGAAAACTTTGGAATCATAGATGATTATCCGTTTGTCGATCTTCCCGAAGGAGCCAGTGAGCAAGAGCAGGAAAATCGTTACAAACTCGAGCGATCCTACGTGTTGTTGTTGAGAAACAGTAGAAATCCAGACAGTTTATACAGACCTGTTTCTTTGAAGGAGCTGGCATTTCGGTTTAAGACAAATTTTGCTGTAGACATATTTGATCATATCAAGCGCTCACCTGGTATTATGCCACTCTGGAACTTAACCGTTGAAAATTTAAGTAGATTTATTCAACTCGCAGGAAATCAAGAGACACTTTGCTTATACATTGAGGATTTCCTTAGATACCCCAAAGGATGGCCGGATAAAAGAGATGAAGAAGCCAGAGATAGAACTGAAATAGAGGAGATTCAGGAGTATTTCAACTTCCAGGAAAGGTCGGGTATGGACGCCTGCAGTTACCTGTTTCGAAAAGGACATCCCTGGTGCCTGGCAACATTTGAGAATTTTCCACACTTCATTCTCGGGTGTGATAACAAAACCGCCGAACAAATTGTTTCGGTGGACGGGCTCGAGTATTTCGAGGTTTCTGGTGAATATAGATATAGTTCGTAAACTATGTTTGAACTCAGTAGGAAATATCGATGGCGTTTCTTGTGTTCACGCCGCATTTTATAGAATCGGTTTTGCTAGCCACACTATCAGCTGTAATGAATTTACTGGAAGTTATTTTTGTAAAAACATTTGCTGCAGTATTTACAAAAACAGCTGTATCTATATTGGCGCCATTCATTACAAAGGTCGCGCCGCTACGTTCGCCACCGCCAAAATAATATTGCAAATCAACATATTCGCGGCCGGAGATGATGACGGTGTTTCTATGCAGATTTAAACGCAATGATGTTTTTGAGTATATCCTGAATTGTATGTTATTTAAAGAGGAATTTATATTCCAAAATGAAAATAATGTTGTCCTGGGATACAAATATCCTACGGAAGAATCAGCGGGTGCAATTCGTGTAATATATTTATCCGAAGTGGTAAGTTCTACTTCGATATGGTAGTCTTGCAGCAATGATGTATCCATGTTCTTCTTGAATTCAAAATGCCCGTTAGCATCTGAATTTCCTGAAGCAACATTATACG
This sequence comes from Puia sp., assembly GCA_041481385.1. Classification (GTDB taxonomy): domain Bacteria; phylum Bacteroidota; class Bacteroidia; order Chitinophagales; family Chitinophagaceae; genus Puia. The sequence continues at coordinate 11,307 of JBGPBW010000009.1, forward strand.
TTGAACAGAGCAGGCAATAAGTATTTTGCTTTAGGATCACTTTTATAGTCTGGTTGCCAATGGGCTGACCACTCGTGAATTCTGCTACATCTCCGGAAAATGTAACCAGATCACAATTTCCTCTACACGCCGGAAGATCCTTATTGCATGAACTAAAAAAAATGGATATCAAAATACCGGCAAACCCGATTTTACCGATATTAGCAGCCCTTGTCCAGATGTAAGATGAGTATTTCACAATTAGTAAGGTCACTTAAAGTAACAATTATATTTCAATTACCTTATATCAATATAATATTAAACATGTTAAATCATCCTTCCCTAAGTGATAATACTTACGGCGTTAATCTTTGTTAAGCTCTAGTCGCGTCCAAGGGGTCTGTATTTTGATTATGCAACCTTTGTCAGCACCACAAAAATGTAGTCGCCTTTATCAGACAGATATTTTTCCTGAATTGTTTTAATATGACCACCAGCTATATCTGAAGCTAAATTTTTCAGCCCCATTTTAATCTCAGCCAGACCGTCCATTTCGGCAAAAGAAGAGATTCCTTTTCGAAAATTATCATTAAGATATATGGCGGCATTCATTTTCCCGGAATATAAAAAATGATCTTCCAGGTCCAAACATATATCATATGGTTCTGTGTAGTGTACATGAAACCCAGCACATCGCCCGGCATCTATTATCTGATCCAGGCCCGGCATCTTTTGAATGGATGTCTGCATCATCTTTGGAAAATAATGGTTTAGCCAGAACCCGGTCATTTGCTCAGGAAGGGAAGTGAACAGAACCAGCCGGCTGCCCGTCTTTAAAATACGATTAATTTCCAGGAAGGCTTTTTTCATATCCTGCCAGTGATGAATCGTCAACACAGCCAGGGCGCCATCAAAACGGGCATCAGGCAGGGGTAGTTTTTCGGCCGATCCATTAACCCATTCCTTAAGAGGTGCTCGTTGTCTGGCAATCGTCAACATGGCTTCGGAAGGATCAAGACCGGTAAATTCGAAACCAAGTTCTGCAAGGGCGATGGTATAATTTCCTGTGCCACAGCCGATATCAATGTAAGTTCCGTCATGTTCAGGGCCCAACAGCGTGAGGAGCCGCTGGGAAATATATGGGTCGGCTTTTCTCGTTGTATTGTAATCTTCGCCGATTAGATTATATAAAGATTCGTGATTTATCATTTTAAGAAACCAATTTAGCCATTTTCGGACCGCCCACCAGTGTTATGATTATTACTTAATTCATCTGATCCGATATAAAGTTATATTTAGACATGAAAATTTTTTTCGGAGGATTTTTATTTTAAATTTCTTTTGTATGCTCTGCACAGAAAGCGGAATTACTTTCACTCAATAATCCAACCTTAGCTAAAGAAATTAAGAATATTGACTCAGATCCCAATATTTCTCCCGATTCGGCCTGGTCAATTTTATCAAATTGGAATATTTATCCAGACATTGACAAAACCGGTCGTTACTATTTGTATTTGTTTATAGATTCGATATTCGGCACGGTACCCCTGAAAGTTTTTATTCCGAAAAATTACAAAAGCAATACAGCTTCTCCTTTAATCTTAATTCTTCATGGTGCCACCGTATTGAGTAGTTTCAAAGATGCCTATAAAGACAGTTTGCCGAATGAGGAAATATTTTACGACTATTTCGCAAAAAGAAATTTTATAGTTGTAAGACCATTTGCGGACGGATATGGACCTAATGCAGACGGTACGATAAATTTTGATTGGGTTGTCGATCGTTTTAAAGGAAAAACCAAAAATTGTTCGATAAATCCAACATTTAATACGCTGGCAGCTATCATTGACCACTTAAAACAGTTCCTGAATATTGATGACAACAAGGTATTTGCACTTGGCCATTCTGATGGATCAGACGGGGCTTTTTCACTTGAGATATATAAGCCTTCAGATTTTGCCGGTTTTGTTGTGTACAATTCGATGCTTTTAAATATGCCTGCTTATGATATTTATTTGAGAAACACATTAAACAGGCCCCTGTATCTTGTTCATTCAGATTTGGACGACCTCCGTCCGATTCAGCAAACCAGGTTAATTATGAAAATCCTGGATTCCTTGAGAAGCCCGGTTCTTTATAAAGAATACCTGGGCTTTAAGCACGATGACAAACATTTGCAAATCGATCTTCCATTCAGCGAGCTGTGGATAAAAACGATCAGTAGAAATTCCTTTCAAAAGAGCATATGTTGGGAGACTAGTGATCTGTCAAATAATAATTGTGACTGGCTTCGGGTGTTAGGGATAGACACATCTCTCCAACCAGCAAACTGGCATCGAGAGTTAAATACAAGCCTTTATAATAAAATTGAAAAAACCTATACTGACCATCTATATTACTTTTTTAATAAAAGTGCGGCTGTTAAGGCAACTTTCAGTAACAATACTTTTGAAATATATACTTCAAGGACAACTATAATTGAAATTCTCATCAACCCGGTAATGGTCAATATTCAGGATCCGGTTTATGTGAATGTGAATGGAAAAAGGGTATTTAGCGGGCGAGTGCATGCCAGCAAGGAATTCATGACGTCTAATTTCAAAAAAGCATTTGACAGAAAAGCTTTATGGGTGGCTTCAATTAAGTGTAAAACACCTTAAATATTCTCAAATCTTGTACATCCCTCCAATTAAAGATCAGGATCGTTCTCTTCATCGGGAATATCCAATTGCCTTACGGCTATTTCGACTTGTTCTATATCGGGTACTGTATTTTTTGTATACGCGCTGCCCAGCGTATATAATTTCCTGGCCTGCGGAATAAACCGGCTTTCCAAAGACGCAACGGCGTTGTTGAAATGGGCAACAGAATTTTTCAGACCAATGCCTATATTGCTAAAATGCTTGAGCAATACGGTTGTCCGGTTGTACAACTCAATACCGGCATCCCTGATCTCTTCTATATTTTCTGCGATGCTGCGATGCTGCCACACAAATCCCACAGTCTTCAGCAACATGATCAGTGTAGTGGGTGTAGCAAACATGACATGATTCCGGATGCCTTCTTCAATCAATTCCGGATCAGCCTGCAGCGCTGCGCCGAATGATGATTCAATCTGCATATATAACACAACATAATCCGGTGATTCCGGAAACTGATTCCAGTAGGCTTTCTCTTTGAGTTTCTTCAAATGATCCCTCACGGCCCGGGCGTGTTGCGCCAACAAAACCTTTTGTTCTGATTCGTTGTCTGTTTCAAAGACTTTCATATAAGCGTCCAACGGCGTCTTCGCATCCACAACGATTGTTTTCCGGTCAGGCAGATTGATGATCATATCCGGACGGAAAATACCATCATCGCCTGATACATATACCTGCTCAATAAAATCGCAGTGTTCCGTCATACCTGAAAACTCCACGACCCGCCTCAGACCGATCTCACCATATTTTCCGCGGGTACTGCTGTTCTTGAGCGCACTGATCAGGCCCTGTGTTCCCTTATCCAACGCCTGCGTAGTTCTTTGCATGCTGTCCAGTATGGTGGAAATATTGGTGTAGGCTTTTTCTCTTTTATTCTCCAGGTCGTTGATCTTCGCATCCATTTTCCCGAGACTTTCTGCCAGAGGTTTTACCAATCCTTCAATCGCTTTTTCTTTTACGTCCAATAAACCTTTTGCCTGCGTTACCTTTTCACCCAGTTTGGATTCTGCAAGCGCTACGAAAGCCTCGTTATTCTGAAGCAAGGCATGGGCAGCCATGGATCCGAAGGTTTCCCTCATCGCACGGTCTGCGGTTTCCATAAATGTTTTCTGGTCGGCCAAAAGTTTTTGCGCATTGTTCAGCTCTGCCGTCGAAGCAGCCAGTTTTACTGCCCAACCAGACCTGGTGATCAGCCAGGAAATAATGGCTCCGGCTGCGAAAGCGGCAATGATGAGTATGATGGTGTTTGTATTCATATCAATGGGTTCAGCGATTAATCAACGCCTGCTTATTAACGCAGTTAAAGGATATCTCAAATTTTGATATTGCATCAAATCAGCAGAAATTTTCCCGACACTTACAGGACTCTCAACCCGCAACGGAATATGATTGGCATCATCACTTACCCACACAGTCATTTTCTCTCCCCCTTCAAATATTGTCCCCCTAATTAAAAGAGGTCTGAATTTTATTGCTCGAAACAAACCATACCTGGTTTTAATAATTTCCTTACCCATATAACGTATATACATGGCATAAACCTGATCATCCAAAAACATAGAAAATGGAATCTTGTCATCTTCATGATATTTATCAAAATCAATATTTCTGGCGTAAAAGATTGAACTCAGAACATCCTGGACGCAGGGCGGGACGTTAAACACCCCAGCAGAGGTGACTGCTGTGTTTGCAGATTTAATAAAATCCACATTTTGAAATTTTTTAAAGCCACCTTCATGAATATCCCTTATAAATTTATAAGGTTTAAGCGTACCGGTATCAATGTATGTCTGATACCTGTCGCGAACTTTGAACATTCGATCCAGAAAACTATTTGATTTACCTGTTGCGACAATATGATAGACACCATTTCCATGAAGATCTTCTTTTTTTATATTCAGAACGGCTTCTCCTCCTGCAAAATATAGACTGCCAACTGCGTAATATGCTTTGTATGTAATGGTCTCCCCAGGCAGAAAAGTTGAATTACTAATCCCACAAAATTCATCACTGTCCCCGGGAGGCAAGGAGATAGAACATAAAAGAAAAATAGAGGCAGCTTCAAATATTTTTTTCATTTTATATAGGTCAAATCTCATAAGAATTAATCATTCAATATAAACATAAACACGGCTCAACTATTTTATAAAACCTAAAAATTCATTAAAGTAGCATATTTAAAAATAATGAATTGAAAAAATGGACCATCTGTTCTCCCTTTATATGCCGCTGATATCCCCTTTAAATCCCTTCTGAAAAATCGGATTTCCCGGAGCACAAATATGCATCCATCACGATCTCTCATTTCAGAGTCCGGTCAGAGCCTTTGATATATTTGTTTGTATAAGTAAATATGTAGCCGCAATTCCTGAATCCATTTCGGAGGCTCCGAAAGATTTTTATTTCAGGAGCCGTTTCAGCCAGGCCGGGATAACCCAGAAGGAGGAGCGGGTGACATGCCGCACGTTGAAGCCGGATAAGCAATGCATGGTCCGGGTGCCTGAAAAAACCGAAAAAAACAAAGGTTTTACTTTCTGACGGCTCCTGACGATGTTCAGACGAACTACAGACGATGTTTAGACGAATTACAGACGAATCTTAACTGGTATGAGAGCAAAATGCTCATTACCAACAACTTAATAGAAACTGGGCGCGTTATAGACAGTTTTATTGTCTCAGCGACTCACCTCCCCCTAAAAACTACAGTGAAAGTTTTAGCATTTCAGCGTTCCGGTAATTTCCAGGTAAAACGAGACTGCTTTTCTAAAATTTTGAAATAATTATTTCAGAGCCTCTGACCGGACTCTGAAATCCCGCTTTGCCAAGAACTCATATTTGCTTGGTCTTTTTATAGGCTTCGCATTCTTTCGAGAGATATGTTTTCAATAACGGCATTCATCGTGACTCAAAACGGACGGGTAATGTATCGAAAACGGACGATGCCAGTTAAACCCTGAGGTTATTCTATTGATTTATAGCGATATATCAGCGTGGCATTTTGTTGGCAGTAATTTTAAAAAACTATGTTACAGAACTTTCTGAAAGCTATCACCTGCAATACGCTTCGGTGATCGAAGTCGGCTTTGCCCACCATATCCCGCCGAAGGTTGGAGAAGGTGGGGTGGCGAAGGCAGTCTGAAGTCTGAATGAATGGAAATGAAGATAGTCGTTTGAATCCTAATATAAGAACCCATCATGTATGCTCAAAAATTATTTCATCATAGCGCTGCGCAACCTGACGCGTAACAAGGTATATTCTTTCATCAACATTGCCGGATTGAGCCTTGGCCTTGCATGTTCCATGCTGATCATCCTGTACGTAAAAGACGAAGTCAGTTATGACCGTTTTCATGAAGGTGTCGGCCAGATATACCGGATCACTTCCCAATCCTTCGACAAAAACGAAAATAAACTCCACCATGATGGCAACACGGGCTACCTGCAGGGGCCGCGTTTCACGGCCAATATTCCTGAGCTGCAGTCATTCGTCAGGATACAGAGCGGGCAACGGGATATCCGAAAAGGAACAGATGTCAGCTCCCATGAACTGTTGATGGTGGATTCGAATTTCTTTTCGATGTTCAGCTTTCCGCTTATCGAAGGAAACCCGAAAAACTGTCTGAAGGATCCGCATGCCGTGGTACTTTCAGAAGACGAAGCAAAAAAACAATTCGGAACGAAGCAGGCCCTCGGGAAAATCCTGATGATGAAAGACGAGGAAACGTTCATTCCCTATACCGTAACAGCAGTCACCAAAAAATGCCCTCAGAATTCGTCCATAAAATTTGATATCCTTTTGCCCATGAAGTTGACGAAATCTGATGAGCAGAATAGTGAAAACTGGTTTAATATCTTCCTAAACAGTTTTGTTGTTCTGGCTCCGCATGCACAGGTAAAAACTGTTGAGGCAAAAATGCAAAAGTTTTATGATGCTGACACGAAAGAAGCGATCAAAAGCCTGACCGCAAAATACGGCGCGATGGTGGCAGACTGGAAAGCGGAATACAAACTGCAGCCCTTCCTGGATATGCACCTGAGCAAAGAGATGCCTGCAGATAATGGACTTTCAGACAACAGCAATCCCACGTATTCTTATATACTTTCGGGCATCGCCATTTTTATATTGCTGATTGCCTCCATCAATTTTGTGAACCTGACCATTGCACGTTCGGTGAGACGAGCCAAAGAAATCGGCATCCGTAAAGTGGTGGGCGGAGAAAGAAAACAACTCATCATGCAGTTCCTGGGCGAATCATTTTTACTTTGTTTTTTTGCTTTTTCGCTTGCCCTGGTCATTGTATATTTAATCCTGCCTGTATTCAACGATCTTTCCAATAAAGCGCTCGCTATATCCTATTTATTCGATTTCAAACTGGTGGCGGGTTATCTACTTCTTTTTCTTTTTACCGCTTTCCTCGCCGGTTTTTATCCCGCCCTGGTACTTTCGGGCTACAACCCGGTACAAACATTGTACAGCCGTTTTAAGCTGAGCGGTAAAAACTATTTGCAGAAAGGGTTGGTGGTATTGCAATTTTCGCTGGCTTCCTTTTTGATCATTGCAACATTCACCATTTATGCCCAGTTCAATTATCTCACGACGGAGAAATTGGGATATGATGATTCCAACCTGATCGGCGTGCAAAAATGGGGCATTAGCAGAGATCAGGCCGTTTTATTCAAATCAGAACTTTTAAAAAACCCCAATATCGTCGACGTGAGCTTTAAAAATGGAGGAGACTGGGGCACCGTTGCCAAAGTGAATGTTGATTCTGTTATCCAGTTCCAATATGAAACGGTAGACGAATCTTATATCCCCATGCTTAAGATCCCGATCCTGCAGGGTAGAAATTTTTCCCGTGATTTTCCATCTGACTCCACGCATTCCGTGCTGATCAACGAGGCATTCGCTAAAAAAGCGGGCTGGAAAAAACCGGTTGGCCGGCAGGTTGATTTCTGGTATAATAATGAAAAATATACCGTCGTAGGTCTGGTCAAAAACTATCATTATCATTCGCTGAATGAGGAAATCGGCCCTGAGTTACTTACGATGAAAAAAAAGAATGAATACGGACGCGCTTTCATTAAAATTAAACAGGGTACCGAAACAGCAGTTCTAAAACATATTGAGAAAACATTTAAAACCTTGTTCCCCATTTTTCCCTTCAGTTACGCTTTTAAGGCAGATGAGAACTATAAAAATTATCAATCTGAAGCAAAATGGAAACAGATTATGTTGTTCAGTGCCATCCTGACCATTTTCATTTCCTGCATCGGGCTCTTTGGTTTGTCGGTGCTGGCTGCCGAAAGCAGAACTAAGGAACTGGGCATTCGCAAAGTACTTGGAGCATCGGTGAATCATGTCGTTACCATTCTTTCGAAAGACTTTGTGAAACTGGTGATCCTGGCATTGGGGATTGCAATACCCCTGGCATGGTTTGCTGCGAATAAATGGCTGCAAAATTATCCTTACCGTATTGGCCTGAGCTGGCAGATTTTTGCCCTGGCGGGCGTCCTGGTTATTTTTATTGCGCTGGCTACCGTCAGTTTCCAGGCGTTCAGGTCGGCGTTAGCAAATCCGGTGAACAGCCTGCGTTCAGAATGACTTTGCTCACCGAAGCTTTAGCAAAGGTGAGCTTCGGCTGGCGAAGACAGCCCACGTTCAGAGTGACTTTGTCCACTGAATCCCGCAAACAGCGGGAGTAAGTGGAACTATCGCTCCCTCCGGAATATGGATTCAAGGCTTATTCGCATCTTAATGCCGGTTCATGTAAAGGTGAAACCATAATCCGAAGCTACTATTCCAAAGATACACTTAAAGCAAAAACGGATAATTTTAAAAACATGCCGGATATAACGAAGTTCAAATCCGGCGCACAATTTTATGGCGGAACGGTCGACCAAGTGATGCTTCGTTATATGGTCGCCAAATATGAAGTAGGTCGTTGGTATAGCCCGGAAAAGTTGAGCCAACTGATAAAGGACTTAAATTCGGGGAAATCTTTTGACGAGTCTTTTAAAAACTGAATTATTCAATCTGCCTGATCTAATTCTTATCAGGGATTATATTCCATCTTTTGGAATCAGGACAATCACGTTTATTGTCAGTCGACGACTATTTCTTACAAAAATTCCCGGAACGAAATTTAATTTATTAATTTTCGTTTAATATATTTAATAGCAATACGTTTCCATATGAGGCTGATACATTTTTCACTAAGCCTTCTCTTAATTTCGGCAAATACAAATGCGCAGCAATACTTAACTTTTCCAATTCACAAAAACTTTCACTTCAATTGGAAAGAAATAGAAAAACAAGTTCCAAAGACGGATTTCGATAATTTTATTAAGGGTCATCCTGATGATTTTGTTGCCTACAGGGAACATGAAAAGGATAAATATGGTCCCAATTTAGATAGCTTGCATAATGATCTGCATTTTCTCGACTTAAACGGCGACGGTATAAATGATGTAGTATTTGACGGCGAATCCGACGGAGAACCAAGAGAAATAGAAGTTTTTATTAATCATGGCGGAAATTATAAAAATGTATTTTCTGTAATACAGGGGATTGTACAAATGGATTGGCAGGGCGGAAGGCTATCAAGATTATTCATACGAGACTGGGGTTGCTGCGATGATTATTTGGAATTTCATAAAATTTATAGTGTGAATTACGACGAGAGGAATAATCCATCCTTCAATCAGATTTACCAGAGTGCTGTTATTTTTGAAGCTGCGGTGCCTGATTCGATTTTCGAAACACCATTACGTTTTGAAGTATTGAACGCGTCCTATAATATTCGCAGCGCCCCAAAAAAAGATGATTCTTCCTTTCAGCACTGGAATAATGATGGAGAAAAAAGAAGAGGTAATGGCAATACCATTGGTAAACTTGTCAAGGGGACAAGGGGTATGGCATTGGGAAAAACTTCAGATATTTCCGGGCGGGAATGGCTATATGTTGAAGTTGATGAAGAATACCTTATGGTAAACGACATCATTTATTCGGAAAACAAATTTCCAACTAAACTAAAAGGCTGGATTAGCAGCCGTTATGTTAAGATGTTGCAGGGCATCAGATGGGAATATGCTAAATCGCCTTCCCGTCAGTGATATAATTGAATAACCGCTCCCTGATAACCATATTCCAGCCCCGCGAACACATTTCATAACACTCTTTTTCGGGAACAAGTCCTTCGTGCGTAAAGTGTAGCAGCGTTTTTTCACCGTTGGTGGTTATCTCAAAAATCATCCTGGTGTTTGTCCATTCATGCTTATCTTTTTCAAGCCAATTGAGATTACTGTCTGTCACAAGCCATACAAGTTTTTTATCGGGAATCACTTCATCCAGTTTCTGTTTGGAGTAATGCCGGTCCGTATGGGCAATGACAAATTCATCATTGAGTTTTGCGCTCCTGCCTTCAAAATCCCTGCTCCACCATTTTGAAACCTCTTTGATGCAATTGAAAACATCCTGCGGAGATTTTGCAACTTCAATTTTTGCTGTGTAATTTTCCTCTTTCATTTCGATTCTTTTAGCTGGTTCAATATTAACCCGATCAATGAATGCTTATACTTCAACTCTAAACCTGGATCAGGTTGTCATTCCAATCCCGTATCGAAAATGATTTGATAAGCCCTTCGAGAATAAATGGGTCTTCGGTTACAAATTGTTCAGCTGCAGCCCGGGTTTTAAATATGGCCATGTTACCACCTCCAACTAAAGGTCCGATGCCGATCACTTCACTTCGTTGGATGTATCGATCCACGACCGTTTTATGCCTTTGATAAACTGACATAATGGTTTCCATGGTAACTCCGGCACCCTCTCCAATAACTACTGTTTTCATGTTCGTTTACTGTTTTGATTTCGTTTTGTTGTTTAAAATGGTTTCCAGCTTTTGAAGTTTCTTTATCCAGAATTTATCAAAGTAGTTGATGAAATCCTGCAACTCATTAAAGCCGTCCTGCTTCAACGTGCAATAACGTTCCCTGCCAATATCTGTAATAGAAATGAATCCCGCCTGGTAGAGAACTTTTATGTGCTTCGAAACAGCGGGACGACTCATATCAAAATTTCCAGCCAAAGCATTTATCGTCATGCTGTCTTTCGAAAGCAGTAACATCATTTGCCTGCGGCTGGGGTCGGCAATTACCTGAAAGGCATCTAATGTCTGGCTTTGCATGTTTAGTTTGTTTTTAAAAGTTCCCCGAACAGTTTTAAGCAGGTATTCCAGCCATTTTCGTGGGCAACAACATCCTCCAATACTGTAAAACCATTATGCACCAGTTGCAATTCCGTTCCGTTTTCTTTCGGAACCAGTGTCCACACAACTTTTGAATTAAAAGGCTTATTGTCTTTAGTTGAATTTTTTTGCCAGGTATAGGAAAGCCTGGTAAATGGTTTTACTTCCAGCACTTCGCAATAAGAATCATTGCCATAGGGACTAATGAATCGGAATTTGAGTCCCACTATGGGCTGAAAATCTGTTTTCCCCAGCCATTGTTCCAGCAGTTCGGGCTTTGTCAGATATTCCCAAATCACCTGCGGCGGTTGATTGAAGTGCCAAGTATGCTCAATTTCTTTTTGAACAATAGGTTTTATTTCTTTTTGCATAATATGTAATTTAAAAGTTACCCAAATTTAGGTAACTTCAAAGTTACTAAACAAACTTTTTGAAAATATTTTTCAACACCTTGAAAATGAAGCCGAAATAATTGGCAGTACGGAATCAAACTGCTTGTGACGCACAGACTTCTATTTTTTAACAACTGTATTTTCCGTTAATTCTGCTCCCTTATACCCTTCATCGAAGTCAAAGTTATCGGTTGATATCAATCCTGTTTTGTCTGGCCTTAATACATTAAAATGTAAATGAGGAGCTGTTGTGTAACCCGTCATCCCGCTTAGGCCGATCGGTTGTCCTTTTAATACGGTATCCCCTAGTTTTACTAATGATCCATTCTTAGTTAAATGAACGTATTGGGTAAAAAGGCCGTTTTCAGGGTGGTAAATGGTTATATAATTAGCATAGTCAGTCCAATCTTCGGTTGTTCCGCTTGACTCATAATCTTTAATTACGCCTACCACATAACCATCAGCTGCACTACAAACGGTGTCGTTGATTTTTAAAGAAAAATCAAGGGCATACCTCGAGAAGTCGGTACTATGTGAGTGCGAACCATTGAAGCCCTGAATTATTTTATATGATCTGTTTATGGGAAATGGCAAACTAAATTTTCCCTTTATTCTTTCCTTTCTTAAATCACCGTATACTGAATTAAATGCGACAACGATTTTATTTTGTGATTTTAAAGAGTAGCTGATCATCGTATCACTTTTTGCTCTTAAAGTCAAAGTGCCGGACTTAGCGAGCGTATCGGATAAATATTTATCCGGGGAAGAAATCGAAATTCGCAGGGGACAATTCAGCGGATTTCCCAGTTTTACTTTCAGGGTGTCGTTTTCATAAGAATAACTAGCGGGATAGTCAAATTGGTAAAATTTCTTAAGTGGTAATTTGTTGTTTCTCGAACAACCGAATGCTGATAGCAATACCAAAATATAGAACAGAATTTTTCTCATGTCCTGACTGAATTTACTCATGGGGTCATGGCGTTGTGTGGTGGGTTGCCTGTGATCTGTCCGCAGAACCCGTTGTCCAATAAAGGTAATAAAGTTGAAAATATATAGGGTCCCGCCATTCTTCCGCCAGGACCGGCTCCCGGAATCTCCCATCAGAAGATTATGCTGTATTTATTTGCTTTCTTTAATAAGATATTAGGTGTAATTTCATCAGGCATTGAAATCAAAACTGCCTGATTCTGCAATAGTGTTAATGGATAATTCCTGCTAAATGCATTTTAGAAGTCAAATCAGAATTTTCCTGCCCATCTTTTTTTGCCTGTTACCGGTAGTACACATATACGCTCAATCCAAATCATCCGGGAACGACAGCTTTTCCCTCACAAAAACCATCAATAATGCCCTCGCGGTATATTATCAATCGGCGGGAGACCAGTCACGCTTATATAACGGCACCGAATATACGGGCTACCCCTTTACTTTTGCCGAAGGCTCACCTTTCTTTGTCACCGGCCAGGAACAAAAAGGATCCATTATATACGACCATATTGAATACAGGAATGTCGACCTGCAGTATGATGACATGATGGGCTCAGTGATCATGCAGGATGAAAACCACAGGATCCAATTATCGAATGAGAGGATATCCCGTTTTACCATCGGCAATTACCCTTTTATCCGAATAGTTAACGACAGCCTCAGCAATGGGGCACCGGAAACGGGGTTCTATAATATTTTGTACGAAGGAAACCTGTCGGTATTAAAAAAAGAAATAAAAACCATAAGACAGCTATATTCCTACTCCCAGGAAATAACAAGGGTTATTGATTTGAAAACAAATTATTATTTCATAAAAAACAATACATACACCCAGATTGGTAATCAAAAGGAATTACTGAACTTTTTTGGTGTCCGGAAAAAAGAGATTCAGCATTATATAAAATCCAACAAACTGAGTTTTAAAAAAGATACAGACAACCTTCTCGTAAAAGTAGCTGTCTATGATGATCAGCAAACAAAATGAAATGAGACAGACCCGGTGCAGATGGCTTTTTGTAGCATTTTGTTTCCTGACCCTGCATATATACGGGCAAAGGGACAGTTCATCGTTGATCACGGTACATTTTGATAATGCAGAGGTACAGGAATTCCTGAATTCCGTGGAGGAACAAACATCGATCCATTTCTTTTATGATTCCGCTGGTTTCGATACTGTAAGAATTACCATTCAGGCCAGCCACTTACCCCTGCGGCAGGTGCTGGACCAGGCGTTTGCCAATACAGATATCTATTATGCAGTGGATGGCTAAAATCACTGGTTTCTAACCAGGGGAAATCCTTTGGATTTTTCTTTTACTCCGGGTTCGTTTATTAATGAAAGTCGCGGTAAAAAAAACAGGAAGGAAGTTGACCTTGCAGATGAGGAAGACGTGGTGGAGAAAAAATCATGGATAGAATATAAGGTTTTTGAGATAGGAGATAAATCATCGGGTAATTCAAAAGCCTTGGTAACCATCGATGGTTTTGTAAAAGATGCCAAAACCGGTGAGCCACTTACTGGCGCTTCCGTCAGTGTGGAGAAAACAAAAACAGGCGTTGCCACGGATCAGTATGGTTATTATTCCCTCTCGCTGCCCAGGGGTCGTTATACATTGGATATACAGAATATCGGAATGAAAGATACGCGGCGGCAAATCATTCTATACAACGATGGAAAGCTGAACATCGACATGCAGCAAACCATTATCAGGTTGAAAAAAGTTATTATTTCGGGCCAGAAGCAAAGTAATGTGAAGGGGAGTTTCATGGGCGTTCAAAAACTGGACATCAAAACGATTAAACAGGTGCCCATCGTTTTCGGAGAAACAGATATACTCCGGGTCACGACAACGCTGCCCGGCGTTAAAACGGTGGGAGAATCCAGCACGGGTTTGAATGTAAGAGGCGGAGCAGCCGATCAGAACCTGATCCTATTTAATGACGCGACGATTTATAATCCATCTCATTTCTTTGGTATGTTCTCGGCTTTAAACCCGGACGTGGTTAAAGATGTTGAATTATACAAAAGCAGCATCCCGGCAAAATACGGAGGTCGACTCTCCTCTGTACTGGATATCAGCAGCAGGGAAGGAAATAAAAAAGAATTTGCCGGTACGGCAGGTATTGGTGCACTCACCAGCAGGCTTGAAATAGAAGGCCCGCTGATCAAAGACAAATCATCGTTTATCGTAGGTGGCAGAACCACCTATTCCGACTGGCTGTTGAACCTGCTCCCGAACCAATATAAGAACAGCCGGGCTTCTTTTTATGATATCAATTTAAATATCAGTCATGAACTGAATAAAAAAAACAGCCTCTACCTGACGGGCTATATCAGCCAGGATCACTTTAACCTGAATAGCGACACGACATATGGCTATGGCAATAATAATATATCACTGAAATGGAAACATATATTCAGCAATAAATTAAACGGTGTGGTAACCGGCGGCTTCGATAGTTATAAATATAAAATATCCAGCCAAAGCATTCCGGAGTCTGCATATAGTTTGTCATTCAGTGTAAACCAATACTACCTGAATGTAGATTATAATTATTACTACAGCACCAAACACACGTTTAATTTTGGTTTCAATTCGCTGTTCTACAAACTGCATCCTGGTTCTTATCAGCCTGTTGGAGATAAATCGCTGGTAGCGCCCGACGAGATCGCGCCGGAACAGGCTTTGAATTTAGCGGTATATGTGAGCGATCATTTTACAGTTTCTCCTGCCCTTTCAATAGACGGAGGCATCAGGTTCTCCAACTATAGTTATCTGGGTCCACAAAATGTAAATGTATATGTGGAAGGCATGCCCAAAAATGAAGGCAGCCTGGTGAATACGGTTTCATATGGATCAGGCAGCGTGATAAAATCCTACGGAGCGCCGGAATATCGATTGTCCTTACGATATGCATTTAACGAAAGCACGTCCATAAAAGCGGGCTTCAACACACAGCACCAGTATATTCATTCGCTTTCAAACACCAGCTCCATGGCGCCCACGGATATCTGGAAATTAAGTGATCCCAATATCAGGCCTCAGTCCGGTGAGCAGGTTTCACTGGGGCTATATAAAAACCTGAAATCAAATACTATTGAAACATCGGTGGAAGTCTATTATAAAACCATGAAAAATTACCTGGATTACGAAAGCGGTGCCGTGCTGGTGATGAATCCGCATATTGAAACGGATGTGGTGCCTACCATGGGGAAGGCTTATGGTGTTGAATTTTTTATCAAAAAACTGACAGGTAAACTAAACGGCTGGATCAGTTATACCTGGTCACGTACCTTCTTAAGGATGAACGATTCAACCAAGGGCCAGCTCATCAACAACGGAGCCTGGTATCCTGCGAACTATGATATGCCCAATGATGTAGCCGTTGTTGCGAATTACCGGATAAATCACCGATTCAGCCTTTCCTTTAATGTCACTTACAGCACGGGCCGTCCGATTACGCTTCCGTCGGCCATCTATACGTATTCAAGATCTGTGCGTACATTATATACTGACAGGAATGCTTACCGGATACCCGATTATTTCAGAACGGATTTCGCGATGAATATCGACGGCAATCATAAAGTCCATCAGAAAATTCATACATCCTGGACGATCGGTGTATATAATCTGACGGGAAGAAAAAATCCGTATTCCGTGTACTTTGTGTCGCAGGACGGCGTGGTAAAAGGTTACAAGCTGTCCATTTTCGGCTCCGCCATACCCTTTCTGAATTTTAATATGAGGTTTTAATCAGGCTAATGAATAAATTATTGTACACCATATTGATTTTAGTAACCGCAGGTTGTACACAGGAATATATTCCACCGGTGAAACCATCAGGATCCAGCTGGCTGGTTGTAGATGGCACATTGAACAGCGGGGCGGGCCTGGCATCCCTCACATTGAGTCGCACGACCAACCTGGATACGACGGCCCCACGATATGAGCGGGGCGCGGAAATTATTGTTCAGTGCGAAGACAGTTCTACTTTTATTTTGCAGGAAAGCAGTCCGGGTTTATACACGGCCAACGACCTGAACTTAAACAGCAATAAAAAATACCGGCTAAAGATCAATACAGCCAGTGGCGAAATCTATGCATCTGATTTTGTGCCGGTGATCCCAAATCCGCCCATTGATCCCATCGACTACCAGCGAAATGGAGAGGGGTTGCAGATTTTTGTCAACACGCATAATCCGCAAAATAATACACGCTACTATAAATGGCAGTACAAGGAAACCTGGGAGTTTCATTCTGCCTATCTTTCCAAATTAAAATATCATATTGATCCCCAGCCCCAGGGTTTTGTCTATAGCCTCACGCCGCCTGTCGTAGCATATTATCCGCCGGATCCTTATGATTCCTCCATTTTCATTTGCTGGCAATCAGATTCTTCAACGCAAATTCTCCTGGGCTCCTCCGCAGCCCTTAGCGAGGACCTGATTCACCTGCCCATCGTTACAGTTCCTTCAGGTTCACAAAAACTGACTGTGCTGTACAGCATCGATATCGTCCAGTATGGATGGAGCGAGGCGGGATACCAGTTTCTGCAGGCCATGAAAAAAAATACTGAAAATACCGGGTCCGTTTTTAATCCCCTGCCTTCACAACTGATTGGAAATATCCATTGCATTTCGGATCCTTCTAAAATGGTCGTGGGATATTTTAATATTTCCCCGGAACAGGAAAAAAGATTTTTCATCAGCGCGGCCGATGTACCGGACTGGAATTATACCATGTCATGCCCGCTATTTGAAATACCAAATATCGCCGAGAGCATTGCAACATACGGATCCCAGTTACTCCCGATTATTGCGGCCAAAACCAAACCCATCCCGTTCAGTACTGCTTTAGAAATACTAACGTTCAAGGCCTCATATTCGCCCTGTGTGGACTGCACTTTAAATGGAACCAATGTAAAACCCCCATACTGGCCCTGACTCAAAAATGTCATTACGAATACCCCATATCAATTCAATGCGGAATAAACGGTCCTTAATAAGGTCATATTCAGCGCTGATTATCGCTTTATCTTCTTTTTTTGTTGGATTAAAAGCTTCAGCCCAAATCCAGACTAGTGACCCGCTCCTTTCGGGCTTTGAAGAATACATGCAGGCGAGGCTGCAGGAAAAAATATATCTGCATTCAGATAAAAGTTTTTACCTGGCCGGGGAAATCTGCTGGTTCAAATTGTATTGTGTAGACGCCTCTTTTCATCAACCGCTTGAAATGAGTAAGGTCGCATACACTGAACTCCTGAATGATAAAAACAAACCTGTATTGCAGGCAAAGATTGCTTTACAGGATGGATGCGGAAGCGGTTCCTTTCAATTGCCCTCAGGTCTGGCATCGGGAAAATACAAATTACGTTCCTATACCAGCTGGATGAAAAACTACGGTGCCAATTACTTTTTTGAAAAAGAACTCACCATTGTTAATCCGCGTTTTTTTACTGAGAAGGATACGCCCATACAAAAAACAACTTACAGGATGCATGTGTTTCCTGAGGGAGGAAATCTTGTCACCGGGATTCAAAGCAGGATTGCTTTCAGCATTACAGATCAAAATAACCGGGGAATTTCGGGTGCAGGTTTTATCATGGACGATAAGCATGATACCCTGGTAAAATATAAAACCGGGATATTCGGAAACGGAAGCTTTGTTTTAACTCCGGCAGCGGGCAGAACCTATCAGGCAGTGACCATCATACCCAACGGTGAAAAAATAATTCAGCAATTACCCGCCGTTTTTGATAATGGTTATGTGATGCGGCTGGAAGAAGCAGACTCTAACAAGCTGCGAATTACAGTGTTTGCTTCCGGAAATCTTAATAACGGTTCTGGCATCTACCTGTTTGCCCATACAAGAGGTGTTGTAAAAATGCTGTTAAATAGTAATGTACAAAATGGAATGGCTTCGTTTTTAGTCGACAAAGCCAAACTGGGAGATGGCATTTCCCAGTTTACTGTTTTTAATGCCGAGAGAATGCCGGTTTGCGAGCGGTTATATTTTAAGATTCCTGAAAAAAGGCTGGAACTAAAACTATCCACAGACGGCCCGGAATATGCCAGGCGTGAAAAAATAAATATTCATATAAGGACTGCAGATCAAAACGGCACCCCCCTGCCTGCAAATTGTTCAATAGCTGTATACCAGATTGACTCCCTGCAGGGGATTGATGAAATGAATATTGATAATTGGCTCTGGTTAAGTTCAGAATTGGAGGGAACCGTTGAATCACCGGCATATTATTTCAGTAACAAGGGCGCAGGAACGGAAGAAGCCATGGATAACCTGATGATGACCAAGGGCTGGAGAAGGTTTCGCTGGGAAGATATCCGGCAGAACAAAAAACCGGTGTTTGAATTTGTACCTGAATATACCGGTCATATCATCAAAGGAAAAATAACTGACTCAGCAACAGGTGTCCCCGCTCATGGCGTTGCTGTGTATCTTTCTTCACCAGGCACGAACCTGCAATTCAGGACAGCTTTGAGTGATTCAAACGGCCTGATCAGATTTGACATGAAGGATTTTTATACGAACGGTGAGCTGATCCTTCACTCAAGATATCGTAAGGACAGCTTGTTAAATATTGAGATCTCTAATCCCTTTTACGGCAAATATTCAGATAGGGTGGGTTCCCGGTTTTCCCAAACTGAAATCAGTCCGGGCGTTTTAATGAATCACCACGTTGCGCAGCAGGTGGAAAATCAATACACTGGAAACAGGCTGAATAGATTTAAAATTCCGGATATGGATACCATCCCGTTTTATGGAAAACCGGATGTTTCATATTTACTTGATGACTATACCCGGTTTACCACCATGGAAGAAGTATTACGTGAATATGTAGCACCCGTCACTTTACCCATTAGGAATGGTAAATATGAAATGAGGGTTCTGGATATGAACCGGGAACATGTTTTTTTTGAATTACCGCCCCTGGTCCTGCTGAATGGTTTGCCCGTACTTGACTTTAACCGGGTTATTAACTACGATCCCCTGAACGTAAAAAAACTGGAGATTGTAACCAGGAGGTATTTCTACGGTGATATGGCTTTTGAAGGTATTTTAAATTTTATCGGTTATGACAGCCATATGCAGGCTTTTGAACTGGATCCCCATTCGACGGTGATTGATTACGATGGCTTGCAGTCCCAAAGAGAATTCTATGCACCGGTCTATGACACGCAACAACAAACGGAAAGCAGGCTGCCGGATTTCAGAAAGCTTTTATATTGGTCCCCGGATATTAAAACTAACTCTAAGGGAGAAAAGGAAATCAGTTTCTATACCTCTGATCTGAGCGGGAAATTTGCAGTTGTTCTCCAGGGCATTTCGAAAGACGGGAAAACAGGCACTGGTGTGATTCAATTTGTTGTGAAAGACGCGTCACAGAAATAACATATTAAAAACCTCTCCCTCCTGTTAACACGGCATATAATTTAGGAAATATACCTCTTAGCATCATTCCGGCCCCCGCACAAAAAACAAGAAGGCCCACAGGAAGAAATAAATATGTAAACAGGCGGTATTCATATACATGCTGTACCAGGGGAAATATGGCATTGATCGCATAAGCAACCAAGGGCGCGTGCAAAGCATAAATGATAAATGAAAAGGCAGAGAGCCAGACAAACCACGGCCGCTTCATGCACCATCTTACCAATCGGTCACTACCATACCAGGCTGCGATGAACCCACTGAACACAACTATTTTATATAAGAGGATCAGTAAAGGGAAAACAGTATCCCCCATGATGCCAAAACCATTAAATGCAAGAAATGTCTTAACGATGGCAAATAATACAAAGACAGCAGCCCAGGGCAATGGCGTCAACCACTTATTGGATTCCCGAATATTAAAATTTCTTTTCTGCAACCAGACACCCAGCGAATAGAAAAGCAATCCTTCTCCTTCAATTAAAAGAGTTTGAATACCTGACAACCAGAATAAAATAAGAATGAGAAATAACACTTTGGGGTATCTGCCAATACACCAACGCAATATGGGGTAAACCAGGTTGTAAATAAATAATACCCGCAAAAACCACAATTGATATGAAACAGGGACGAAGATCCATCGCAACAACAACTCCCACCCCGTATAATCGTGCAGCAGAATCCGGTTATTACTTAATTGCATTAAATGAGTCTCCTCAACGATATTCCGTCCATAAGACGTTAACTCAAAGGCATAGGTGTACAGGATCGATATGGCGCTCCATATCAGGTAGGGCAATAAAATGGTGCGCATCCGCTTCCGGATTCTTTCACCATAAGGACGTGCATCATTGATCGCATATAAATAACCGGATATGGCGAAGAGCATGGGCACGAAAAAACGAAACAACCCATTCGATAAAAAGTATTCGGTAAAACTTGTAAAAGTCAGTCGCTCGTTTACAATAGAATATGGCTGAAGATAACGCTCGTTCAGGTTGTACCCATGAACAAACAATAGCATAATCATAGACGCAAAAAACCAGAATTTAAATTTTTGACTCGTGTAAGAATCTATAACGGCAGTCATCCGGGCAGCTATTGTATTCTCAATATAGCTCATTAACCGGGTTCATATTCAATTCTCCTTTTATATGCCCTTGATATTCCCTTCGTGTCTCTTCCGAAAAAAATGATCTTTTTGATCCTGACTTGTCCGTTAACCGTCAACCGCCAACTGCCAACCGCCAACTGTGTTTAAATCGCTTTACTATAGGTTCTCGTGCCGTCTGGTAATTCTTTTTGGAGAAGATGCAGGTCGAAGGCCCTGCATATATTTCTGATAAAACTCTTCCCTAAAGGGGTTACTTCAACATAACGGTCATTCAACACCACCAATCCATCCAGCTCCAGTTGGCGCAATTGCGGAAAACAAAATCTCTCAAGTGTTTCCCGGTCCTGATCCCGAAACTGTGTTCTTCCCTGGCAACTGATGTCCAGAATATATTTCTTAAACTGTTCATCCTGCTGATTTAAAAAATAACCCTTTTTAATGGGCAGCTCATTATTGTTTATCAAAGTGTAATAGTCTTGTAATGATTTACTGTTTTGTGCGAATGCATGGCTGGTATCACTGATGGCGGAAACGCCCAGGCCCAATTGCAAATTGCTGTGTTGGGTTGTGTATCCCATAAAATTACGAAAGAGAGAACCGGACTGTCTGGCCTGAAGCAAATCGTCATTAGCTACAACAAAATGATCCATACCAATATGATGATAATGATGGGCCGTAAATATTTTCACCCCCTCGTTGTATAAATTCATTTTTTCTTCAGCCGAAGGCAGATCGTTTTCATCAAACAACCGTTGGCCCCGGCTCGTCCAGGGAACATGGGCATAACTATAAAAAGCAAACCGGTCTGGTTTCAATGAAATGCAGTCTTCGATCGTTTTCCGAATGCTGTCCATCGTCTGAAAAGGCAGGCCATAAATCAAATCATAGTTGACCGACTGATACCCGATTTCGCGTGCAATATCTGTCACCTTTTTAACCTGTTCAATGGGTTGAATCCTGTTGATGGCTTTTTGAACAACCGGATCATTGTCCTGGACGCCAAAACTGACGCGCCTGAACCCCCAGTCGTACAAAGTCTGTAAATGTTCCCGCGTGGTATTATTGGGATGGCCCTCAAAACTAAAATTGGCTGTGGGATGAATGGTGGAATTACTCAGGATGGCTTCCAGCAGCCGGTTGAGATTTTCGGGTGAGAAAAAAGTCGGGGTTCCACCCCCGAAATGAAACTCGCGAATGACTGGAATTTCTTCCATCAATTCACAATACATACTCCATTCCCTGAGCAAGGCGTCAATATACTCCGTTTCCACGCCGTGATTGGTTGTTATCTTCTTATTGCAACCACAATAGGTGCACAGTGATTCGCAAAAAGGCAGGTGTATGTACAGGCTCAGTCCCTGGGAAGCGTTTGAGATTTTAAATTGATCCCGAAACCCTTTTTTCCACTGGGATACATTAATGTTCTCATTCCAGAAGGGCACCGTTGGATAACTGGTATACCGGGGAACGGGGACATTGTATTTGTTCAGGAGATCGAGATGGGTCATAATTGTTAATTGTCAATTGTTAGCGGGGCCATCAATTTTATTCCTTTGTATTTCTTTTACTTTAACTAATGCAACAAGGGAACCCGCCATCAATACCACCAGGGCCAGATAGGCTGCAAAAAATGCATAGTTTGTACTCAAAATCGGCGTGTATAATGGATGAAGCCGGTCAGGCCTGAATGAAGGATCCTTTGCAGGGACTTTCGTTTCAGATTTGATATAGGCAAGAATCCCCTTAATGCTTTCGGCGCTTAAATCCAGGTGATCCGGCATGGGAACCTTATTGAATTTCTCATACAGAGCGACAGCCGTCTGATCCCCGCTTTTAATTACAGTCTGGGAAGAATGGACAAAATGGACAATCCAGTTTTCGGAATGCCTTTCAGTTACACCTGCCAGTGCGGGACCTACAACAATTTTGTTTACATTATGGCAACTCGCACATCGCGATGTAAATATCATCTTTCCTTCATCAGTCGGCGGAATGGAAAAAACGAACAATGAGAGTAACAAGGTTAACGTCGAAATCGTGATTTTCTTTTTCATAGTACCGCTTGTTTATAACTTAAATTCAATTTGTAGTTTATCAATATCGTGGATCAGCCGGTTAATATCCTTTTCATCCGTCCCCTGATAATATCCCCTGATGCGTCGCAGGGGATCTATGAGCACCAATCTATCGCTGTGGATAAAATCCGCAGGACCTCCATCGCCATCCGTGGCATCAATCATCAGGTCAGTTCTTGCAAATTTGTAAAGGCTGATCTTATCGCCGGTTAACAGAAACCATTCTGGTTTCACGCCATGCTGCTCAGCATAGGATTTCAGCTTCCTGACACCATCCCGACCGGGATCAACCGTAAATGAATTGATCAATACATTTTTTTCCCCGAGCGCCTGAACCCTTTCTAACTGGTACATGAGTTTTGGACAGATGGAAGGACAGCTGGTAAAAAAATAATTGGCGACAACAATTTTCCCTTTCCATTGATCCTGAGTGATCGCCTCACCCAGCTGATTGGTAAACTTGAAATTTCCGACAATATGTTTTTCAGGACCAAATACTGGTAAACGCTGAACATGCGACTCATACCATTGCGTGATTCCGAATACTGTAAACGGAACGATAATCACTAAGATTACAAAAATATATATCGTCCTGACTGATTTCATGGTAACTCACATTTGCTTTTCGCAGTTTTGCTATTGATTGTATGGGTTTGATGTTTTTGTTAATTGTTCAGGAACCGGGTTGTTGGGCGTAAACGGTGGTGCTCCGGGTCCCGGGTTTTTGCTTGCATTGATAAATGCCGGAATATATGCCAGCAGGATAATGATGCCCATCATAATCAGCCAGGGTTTAAATGTATCAAACAAGGGAATGCGTTTTTCATCATGCAACGCTTCAGTCACTGGAAATTCCAGGGCCCCTTCAGTTGTTTTTTTACTGAACATCGTCCCGAAAAAAACGATGAAAAATAAAAGAGCAGCAAAGGTCATGATGATACCGCCCGCCAGGGCCAGTGTTGTTGTGGGCACCCATTCCGGTGTGAACAATTCATTCTTTGGATTCAGATAGGTCATGCCCAGATTCGTTCTCCTGGGTTCTCCGATCAAACCGCCCCAGGACAGCCCAGTTGAAAATACCAATATGCCGATGACCCATAAATAAGGAATGATCACATTAATGCGGGGTAGAAATATTGGTTTTCCCGAAATGCCGCTGTATAAAAATAAACTCATGCCGATGATGCTGAGAAAAACCGGTCCGGCAACTGTCATATGGAAATGTCCGGGCAGCCAGGCAGTATTGTGCACCACGGCGTTCAACACGCCGGAAGCATTCACGATGCCGGTCAGTCCTCCGAAAATAAATAGGAACAATCCTCCAATGAGGTAAGCAAAGAGATAGCGACTGGAATCCAGATAGGGCAGCTTACCAAAAAACCCGAGTAATCCCCTGGATCCACGTTTCTTTCCTGCATACTCCAAAGAAGCAGCCAGTGTAAATGCCGTGATAAAACTGGGAATGGCGACGCCAAACGTTAATAGTCCCTGGAACATCTTTATGCCCCGGGTAATCGAAGGATCACTAAACTGGTGATGCACGCCAACAGGTACAGATAACAACAGAAAAAGAAAAAGGGAGATGCGCCCGGCCAGATCTGAAAACAATTTTCCGCCCGCCAACTTTGGCAGTATGGTATAATACATGATGTAAGCAGGCAATAGCCAGAAATAAACCAGGGCATGACCGAAAAACCAGAATAAGGTTCGGGCCAGGGTAACATTAACCGTTGCCTTCCAACCCATCGACCAGGGAATTAATAATACCAGCACTTCATAAGCCACCGCAAGCGTGCAGACAAACCAAATGGTAAAGTTGACCAGGGTACCCAGGACGGCTAAAGGTGTTTTGGTTTCAGGATGTTCTCTTTTCCAAACCACATACATATTTGCCCAGCTGAACAGGGGAACCCATGATCCGACGATCAGCAAAGCTGCACCCAGATAAAACAGCGGATGCGCTTTTAATGGGGGATAAAAAGTATACAGTACCGTAGCGTTCCCGGAAAGCATGGCCCAGGCAGCCATCAATGTGCCGACGGTCATCAACCAAAAACTCAGCCATGCAACCCATTTGTGCGGTTCTCTTTTAAGATAGAAAGCCATCGTGGCATGGCCAAAAGCCACGGCAAAAAAGGAAGTCAAAACAATCGCATTGATAACCCCGTGGAGTGTGAGTCCCTGATAATAATCCAGGTGCGCAAAAGATGACTGATGAATAACACCGGCCCGGTAAACGGTTTGCATCAGGCCATGGTAGATCCCGATCGTCAAAAGCGTCAACGGAATTCCAAGCTCCCAGTAAATCAGTCTTTTTAAAGATTTGGAAATAAACATGTGCTTGTTCTTAGTTGATTATTGAATGGGTCTTTCGTTAACAATCACTTCTGCCTGCATGGCCTGATGGCCGATACCACAATATTCATGGCAGGTGATTTTATATATTCCCGGTTTTTCAAATTTTACCGTTGTCTTATTGATATTCCCGTACACAGCCATCATGTTCACATTTTTTTCACTGATATTGAACCCGTGCACGACATCTTTGGAGGTCACAAAAAAATCAACCTCACTGCCGACCGGAATACTAATCTGGCTTGGCTGAAATTGCCACATCTGGGCAACCACATACACCTGGAAGGTTTTATCATCGAGCTGGGTAACTTTTGGTTCCAGGTATGTTTTATTAAAGGGAAGGCATTCCGGAAGCTCATTATTCTTACCCCTGGCATATAAAATAGAAAAAATAAACAGCGCCAGCACGGCTCCGGTAATGCTGATAATCTTCTTTTCTGAAGGATCCATTGTTGACATATACTAGGTTTAAATTCTATCGAGCATCAAAAAATAGATTCCATACCAGATCACCATGCCGAGTAAAACCAGCAAAATAAAAAAAGCAATGGCTCCCCTGGGTTTGAAATCCCTGTCGAAGGTTTGCGCAGCTTCCTTATCCTGAACAGGATCCTGAACAGGCTCAGATTGATTCATGTGAATGATTTAAGGGTCAAAATTATTTTACCTGTTCAAGCTCTCCCATGATAACTGACAGATCCTGACATGATTAACGTCATGTAAATGATGTGCCGATAAAAATATATTTGTCAATTGTATCTACAACAAATTCAAAATGATAGATGATTTCGAGGGTTCGATCAGCGACATGGTGAAGAAGGACTATCGCACAGCAGATGTATTCAGGAAGCATCAGCTGAGCTTTTGTTGTAGTGGGAATATTCCGCTGAAATCAGCCTGTGAAGCCAGGGGCATTGACTTCGAGGTTTTGTCGGCTGAACTCAGGTTTTCAACAAGGGATTTGAGGATTTCCAATGATCTGCCCTTCGATGAATGGAAAATAGATTTTCTGATTGATTTTATCAGCAATGTCCATCATAACTATTTATATCAGACCGTTCCGTCGCTTGCTACCACCCTGGAATCCTTTACGGTTGGTCATCAGGATAAATACCCGGAACTTATACCCGTCAGGGAACTGTTTAAGAAACTGGCAGACATTGTGATGCCCCATAACAAACATGAGGATGAAATTATCTTTCCCTATATAAAACAGATTGATTCAGCCTACCGGAGAAAAGAGCCTTATGGTAACCTGTTCGTTCGCACGCTTCGGAAACCACTGCATAATGTTGAAAAAGAACATGCCCAGATTCAGAACCTGTTAAATGAATTGAGAAAAGGGACCCGGCAATTTACCCCGCCAGACGGCGCATGCCTCAATTACACAGTGATCTATAAGAAACTGGAAGAAGTGGTGAATAACCTCATCCAGCACGAATATTTAGAGGATAACTTATTATTTCCCAAAGCGATAGCCGTAGAGCAAAAACTTTTACAATTTTAAAACATCCGTAAATTTGGTGAAATCATACCGGATGCGCAATAACCTGGTTCACCTGACCTCGCTGTTTGAAAATGCAACAGAGGGTATTGTGGTGACCAACAGC
>JBGPBW010000010.1:0-37497 GCA_041481385.1 Puia sp.
AATTGGTGACGACGATACTGAAAATATTACCACTTGTGCTGATCGCCATTGGCGGACTTTTTTTTATTCACTGGGAAAATTTTCTGCCATTCAATGCCAGCGGCAAATCGGGATTTGCTGCTATTTCCGCGACGGCCACGTATACTTTTTTTGCATTTTTGGGATTGGAATGTGCCACCATTCCTTCGGGCAGCGTAAAAAATCCGGAAAAAACAATTCCACGAGCTACCATGCTGGGCATTGTAGTTACCGCCGCCATCTACTTGGTTGGTACCATCAGCATCATGGGTATGATACCCGGTAAAAACCTGCAACATTCCGTTACACCTTTTACAGATGCAGCCGTAATCATCTGGGGAAAATCTGCACGGTATTGGGTAAGCGCGGGTATTGCCATTGCAGCATTTGGAGCATTGAATGGATGGATCCTGATACAGGGGCAAATGCCTTATGCCATTTCCAGGGATAAATTATTTCCGCCTGTTTTCAGTAAGGAAAATAGAAAAGGTGTCCCGGCCCGGGGCATCATCATCTCCAGTATTTTCGTTTCGTTACTCATGTATATGAACTATACCAAGGGGCTGGTGGAACAATTTAAATTCCTCATTTTACTCACCACTTTATCGGTGCTCGTACCTTATCTTTTTTCAACTGCATCCTATCTGATCATCAGATTGCAAAACCCGGTTCTTAAAAAAGACAAGCAAAGGATTCCTTCCGTGATTCTTGCATCTCTGACTTTTCTGTTTTCCATTTGGCTGATCATTGGTTCGGGGCAGGAGATCGTTTACTGGGGTTTTGTTTTGCTGATGGCCGGAATCCCTTTTTATGTTTGGATAATCTGGAAAAAAAATCCCTGATGCAATTCACAGCTCATTCTGAAACCGGTAAAATCAAATCCCTGTTCATTAAAAATGCGGAGCAGGCTTTTATCAATAATAAACATATCGGTCAATATTGGGAAAAATTAAATTTTCTCATTAAACCCGAATATAATAGCGCATTAAAGGAATATGCGGGATTCCAGTCAATTTTGAACATGGGGGGTGCAGAAATTCAAACCCTGCCCCTGGATCCTGACGTCAATATGGATTCCATTTATTGCCGGGATGCATCGATTGCTACCAATGGAGGCATGATCATCTGCAATATGGGTAAGAAAGCCAGAGCGAATGAACCCCGGGCAGAACAAAAAGCATTTGAAGCTGCAGGTGTTCCGATACTTGGCGTTATTCGTGCGCCTGGTACACTGGAAGGCGGTGATGTAGCCTGGCTTGATGAAAATACGCTGGCTGTTGGCATCACTTATCGGACAAACGAGGATGGAATCAGACAGCTTACGACTTTGCTTGGGCCATTGGGCGTTCAGGTAATTACGGTATCACTGCCGCATTACAAGGGGCCGGCAGATGTATTTCATCTGATGTCCATACTGAGTCCCGTGGATACCCATCTGGCTGTAGTATATTCACCATTGATGCCCATCGTGTTCCGTAATCTGTTGCTGGAACGCGGTTATCAGCTGATTGAAGTTCCGGACAATGAATTTGAAAGCATGGGTTGTAATGTCCTGGCTCTTGCTCCCAGGGTTTGCCTGATGGTGGATGGGAATCCGGTTACCCGGAAGGCGCTGGAACAAGTTGGTTGTACGGTTTATGTTTATAAGGGAGATGAGATCAGCATAAAGGGCGGCGGAGGCCCCACCTGTCTTACGCGGCCGGTTTACAGATATAAATGAAAGGGATTTCGTTGCAGATCAAAGGCATAACCGTTAGGAAAGTTTCAAAATATCGTACTGATTAAAACCATTCTTTTGAAAGAATCTGACAGTATACCAACAGATCGTACATTTGTTTTAGCACCCGACCACCGGGCAATTGAAAAACGACAGAGATGGGTGCGATCACTAGTTCGTAAAAAATTGTCGTATGAAAAAATATCTAAACTTCATCATTGCTCTTTTACTGATCACTTCCGGAGTTCACGCACAGGAAAATTATAAAGTGGTTTTTGATATGTCCAGCAGGGACTCTGTTAACCAACAGGCCATTGTCAGGGAAATCGGACTGATCACTGACGCCAATCCGAATGCCAAACTGGAAGTGGTTATCTATGGACAAGGACTTGATATTGCTGTAGCTGGCCGCTCACCTCAACAAGCCGGAGTCGAAAAAATCATATCCGGTGGTAAAGCGACATTTAAAGTATGCGCCATGACGATGAAAAGAAATAATATCACCAAAGAACAACTGGTGCCGGGTGTTGAAGTTGTTCCGGATGGCATCTATGAAATCGTCTCAAAACAGCATGACGGCTGGGGGTATATTAAAGTTGGTCATTAACCTGCCGCATCTACTTCCTTACCGCTTATATGACGCCTATATGACGCTTATTTGACGCTGATACCGCGCATTTTTAGGTAATCCTTTGTTGTGTCCGGAATTCATTGATATTCAGGAGATTAAGAAAGAAACACAGAGACGCCGCGGATTTGATTCATCCCTCAATCTGTAATGATCAGTCAGTTCCCATTATACAAAACGAACCGGTTTGTCCTGAGGCAGTTTAATGAAAACGACCTCGACAATGTATTCCTGGGTCTTTCCGATCCGGCAGTGATCAGATATTATGGTGTTCACTTCACGAATCGCGAGGAGACCAAAAAACAAATGGACTGGTTCGCTGAATTAGAAAAAAACGGAACTGGAATCTGGTGGGCCATCTGTTCTCCCGACCAATCTTTATTTTATGGTGCGGCCGGACTGTATTACCTGAACAAAAAACATAGGAAAGCCGAGCTTGGATGCTGGATACTCCCCGCGTTCTGGGGCATGGGTATTATGCGGGAAGTAGTTCCAATCGTAATCAATCATGGATTTAATATTATGGGCCTGCACAGAATTGAGGGTTTTGTGGAATCAGACAATATGAATTGCAAGAAAGCAATGTCCAAATTGGATTTTGTTCATGAAGGAACCATGAGAGAATGTGAAATCAAAGATGGCAAATGGATCAGCCTGGATATCTATGCGAGGATAAATCATTAACTTTTCAGAGAATTTTCTGATTGCCTAACGATTTAAAACGAAACCATGAGAATTACGAGACTGATTTTTATTATATTATTTGTTCAGACTTTTTTTTGCACTATGACGATGGCCCAGCAAAAACAATTCAAAGTATTGATGGTGACGACGACGAGGGGCTGGCACCACGAGTCGATTCATGCCGGAGTGCTGGCTATACAGGAACTTGGGAAAAGAAATTTTTTTGATGCAGTATTGTGGGAAGATCCCAAAGGATTCACAGATCAGTATCTAACCCAGTTCCAGGTCGTTTTATTTTTAAATACTACTGGAGATATTTTTGACTCAGCGCAGCAAAAAGTCATGGAGCGTTTTATTCAATCCGGGAAGGGTTTTGTTGGCATTCACAGTGCTTCGGATACAGAATACGATTGGGAATGGTATACCAAGCTGGTTGGCCGGATGTTTCATATTCACCCCGTGATTCAAACGGCAAGGCTGAATGTTCTGGACCCTGGTTTTCCAGGCATTCAGGGTTTCTCCGGAAATAAATTGTGGACAGATGAATGGTACGAATTCGGACCTGAAAAAATATCCGGACTGAATTATATTTTGGCTGTGGACGAAACCAGTTATAATCCCAATGTACAATGGGGTGACAAGAAGGGTGTCGGTATGGGAAAACTACATCCTGTTGCCTGGTACCATGATTATGATGGTGGCCGTTCGTTTTATCTGGAATTGGGTCATATGCCAACCTGCTTTTCAGATCCGGCTTATCTAAATTTATTGTATGCAGGTATCTTCTGGGCAGCCACCGGAAAAAAATAATCGACACGATCGCCAGTCTTCAAAATATTCAGGTCTTGCCTTCTTTAATAAAAAACGCCGTTAGTCCGGCTGCCAGTGCGAAGGACAGGGAAATTAATATATAAGAAGTTTCAAATTTTCCGGTTGCTCCGTTGAGATAACCAACCAGGTAGGATCCACCGAAAGCACCCAGTGCACCGAAACTGTTGATCAGGGCCATCGCTACTCCCGCGACATTGGATGGCAACATTTCTGTTATAATAGCAAAGAAAGGACCATAAGGCGAGTACATGGCCATGCCTCCGATACACAATAAAATAAAAGAAATCCAAAAATGACCAGTGCCGGTCAGATAAGAGAAATAGAAAGCAATTGCTGCCACTAAAAGACTGGGCCAGAGAAATATTTTTCTTTTAAGTGTCTTGTCAGAAAAATAGGATGTGATAAGCATGCCGATAATGGCCATGAAATAAGGAATGGCTGACAGCCAGCCGGTTTTTACAATGCCTACTCCAGGCGCTGCATGCAGGATAGAGGGCAACCAGATCACAAATCCATATACACCAAAACTCCACAGTACGTACAAGATGCAAAGCAGGATAACTGGTTTTGATTTGAAAGCCGCTAAATAATTCCTGACGGGTTTTATAGTTTGCTGTTCCTGCTGCAGAATGGCATTCAATTTATTTTTCTCTATGGGATCCAGCCAGGATGCCTCTTCCGGTCTGTCTTGCACCAGATTCCACCAGCAGAATGCCCAGAGAATTGCCGGAACACCTTCCCATATAAACATTCCACGCCAGCCCACTGCATGAATTAAATATCCTGAGAGAACCGACATCCAGAGCACGGTTATCGGATTGCCGATCATCAGCAAAGTATTTGACCTGGATCGCTCGCCCTTTGTAAACCACCTGCTGAGTAAAAGAATCGCAGCCGGTAACACAGCACTTTCAAAAGCACCCAGCATAAAGCGGATGACCAGTAAGATCCTGATATCAGCAATTAATCCCGTTGCCATAGCACAGAGACCCCAAAAGATCAATGACCAGAATATTAATTTTCTGGCGCTTTTGCGTGTAGCATAAATGGTACCCGGAATTTGAAATAAAAAATAGCCAAGAAAAAAAAGTGAACCCATTAATGAAGACATGGTGGAGGAGATATTCAGATCCTTAGCCATACCTCCCGCGGCTCCAAACCCGAAATTTGCCCGATCCAAAAAAGCCAGACTGTAAGTGACAAAAACAACCGGGATCAGCCGGTACCAACGTGAATGGGCAATCGTGTTTTTAAGCATCATTGAAAACCGGTCTATTGATGATCCTGTATGTCGAATCTATGGCAATTCCGTTGAATGCCCGAGGGTTTTTGACAAAAGCCAATCAGCCACCACCTAAAGATGCACATGTAAGGCAATAGCGGGATAATATTTTATGAGCATGCCCGATTGATTCATGTCGCCTATCGATTCTATATTCAGGGAGGCCGTCATAGCCATAGCTTTATTTTTATAGTGAACCGATTCAAGATAGACCGGAATGCTGGTCACAACGAGAAAAGCGCCGAAGAACATGAGAAGTTCACCTCCGCCTCCATATAATGTAGACGCGCCCCATTGGTTCTGGCTGTTGTTTTTAGTACTATAGAGGAGTATTCCGGTGATCCCGAGAACCCCGCCCAGGCTGGCCAGTTTCCAGGCAGTACTTTGCATTTTAGTGCTTTTCTCCAGGTAATAATCTGCAGAATTTATTTTCGGTTTTGTCGCCTTATCTTTTTCGAATGAGGTGTTAGGAATATATCGTTGGGGAAGTTCCTGTGCCAACGAAAATTTCAACATGATCATCATAGTGATCAGCAGGAGCAGATTCTTTTTCATATTGGTCAAGGTTTTTAGGGGTTACATTTTTTTTATTTGACATATCGACGACTGCAAAAGAATGGGTTCAGAATTCTATTTTCACGGGTTCTTTTCGGTTTCCCATGATAAAATAAAATCCAAAAGAAGCCATAGATTTTTTATCGGCAGTGAAATTCCTTCCATAACTCGCGGCAAGCATGATCCTGGTGCCATCCGGATCTTTTCCGAAACAGATTCCGAAGCTCAGGCGCCAACCCCAGAAGTCCAGTTGTCTGGTGCCATATGTCTCGTCGTTACTTGCATCACCATACTGACCGCCGATCAGATATCCTGCGCCTGCGCCGATCATGATTCCCGGATGTGCGGAAGCCGAATTACCCGTTGCTGTTCCGAAGTTGAATTCAAGCATGACCGGCAGATCTACAGCCAGGTGGGAAACATGGGTATCATCATTTGTGGAAATACCGGCAGAAACAGGCATTGCTAATACAAGCGCGAAATCCTGCCCCTGAATCATCCGGAGGCCAGGTGTCACATTAATTGCCCACATGGTGAAACCGTTGTCCCCTTCCTTCGGTCCGGCAAAATTCAGATTGGCCCCAAGCCGGAAATAGCCGATGGATGCCGACTTTTGCGCAATAGCAGAAAAAGTAAAAAACAGGGTAAAAAGCAGCAGGGGTATTGTTCTGTTCATGGTCCTGTATTTGTCTGATGTAAAGCTATTTGGCAGCCCAGGCGATTCAAAATCGATTGCTACTTTCCCGGAAAAATGTAATTGCAGATATTGCGGAGGTGGGTACCAATATTGGAAATTTTGGCAATAATTACGAACGCGTCTTAGTTTGTTCAGACAGATAAGCAGGAATTAATAATGGCTGTCCGGGGTTCAATCAGTAGGGAGTCGGTAAGATTATTATTTTTTCGGTTGGATATGGAGGTAAGCCTGTTCTAAGAGTTTTTACTTATATGTAAAACAAATGATTTACCTTCTTGCCGATTTTCCGTTTCCCCTTCCTTTTCATTTTTTAACCCTCAAATCAGCCAACATGAAAAAATCTTTCGGACTCAGTTCCTTTTTTATTTTTTGTACTACGCTATTAGCGTTTGTTTTTGGATTGCAGGTAAAAGGTCAGGCTCCGGACCGTTCCGTTTCCTCCTGGCAGTTCCGACATGTTCCCAATGATAAAATAGAAGAATTTATCAAGAGAGAAACTACCTATTGGAGTAAAGTGGCCCAAAAAGCAGTTGACAATAAAACCATGTCTTTTTGGGCGTTGTTTGAAAAAGTGGGTGGCTACGACCTGCCGAACTCGTCTAATTATTTATTTATAAATACTTTTCCTGATATCGATAAATCAGGTGATATCTGGAATAACGTGGAATCTGTAGCCGGAGTTAAAATAGGTGAAATGGAAGACTATTCATTCACCACCGTTACAAGTGAATTTTTTGTAAAAGACAGGGAATGGGCGCAATCGGCAAAAGCGTCACCGGCTAAGGACTTTAATTATGTAGTGATGAATTATCAGAATACCAACTATCCCGACAGCCTGATCGGTCTGGAAAAGAAATATTGGGAGCCCTTCATCAAAACAGCGATGGACAAGGGTCAAACCCCGCAGGTGGCCTGGGGAAATGCTGTGGTGCTGGCACCTAGGGGCGAAAATATAAAAGTAACTACAGTTTCATTTGACCTGTTCAAGACACTAGGGGATGCATTACAACCCACCTGGGATCCCAAAGCGGTTATCCCCGCAAAATTATTTCCGCTGCTTGGCAAGATACAGGTCAACAGACCGGGTATTGCGATTTACCGGGTGGTTAAAGTTATTTCTGTTCAGTAATCAATTTAGGTTTAGTTAAAGAAAGCTCGTATAGGCCTCCTGATTTCAGGAGGCCTTTTTTTAAATAAATTAAAATACCTGCACGTTCGAATCAGAGCTTATATTTGCCCAATGTTACTCTGGAAAAATATCATTAACCACCCTTCCTGATCCCTCCTGATCTCCGACCTGGATATCTTTTATTTTTGGCATTATTACATTAAAATTTTATCGGATGAAAACCATCATTGAACCCTTCCGGATCAAATCCGTAGAACCTATATATTTCAATAACCCCGAAGAAAGGAAAGTCATTCTTGAAAATGCATTTTACAATCCGTTTCTGATCCGTTCAAAGGATGTACTGATCGATCTGCTTACCGACAGTGGAACCAGCGCGATGAGCAGCAGTCAGTGGGCTGGAATCATGCACGGAGATGAATCCTATGCAGGCAGCCCCAGTTTTTTCAGGTTTGAAGAAACCATTCAGCGCATCACAGGCATGCCCCTGGTCATTCCAACACACCAGGGCCGGGCGGCTGAAAAAATATTATTCAGCATCCTGGGCGGTAAGGGCAAATATTTTGTAAGTAATACCCTGTTCGATACGACCCGCGCGAATATTGAATTCTCCGGTGCGGAAGGAATTGACCTCCTGTGTGAAGAAGGAAATCATCCGGGTATTCCCGCACCCTTTAAGGGGAATATGGATGTGGATGCTTTAAAATTATGTATCGCAAAAAAGGGAGCCAGCAACATTCCACTTTGCATCATAACAGTAACCAATAACTCAGGAGGTGGTCAGCCGGTCAGCATGCAGAATATCCGAGATGTAAAAAAAATCTGCAAAGACAATAAGATTCCCCTGTTCATTGATGCCTGCAGGTTTGCAGAGAATTCCTATTTCGTCAAATTGCGGGAAGAGGGATACGGCGATAAACCTGTTTCTGAAATCGCGAAAGAGTTGTTTTCTTACGCTGATGGCTGTACGATGAGTGCCAAAAAAGATGCTTTCGCCAATATTGGCGGTTTCCTGGCCATGCATGATGCACATCTTGCGCTGCAATGCCGCAATCTCCTGGTCATTACAGAAGGTTTTCCTACCTATGGCGGATTGGCTGGCCGGGATCTTGAGGCTATTGCCATTGGATTGGATGAAGTGATGGATGAAAATTACCTGCAATACCGCATACGCAGCATAGAATATCTCACCAATAAATTGATTACAGCCGGTGTTCCCGTCATGCAGCCGGCCGGGGGACATGCCGTGTATGTCGATGCGAAAAAATTTCTTGATCATATTCCTGTAGAGCAATATCCGGGGCAGGCCCTGGTCGGAGCGCTGTATCTGCACGGTGGTATCCGGAGCGTGGAAATCGGTTCGCTAATGTTTGGGAAATATGATGATCAGAAAAATCTTATTCCAGCACAGTTGGAATTGGTCAGGTTGGCCATTCCGAGAAGGGTCTATACCCAAAGTCATATAGACTATGTTGCTGAAGTGATCATTGAGGTTTTCAATAACCGGGGAACCATCAAAGGTCTTCGTATTATTGAGGAAGCCGACATGCTCCGGCACTTTACCGCGAAACTCGAACCTGTTTCATAAAATCTGTTCATGGACCGGTCTGATGCGGAACCGGTTTAAACGGGTATATCTGTAATCAGTAAACAACTATTGTATTTTTTTCATTACTTTATAATGCGAATAATAAAACGCAATGAATCCATCATGTTAAAATATCTCTGTGGTTTGTTTTTGCTTTGCATGTATCAAATCAGCGTGCTGGCTCAGAGTAAAGATTCCCTGTTTTTGCAAACCATTCCGCGCGCATTGTTCTGGGAAAATACTCCCAGAAAATATACAATCCACAAAGATACCCTGATCATATCGGCAGGTGGAAAAACAGATATGTTCCGGGATCCCAACGTGACCTACAATACAGACAATGCACCGAAGCTAATGTTTTATCCGGATGATGATTTTGTGCTGACGGCTTCCATTGAACATGCATTTGCCAGTAAATGGGACGGGGGTGCCATTGTGATCAGACAGGATAGTTTGAATTGGATAAAATTTTGTTTTGAAAAAGACTATACGGGAGCAAGACGTGTTGTGAGTGTGGTCACCAAAAATATTTCGGACGATTGCAACTCCATGGAAATCCAGAAGAATAAGGTATTTTACAAAGTGGCCAAAGCCGGAAATGTGATCACGTTGTATTGTTCTACAAATGGCCAAAAGTGGTTTTTGATCAGGCACCTGCAATTTGATGCCGATAAAAGATTGCAGGTTGGTTTTTTAGCACAATCACCAACCGGTGAATCCTGTACCGTGCGGTTCACCAATATAACCTATGAAGCAAAAAAAATTGCTGATCCTTACCTGGGGGAATAGAGTTCAGAGTATCAATTTTTTGCATTAATAATTTCCACCGCTTTTTCAAGTAATTCGTCTTTTCCCTTTGTGATTCCTTCAATCGTCGGTGTCACCTGCATATCTATACGAATGCCCTTTCTTTGAGTTTCTCCTCCGTCAGGATAATAAACACCGATTCCTGAAATATACGTGGTGATTCCACCAGGCAGGACAATGGGAGATACATTTCCATCTGCACCAGCAGTAGTGCTTCCGATGACCGTTACATGGGGAGCACTTTGCAGTGCCATAGTTGTGTATTCCGCCTGACTTAAGGTTATAGAATTCACGAGTTCTATAACCGGTCCCTTGTAATATTCCGGATTCTTTACTCCGTTACTAATTCGCTGACCGAATCGGAACAGCCCCGGGTTATTTACATCGCCTATTGTAAATTTTACAAAGGGTGAACTATCTGGTTTAATAAACGGGCAAAAAGTAAACGGCATAAAGTCGGACGGATAAGTTCGCATATCAATAATCAGTCCCCGGGTATGCTCAAATGCCTTTTTAATGTTGACCAGTTGACTGTCTTTATACCTTCCGGCAAAAAGGTATCCTATTCCCCCATCAATTATTTTATAGCTGCTGTCCATGGGATCAGGATTAAAATCGCTTCCCATATTGATTTTATCATATGCTATGCAGGCCACTTTTAATGATAGATTTTGCGTGTTCCGCAGAATTTCCAGATCCATCGACTCCAGATTTGAGCGGAATAGCAAATGGGCCAAAATCCATAATTGTCTTTCGTAATTCGAAGCCGGCGACACGGGCAAATATTTTTCCACCAGTTGATTTACAGGTTGTTTGTTGATTTTTAAGATGACGTCACCGGGTTTTACTTTTTCTATTTCGGTAGAAGTTTTACTATAGTAACCGGTAACCACCAGTTTATTTCCGATGAAATCTGCTCTGAGTGGCGCCCGGTAATGACCAAAATAATTATCCAGGGCATTATTTTTACCCCAGATATTAGCATGTGTATCATGAACCCTGCTGACCATTTCCAGGCAGGTCACTGCATATGCGGTGGAATCTTTTGCATTTATAAACCTGGGAACAAATTCCGGCAATATATTGTTCCAGTCTGCGCCGATCAGGTATCTATAGGGAAAGAAATACTGGATTATATTCCAATACCTGTATAGAGCCAGCAGGCGATATCCAACGTCCGGGTAAACCATTAAAGTGTATGGTTTTTCGTTATCGAATTTAGGATTGCCTATTCCGGCTACCTTTTGAACATAATAATTTTCTTCCTGATTGCGGTTGTTCCTTATATATATCAGTTTTTCAACCAGGGAATTATTTAGGTTTCCCTGAACGAATAAATACCCATAGTCTGGCATTAATTTGACCTGGCTGTCTGCAGTTATGCCTTTGCATAATGAACAAAGCTCTGGCTTTCCCAGCTTGTCGACCCATTTTTCTAATGCTGTGTTGGCTTCAGTTTTAGTTTTTGCGTTGACAATTTCCGGCATGACGCGGAACAATTCTGCATCCCAGTTATAATCACTCCGGGCAATCGAAGGAAGGTGGTATTTGAGAAATCCCCAGAGCATCCCCAGGTTGGTCAGGTTTTCAATCGTTAACTGAGTCAGTTCTTTTATTTGAATGCGGGAACCCGACGCAAATGAAGTGTCTATCAGAGCATGAACCGGCAATATGGAGATCAAACGAATCGAATATTTGCCTTCCGTCGTGGTATCTTCCGTTATCTGTTTGATCACCAGAAAATAGTCCCCGCTTTCGGGACTTACAAATGCGACGGGTTCCGGTCCATTTTCTCCATTGGGCGAATCGAAATAAGCCTGAACTACCGTGTCACCTTTTTTATAAACCGCGATTTCGAGGTCAATTCCTTTCTGTACAATTACAGCTTTTAGCAGGTAATTTTTTTTCAAAGAGAAACTAAACTGTTGCTGCTCATTTTTACGCATGCTGTACTCCGTCTCCTGGCTGGGAATACTTTGGGAGTAAACACAATTAAAGATCAGATCACAGGATAGAATCAAAATGAGTTTACGCATGGTGCAGAGTTGTCATTTCATGTTTCAATATTCCGATCTGTCTATTTATCATAATTTAAGTATATTTTTAACGACCTGGTGTTTTGAAACTGATATTTACCAAATTTTTTCTGATGAGACATGTGCTGAGTATTCTCCTTATGGTTTTCATCTTTAATCAAATAGAAGCACAAAATGCAGAAGCGTTGATCAAAGCTGAGAAATCCTTTGAAAAATCATGTCTGCAGCTGGGCATAAGGGATGGGTTTCTGGCATGGGTGGATTCCACAGGAATAGAAATCAGAGAAAAAGGTCCTTCGAATGCAAAACAGCTCTGGTTATCTTATCCGGCATTTGAAGGCGTATTCTCCTGGGCGCCCTCTTATGCGGAGATGTCCATATCCGGAGACTGGGGATATACAACCGGAAATTATGAGCATCGTCCGAAGTCATTACAGGATTCTGTCAATGAGGCCGGGCAATATACTACCGTTTGGCATAAAATTAAAACCGGTGAATGGAAATACCTGATTGATGTCGGGAACAAACATGCTCCTGTTGCACCTCAACAACAGGCTGTCACGATTTTGACCGGAAAATTTAAAGCCAGCCGGTTTACGGATTCAACCGGACTGGCAGATTTAGAAAGAATATTTATTAGTTCATTTGAGAAAAATGCTTCCGATGCTTACAGGAGATTTGGAGGCAGCCATTATATTCTGAATCTTCCGGAGCACCAGTTGGTGAAGGGTATTGACAGCGCAGTGATGCTGTTGCACTCTTTCTCTTCTGTTCCCTTGTATCACGTCTCCGGTGTTTTCATATCGCCTGGCAGGGATATGGCAGCGGTATTTGGAACTATCGGTAATCCTGTAAAAACAGGCAGTTATTTACGGATCTGGAGATATGAGAAAGATGGCTGGAAAATCGCGCTGGAAGTAATCAGATTCTGAGTGAAGTGACAGGAGTAGTTATCAAATAATGGTGTTTCATGAAATATATTAAACCTATAGTTATTTCGATTTATCTGTGCTGTGTCATCTTATCCTGCCAGCAACAGCAATCCGATTCATTCCTGTCGAAAGAGGAGATGCTGAAAATTGTAAGAAAGAATGATGACCTGTTTTCTGTTGGCATAAAAACGAAAAATGCAAAACTGCTGGGCGATATCTATTCTGATAGTGCGCAATATGTGCAACCCGACAGATCCATTCTGGATGGAAAAGACAGCATACGCATGGATTGGGAACACTTCATCGTGTTAAAGCAAAATCCCATGGACCTGCTCTTTAATATTCATGATGTTCGGGGTAGTCGCGAGATCATTTATGAAACCGGTGACGGCTTTACCTTGCTTGCTGATTCAACCAAATGGAAATTCAACTATGTGAATGTTTGGCGGCTGCAAAAAGACGGTTCCTATAAGCTCGAAATAGATACCTACAACAGCTTAAAATAGACCCCGAAACCGCCAATTTTGTTCAAAAAAGTCATTCGTGCTCCCGGGATCCATTCTACGTAACTGGCTATTCTTCAATGAGTTAAAAATATATTGCTGCCAATTACATAACAATTCCTGCCAATTGCACAGTAGGGCTATGATTCTTACGAGTCATTAATTATCTTTATTTCCCCTAAACCACCCTTAGCCGTATGAAATTTCTTAGCATGAAATCGGTAATTGCTGTAGGAGTTATCCTACTCATCGTCGATTTCATTATAATTATGGTTGCCAGAGGTATTTAAACGATTAACAGGTTAATTTTTTTAACCTTAAATCCTTTAAGTAACAACTGACTGTTTCTCGCTCTGAAGCAGAACTGATTCCCGGAAGCTCCCCAAAAACCGGTAGTATTAGTATAATCAGGCGGGTAAAAGCCCGCAGGAATATGATTTCTGGCAGGACTGCCTTTTGATAACCTGAGAATTCACTGAACGTCCATTGAATCTGTCTTACCTTAGTCTGCCATTGATTTTTGCGGACAAATATTAATGATTTGAGCATTTGCGTCGGATTCTAAAGGATATTTTCAATATTCTCAATGCCGGAGAGAAACGAAAACTCTGGATACTTTCCATCTCGGATGTTATTATCAGTATACTGGATATCGGTTTTCTGGTCTTGCTGCTCTACGTCATCCGTTTTTATACACATATCCCTCCTGATCCTTCCGCCGGTTTCTTATCGTTACCCTTGTTTTTGAAATTTCCACTTTTGCCGATCGTATTTTTTTTCCTGCTCTTTGCCATAAAAAACGGGTTCGGCCTAATCGTTTCCGATGCTCAATACGATTTTGTATATAAGATCGCATCCAGGCTATCCCGGGACGGTCTGCTCAGGTACCTCAATGGCAGTTATCCCGACTATGTTCATATTGATTCATCGGTGATTAACCGGAGGATAAGTCAGCAGCCCATTGAATTTTGTCACTATGTATTGAATGGCATGCAACAGATTTTCAGTCAGGTGATATTAATCGGGATCACAATTATAGTGATCATCGTGTACAATCCGGTTTTATTGCCACTGCTTGTTATATTCCTTACGCCCCCCGTATTGTTTATTTCATTCTTGATGAAACGGAGAATGAACGCCACACTTCAAAATGGAAAGATTGCGAGTGAAAAAGCGATCCAGCATCTGCAGGAAGCACTGGCCGGTTATGTGGAAAGTAATATTTATTTGAAAAATGATTTTTTTACCGATCGATACTACCGGTTTCAGGCCAGGCTAAATCATTATTTATCAAATAAGCTGACTTTGCAAACTGTGCCCGGCCGGCTGATCGAAGTTTTTGCTGTTTTTGGTTTGCTGATCCTGGTGGCAGCAAATTATTTCAGCGGTCAGGATCGGGGGACGGGTCTGGTAACCATTGGCGCACTTATGATTGCTGTATATAAAATCATTCCCGGCATAGTAAAAATTACCAACATGGTCAGCCAGATCAAATCTTATGCTTACAGTACTGCAGGTTTGTCTAAGACCCCAGCGGAACATCAGGCAAACGATCGGCAGACTGTTCCGGTAAGTTCTTTAAAATTGGAAAATATCTGTTTCAGCTACCAGGAAAGGCCAATCTTAAAGAATTTTTCAATAGAGCTGAATACAACCGACCTTTTTGGAATCTCAGGCATTTCGGGAAGGGGAAAAACCACACTGATTCATCTGATACTTGGATTCTTAAAAGCTGATTCAGGTAATATTTATATTAATGGACAGATTGCTCCTCCGGAAAAAAGGAAGCTCTTTTGGAACAGCATTGCATATTCGAAGCAGCAGCATTTTTTCCTTCATGACTCGGTGATTAGAAATATCACTTTACAGGAAGGGAATTACGATATGGAAAAACTGACCCGGGTGGTGGCGATTACAGGAATTGACAAATTGATCAGCGGCCTCCCACTGGGTTTGGACACCATCATTACAGAAAACGGAAAGAATTTTAGCGGCGGGCAGAGACAGCGTATCCTGTTTGCCCGCACGCTATATAAGAATGCAGACCTTATTATTTTGGACGAACCTTTTAGTGAATTGGATGAATCTGCAGAACAGGATATGTTGAAAAGCCTGCAGACCATTGCTGCCGAAGGCAGGATTATCCTTTTGATCACCCACAATCCTGAAGCAATGAATTTTTGCAATAAGAAATATCTTATGGATGAGTAAGAGTAGTAAAACACTAATCATCCTCAGTCCGGGTTTTCCGAAGGATGAAATGGATACAACCTGCCTGCCTTTTTTACAAGCTTTCGTAATCGAATTGAAGGCGCAGTTCCCGGGACTGCAGGTGGTGATCCTGACGTTGGATTATCCGTTTGTCAGGCATAGTTATCTCTGGAATGATATTCAGGTATTCAGTTTTAACGGGTGGAAAAGAGGGAGGATCGTAAAATTATTTATTTGGCAGCGTGTCCTCAAAACAATGAAGAATATCAGATCGGAAAATGAAGTTATTGGTCTGCTCAGTTTGTGGTGCGGGGCCTGCGCTTTTCTGGGAAACCGTTTTGCAAAAAGAAATAATCTGAAACATTTTTGTTGGATACAGGGTCAGGATGCAAAAAAAGGGAACAGGTATGTGTCCATGATCAGGCCTTCGCCCGCAGAACTCATCGCCATTTCAGATTTTATTCAGTCTGAGTTTGAAAAAAATTATACGGTCAGACCGAAACAGGTCATTCCGGCTGGTATCAATCCTGAAGAATTCACGCTGCCGGGTACCACCAGACCAATTGATATTCTGGGTGTGGGATCACTCATACCTCTTAAACAATACTCGCTATTTATCGAGATCATATACCTGATTAAACAATCCATGCCCGGTATTCATGCCGTGATATGCGGAAAAGGCCCCGAAGAAGCTGCATTGAAGACGTTGATATTGCGATATGACTTACAGAACAATATTGTGTTAACCGGGGAGTTGTCCCATGCAGAAATTGTGCAATTCATGATGAAAAGCAAGGTTTTTTTGCACCCGTCGATTTATGAAGGGTTTAGCATTGCCTGTATGGAAGCTTTATATGCCGGGAGCCATGTATTAAGTTTTGTTCGGTCCATGTTTTACGATATTAAGCATTGGCATATTTTATCCACGAAGGAGCAAATGGCAGAAAAGGCCACGGTTTTACTAGCCAGTTCTGAAACGGAATACAATACCGTAAAAACTTTTACTGTTTTTGAAAGCGTGCAGGAAATTATGAAATTGTTCAGTTAGATGGAATCCAGCATCTGCTTAAACTTTTCGGCAATTGCAATAAATGATAGTTCGGAATCAAAACGTTTCAGAACATCAAGTTTTTTATCAGCCACTGTCAGACGGCTGGTTTGTTTCAGTGCCGAAACCAGAGACTCTTCGTTACCGGTTTCGTATAACATGCCGCAGTCTGCAATGATCGCTCTGAAAGATGGAATATTTGTCACAACCGGAATGCAGCCGCAACTCATCGCTTCACAAAGTGCTGTACCACTTCCTTCATAATGTGATGCGGAAAGATAATAGTCGGCACTATTAAACCAATGGAGCAAATCTTTATGCGGGATTTTTCCAACAAGTACAACTGGACTCAGGAGGGGTTTTTTTGGCAGCAGTTTGATTATTTCTTCAACCAATTCATCTGTGTGGTAAATCATGTACAATCGTGCATGAGGCTGCCATTGCGCAAAACGCAAAAAAGCCCTTACCGCGAGCACC
Source organism: Puia sp. (assembly GCA_041481385.1). Lineage (GTDB taxonomy): Bacteria > Bacteroidota > Bacteroidia > Chitinophagales > Chitinophagaceae > Puia. The sequence goes on from JBGPBW010000010.1 coordinate 17,144, forward strand.
GGATCTTTGTTCTGGTTTAACCTGCCTACCCAAATAAACGCAGGTGAATCAGAGACAGCTGTAGCCCTCCTGGCCAATATTTGATCGACAGGATAAAAATCTGAAGAAACTTCAGGAAACGTTCTTATTTTGTCTTCTGAAGCCAGATTGTTGCTGCTTACCCATGCAGCACCCGTTTCCCCCGAAACAAACAGATAGCAGTCAGCCTGGCGACTTGCCAGTTTTTGAATATATTTTTTTATGCCTGAAAAAGGTTTTTCGGCATGATGTTGTAAGATGATCTTTACTTTCCTGCCTAACCAGAACCTCAACTGAATCACCTGCACGGGGAACATGAAACTGCTCACAACAACTACATCCGGCTTTAGATTTCTTGTCGCGCGAAATAATTTCCATGGCAGATAATTATTTTTCCCGCCGGCGTCGATGCAATGATATTGGATGCCATTGTGGCTAAAAATGCCCTGGTAGTTGATCTGATCTACCCGGATTACCGTATACTCTTTTGTCAAATATTCAGACCAGCCAATGTAGCATTTAAGTCGTTCTATCCATTCCGCGGGCGACCGGACATCTGAAGAATAATTAAAGCTTAAAAAGACAATCCGCATATGCAGTCTAAATTACACATATCCAATATACCGGCAATTAGAATAAATTTACAAAGGCAACAAATAACTATGGGCCCGACGCACAAAATTCCTGATCCAGATGATCGCGTAAATATTTTGTACTATGATGCAATTGCTGATGAATATGAGACTATGCTCAATAATGATGTTAAGAATCTGCTAATCAGGGATGTCGTAGCCAAAAAGTTCTCAACTGTTGTAAAAGGTGGTCATGTGCTCGATTTTGGTGGTGGTACAGGCCTTGACTTGAAATGGCTGATTAAGCACCGTTATCCTGTTAGTTTTTGTGAACCTTCCGACGCTATGAGGCGGATCGCTATGGAGAGCGTACTAAGGGACTGGCCTGATGCTGCTATCTCTTTTTTGAATGATGAACAGACAGACTTCAGAAACTGGACTGAATCATTTCCATTTGGTGAAGCCAGGGATGCAGCACTAGCGAATTTTGCGGTAATCAATTGCATTCCGGATTTAGGTTTTCTTTTTGAAAAACTGTCACTGGTTTTGAAACCCGGCGGCCAGCTAATAGCCCTCGTTCTGGATGATCATTTTTTAAAGCGACTCCGATCCAATCCCCGGGATACGATCCGGTCTATTTTTTCCCGTAAACCAGTTAACCTGGTTATCGAGTATAAGAATCAACGGCAGAAAGTGTATGTATATTCTGTCAGTGCCATCCGGAAGGCATCGATTCCCAAATTTGATCTGATTAGTCACAACAGGTTGAAAGGATTCGGATTCCGTTTGATACATTTAATACGGAAATGAAGACAATTCTCAGGAAAATATTATTTGGCGATATACCTGTCAGTGAATACTGCACCGTTACTGTTTATGGTGAAATAAAGGAAAAGGTTTTTCTTGTTACCGGATCGATCACGTCAGATATATCCGATGTTCATTGGCTTTTATGCCTCAACCCGATTGTTTTTGGAATTTGGTTTAATGACAGCGCTCAAACACTTCCTTTGGAGAAAAATAACACCTGTGAAATACACTTTACAGATGGTGCAGCAGCCCGCGAGACCGTGGCAGTCTTAAAGCTTGTGGTGAGGGATAGTTTAAAAGAGCCGGACGGAACCCTGGTACTTGTGGAGCTAAGGAGAGCCGCTGTTCATCATGTACCACTCATTAAATTATTAATACTTTATTATAAATACTATAAAAAACCCGAGCAGGACTACAAGAAACTGAAATCGTATTCGGCAGCCTATAGCTATCCGCGCAGGGTCAGGGTCGTTTCTTTCAGAGAAGGAGACTGGTTTAATATTTTTCCTATGGATCTTGTGGGAGACGTTCCCTCAAGCAAAAGATTTGTTTTTGGATTGAGGCACAGTAATGTAACACTGAGCAAGATTATTGAAACAAAAAAGATCTGTGTGTCTGAGGTCCCTTTTAATTGTAAATCTATTATTTACCAGTTGGGAAAACATCATCGTGAGCCGCTCTCTGAAACCATTTTGCCATTCGAAACCATACCCAGCGAAACCTTTGGCTTTCCGATACCCAATTGGGCAAACGGTTATAAGGAAATACGCATTGTTAAAACCCTGAATCTTGGTAGCCATATGCTGCTTTGGGGGGAGGAAGTACATGGAAAGTACTTACAGGAAGCGCATGGGCATTTATTTCATATTCATTTTTTGCACTATTTACACCAAAGGGGGAAAGGATTGGATTATCCGCTGGTGTGACGAACGGTTCGCTATGGGTGAAAGATCATTAGCCTACTGAATGGCAGCCGTGCTGATGGTATCAGAAACTTCAACTGGGAAATGAACGTGTGGATTAAAGCTTTTTATACTGGCTATCAGACCTGGCAGATCGCCTTCGATGAATTTGACGTGCCCCTTTATACTTACCCGGCTGAAACGCTGAATATTCAGCGGAAGACCTATGAGCTGGACATGCATGGCCTTATCAAACATCCTGATCCTGCCCTTGTGTATAATCAATAAAATATCTTCCGGGTTGGTTTTGAACACGTCGTCCCATGTGGGAATGCCTGTCTTCTTTTTAGTTACTACTATATCGGCATCTTTATCGGCCTGAAGTTCGCCGGTATTCAGATTCCATAGCTTGGCCGGGGAACTGGTTATCATGGCAAACAATTCCGAATCAATTACCTGGTGCAGTGAACGGGCCAGCCTGAGATGATGCCATATATTCCAGTTTCCGGTTAGTGTGGAATCTGTTCCGAACAATAAAGGTGTATGGCTTTTTAAATCAGCGATGCGTGCGTGTTTATTTAATAATACCCTGTTGGACTCGGGGCACCAGATCAGTCCTTTAAATTTTTTTGCCTGGGTGGCATTCATTGCAACTCCATGCACCCCGACAAGGTTTCGTTTCAACAGATTATATTTCAGCAGATGATCAATTTCGTCGGATGATTGTTTGTCTGATCCTTCTCCTGTGTGTATCACACAGTCTTTATTTTTCAGCAAGGGATTATTTAATTTCCATTTCCACCCCTTTTCAAATTTTACAGAATGGAGATTTTGTGGTTCCTGATAAACATTAATCATCGGATTTTCAATTTTAAGCCTGGACCCATGATTGACAACCGTAGTGACACCCGCCAGCAAATTTTTGTAGATTCCCCATTCCGTACGGATATTTTGCGGAATCTTTAATATGGAATCAATTTGCTCCTTATATATTTTGTGAATGTGTAATCCCCATTCTGAATAATTGCTGTATTTTCTTTGTCCCAGAATTGAAAAACAATTAAAATCAAGATGATCATGAGAATTAATGAGTCCGGGAAAAACAGTTGCGCTGGTAAAATGAATCTGAAAGGGATCAGACTGGTCTTTTTTACCGGTGGCCCTGATGGCCATGACTTTTTCTCCCGCAATTGCGATATCGACGGGGTTAACCGCATTTACCGGTGTCACATTATTCAGCAGCATGTCTTTTTTTTAGATGTAAACCATATATAATGGGAATACCAAAAAAGCGATCATAGATTGAAAGGGCATTTTGGGATTCATAGTATGGTTTCACCTCTTCATTTACATTCACTTCTTTCTGTCTGACAACCGTCAGACCGTACCGGGAAAAAATACTTTTTACTTTTTCCAGGGGATGAATATAATTCGTTACCGATAAACGCTGCCCGCGATGCCGGAAACTGCGCATACCGCCATTTGCCAATGAAGTGGGATGAAAATCGGTAATGACCAGATCCCCTCCATTTTTCAGTACCCTCGACCATGAAGCAATGGCTTCATCTATTTTTTTTATATGGGCAATGGTAAGTGTCGTGATCAGACAATCGACAAAGGAATCGGCTACTGTTCTTAGCAGATTGTCGTCCGTAAGCTGAATGTCAGCATTCGGATATTTATGCCTAAGCTGATGAAGCATGCCCGCTGAAATATCGAATCCCATGACCAAAGCAGGTTTTTTTGCATATATTTTTTGCCAATGCCTCCCTGTACCACAGCCAATATCCGCAACGGTTTTATTTTCAAGATCAATGGGTCCAATCAGGGCGGAAAAGATCTGTTCATCGAGGTCAAGCATCAGATTACCAGGCTGTAAATCATAAGATTCTGACCAGATATCATACGCTTCTTTTGGGACCATTTCAGTTGAAAGAAAACTGAATTTTTGAAGCAGATTTTTTATGGAAGGAATCATTTTTTATGCAGGCTTGGCTAAATATGGGGCTTTCCCCCTAAATTAGTACGGAAAGTGCAGGAAATAGGTTGTATCGAAGTTAAATGGAACCTTTTTTGCAACCAGCTATCTGCAATTGTCGTATTTTCAGAACGGGGTTAAAAGCCTCCGGGTATTACTATGGACGGTATAATACTAGTTAATCCGAAAAGTGCTGTTGCCAAACACCGGGTGCCAAATTCTATTTTAAACATTGCCGCTTCGGTTGAAGGTAAATATCCCTGGGTAATTGTTGATGGAAATCGCGAGGAAGACCCTCTATCCCGCATTATGCAATACCTGGAAACAGGCAATTTCGGTTATGTTGGATTCACAGTTATGCCGGGACCTCAGCTGAAACAGGCTATCCCTTTCTCAAAAACCATAAAAGAGTATTTTCCCGAAATCCAGATAATATGGGGTGGTTATTTCCCGACCAATCAGTATAAAGTCGTCCTTAATTCCGGATGGGTTGATTTTGTGATCAATGGACCCGGCGACCATAGTTTCCCTAAACTCATTCAGGCCCTGGAAAAAAAAGAACCGTTTGAACTTATAAAGAACCTGATCTATAAATCTGGTGACCGTATCCTTAAAACTATAAAAGAAGAGCTGATCAATCAGGATGAACTACCCAATCTTCCCTATGAAAAACTCACAGCTTTCTATTCAATGGATAAATATCTCGGAAAAACTTATTTAGGCCAGAAAACGCTGGCTTATCATTCAAGTATTGGTTGTCCGTTCACCTGCTCTTTCTGTGCGGTCGTACCTACGTACGAAGCCAGGTGGAAGGCAAAATCTGCTGAGAAGGTATACAGGGATATCAAATATATTAAGGACAAATGGGGCGCCGATGCCATTGAATTTCATGACAATAATTTTTTTGTTTCTGAGAAACGCGTCGTTGAATTTGCAAAGCTGATTTTGCCGGAGAAAATGAGCTGGTGGGGCATGGCCAGGATAGATACCATGTCCAGATTCAAGGATTCTACACTGGCTCTGATCCGTGACGCCGGGTGTAAAATTATTTTCTTCGGTGCAGAAAGTGGCAATGACGCCATTTTAAAGCAAATGGATAAGGGAGGAACCCAAAACGGAGAGCAGATTGCTGAATTTGCGGCCAGAATGAAGAAATTCAATATTATTCCTGAATATTCTTTTGTATTGGGTACTCCGGGACCCACGGCTGCTGATGTAGAAGCCCAGATAGACTTCGAGATCAATTTCATTAAAAAAATCAAACGGATCAACCCGGGAACTGAAATCGTATTATATACGTATAGTCCGGTGGCAACTGAGGGATCCGATCTGTATAATCAGGCACTTGCCAAAGGATTTAAATTTCCTGAAAGACTGGAAGACTGGATCAGTCCGGCATGGGAAAATTTTGACCTTCGGAAAAATCCACTGACCCCCTGGCTGACACCTGCAATGATTGATAAGATCAAAAACTTTGAGACGGTCTTGAATGGTTATTACCCTACGGTGACCGATATCAGATTAAACGGATTCAAACGAAAAGCTATTCGCCTGGTTTCGGGGATCCGGTACAATATTAATATGCATAAATATCCGTACGAGATAAAGTTATTGCATCGAATGTGGAAATACCGTCAGCCGGAAATTCAGGGATTTTAAATCTTTCCGATTTGAATGAACGCAACGATATGGTAACAGATCTGGCTGATTCTTCTGTCAGGAAGAAATTTGAACAATTATATATTGCTTTAAGAGAGAAAGAGTGCCGGGTATATACCGATGAACAGGTTGCCCGGTTACCGATTATCGAATCATCACATATTCATTCTGCGGAATGGGCCATAAGAAAACGTTCGGCCGCCCGATTATTGAACTATCTTAGGAAAAAGAACTGGAGCCTGACTATTCTGGAAACCGGGTGCGGAAATGGCTGGCTTTGTCACAGACTTGGCGACTTACCGGGATCAATGATAACTGGTTTAGACATCAATGAATTTGAGCTAAACCAGGCAAAGCGGGTTTTTGAAAACAGGACGAATATTCATTTCCGGGCGGGGGATATTATGAATGCACCATCGAATGATAAAATGGACATCGTTATTTTTGCCGCATCCATTCAATATTTTCCATCCTTAAATCAAACTATTGGGAAAGCCTTATCTATCTTAAATCCGGGGGGTGAAATACATATCCTGGACAGTCCGTTTTACTATAATGCGGAAATTGCACCTGCCGAACAACGGAGCGATACCTATTACCGGTCGGTCGGATATGGAGGAATGGCTAAATTCTATTTTCACCATTCCATTGAGGCGCTTGAAAATTATAATTACAAAATTCTGTTTAATCCAATTCGGACGGTAAACAAATTGCTCCGGCGAAAGGATCTCTTTCCCTGGATCTGTATAAAAGCTTCATGACGATTCAATCATTATATCAGACGTATAGCCGGTTCCGCAGTTTGCAGTCAGATCGCATCAGCAACCTGCCAATTGTCATTCTGATGCCGCACAGTTCCTGCAATTGCCGGTGTGTGATGTGTGATATATGGAAAGGAAACCACAACTTAAAACAATTGGAGGAGGGTGATATTCGTGGTTTATTGCAAACCCTGAAAAAATTCCAGACAAAACAGGTCGTCATGTCGGGCGGGGAGGCGCTTTTGAATCCTCAGTTTTTCAGATTTTGTGAAATGCTGAAACGACAGGGGATCAAAATCAGTTTATTGTCAACCGGCCTGACGATCAAAAAACATGCAGACGCATTAGTGCAATGGGTGGATGATATTATCATTTCTCTGGACGGTGATGGACCACTACATGATACGATCCGAAATATACCCGGTGCCTTTAATAAACTCAGGGAGGGTATTGAATCCATCCGGGCACTCAGCCCCGGTTTCAGAATTTCCGGAAGATGTGTGATTCAACGGTATAATTTTAGAAAATGGCCGGCTATTATTCAAACGGCAAGGGACATCGGTTTAAATTCAATCAGTTTTCTGCCGGCCGACGTAAGCAGTACTGCATTTAACAGGGAAACATTGTGGGCTGAAGACAGACAACAGGAAATACGAATAGCAGAAAGCGATCTGGGAGAATTGAAAATAATTATAAGTGAAATACTGGATCGATTCAGAGAGGAATTTCATAATCATTTCATTGCCGAATCACCGGAGAAATTACAAAAGATTTATTTTTATTATGCTGCCTTTTATGGATATAATGAATTTCCTTATAAGAAATGTAATGCGCCATGGGTTTCAACGGTGATTGAAGCGGATGGTAACGTCCGGCCCTGTTTTTTTCATCAGGGCTATGGCAACATTAAAACGGACTCCCTGGAAGCTATTCTCAACAGCCCCGGTGCGATAGCGTTTCGGAAAAATTTGGACGTGGAGAATAACCCAACCTGTCTGAAATGTGTCTGTTATTTAAATTTAAAACCTGCAACAAAACTCTAAAAGATTCATATGCAGGCAGTCAGCGCAAATTGGAAAAACATCAGCGTAAAACCACTAACCCTGATATTCATTATTTCGGGTATTCAGCTGGTTGTGGTATTTTTTACTGATCCGATGGTTATAACGTTTGATGAATCCATGTGGCAATATATCGGCCGTAATTGGATCAGAAACGGGTTGGTACCCTATCATGGTGGCGTGGATAACAAATCACCACTGATTTTTCTGATATTCGGAATTTCAGACTGGTTTTTTGGTGTTAACTATTGGTTTCCAAGAGTGTTAGGAGTCGCGGTTCAATCGTTGGGCATTTATTATTTATATAAAATAGCGGAAAAAACGATTGGCAAACAGGCGGGCATAGCTGCCCTTAGTATTTATGGATTATCATTGATTTGGCGGTCGACCGGTGGAAAATATATTTCATTCACAGAGACCTATGCTCTAACGTCAATCATCCTGGCCGTATATTTTTCGATCGTTTACGACAGGAACAGAAATGCGTTCATCGGAGGATTATTTGCCGGGCTTGGACTCGGTTTCCGGCTTACCGCCGTCTTCGGAATACTGCCACTGCTCTTGTTTACTTTTAAAAAGAGTCGAATAACGGGACTCCTTTTCATAAGCGGGGTAATTAGCAGCATTGGGATACTTCTGCTTTTTTCGGCGATTGCCGGTATCAGTATGAATGATTTATTATTTTTTGGAATTTTCGACAACTTTGGACCGGGAAGTGCCACAGACCACAGTTCAGCCTGGAAGATTCAGCGATTTGCTGATGGATTTTTTTATTCGGAGATTATTTTATTTTATCCGGCCGTAGTTGGTTACTTTATTCTGGTAAGGAAACTGGATTTCCTGAAGACCTGGCTGGCCAGTGAATTTTTGGGCATTGTTTTGTTGGGTATGTATGACAGGAGTCATTTTAAAAACCTGTTGCCCGTGTTTTCACTGATGAGCGCTTTTGTGGTTGGTTACCTGATTGAGAATCATCAAGTGCCTCCGAAGATGATCCTGTTGGGTATCTGGATTGTATTCTTCCCGAGAACCTTTGAACCGTTGTATGCAATTAAAAAACTATTTATTTCGAAGAATAGTCTGGTGAACTCAAATCCGGATACAGCGACTGATGATAACGAAATTTCAAAGAAGGCGGTCGGGTTGTGGATACGATCTCACACTGATTCCCGTGACAAGGTTTATATCGCAGGTTACAGTGCTGAGATTCAGCTGTATTCAGAACGGGTTTCGCCGAGTATATTTTTTAATATTACACAGACTTCCTATGCCAAAAAAAGACTGTTGGATGATCTGACTGCGAACAGGCCGGCCATGGTTGTATTACCTTTAAGCTTAAAATACCGGCAATCGGTTGATGCCGGGTTGCGCGGAGCTGTCGACAGTCTGGTAGCAATGGATTATCAACTGGATACTATAATTAATCGTTATGATATTTTTCGGTTAAGGAAGCCGATGGGTCGCTGACTTCTTTTTAATCCGGTTACATTCGAATATGAGGATATGAAAAAGATTTTATTTACACATTCTTATTTTCTTCGTTTTGATCCGAAACAATGGATTACTGGCAAACCCTATGCTCCATTGGGAACGCTGTACGCTTTGTCTGTTCTGAAGGAAAATGAATTTGCGGTTTCTTTTTTTGACACTATGTTTTCCAAAGAGCCCGAAGCTGTTATTTCAAGCCTGGAAACCATCAGGCCTGATTTATTTGTCATATACGATGACGGATTTAATTATCTCACCAAGATGTGTTTACAGAATATGCGGGAAGCCGCATTTAAGATGATCCATTTTGCGAAAGAGCGTGGATGTACCGTGATCGTTTCCAGCTCCGATTCCACAGACCGTTTTGAAATGTATCTTAAAGAAGGTGCAGACTTTGTTCTTCTCGGAGAAGCGGAGCTGACGCTGCTGGAACTAGCAAATGCACTTACAGGTGAAGAAGTCAACTTATTCGGGATTGAGGGTATAGCTTTTATGCAGGATCAGGCGGTTGTAAAAACAAAACACCGGTCTGTAATCAGAGATCTCGATTCGCTTCCCTTTCCTGCCTGGGATTTTGTGGACATGGAACCATACAGAGAAATGTGGCTGAAGCATGCAGGGTATTTCTCAATGAATATGGGTACAACCAGGGGATGTCCTTTCAAATGTAACTGGTGTGCCAAACCTATTTATGGCAACCGGTATAATTCCAGATCTCCCGGGAACGTAGTCAAGGAACTGGTTTTTCTAAAAAAGACTTACGGATTTGATCATATCTGGTTTTGCGATGATATTTTTGGCTTGAAACCAGGCTGGGTAAAAGAATTTGCCAATCTGATTGAAGAAGCGGGCCTGGCATTTAAATTTAAAATGCAAGGTCGTGTAGACCTGCTCCTGCAGGAGAATAATATCCGGGACCTGCATCGGGCCGGTTGCGATAATATCTGGATGGGTGCAGAAAGCGGATCTCAAAAGATCCTGGATGCAATGGACAAGGGGACTACTGTTCAGCAGATATATGAAGCTACGCGCTTATTAAAAAAGTGTGGTATAAAACCATCTTTTTTTATTCAGTTCGGCTACCTCACAGAGACAAAAGAAGATATAGAAAAAACGATTTCCATGATAAACGAATTGCTACCCTTCGAAATTGGCATTTCGGTTTCATATCCCCTGCCCGGGACCGTTTTTTTTGAAAAAGTAAAGAGCCAGCTGGTGAACAAGACGAACTGGAAAGATTCAGATGAACTGGCGTTGATGTTCAGCAACACTTATAAACCTGCGTTTTATAAGAAATTGCATAGCTATGTACATAAAAGCTATCGGAAACATCTTGCATTTGAAGATTTCAAGCAGTTAATTGCACATCCCCTTACCCTGAATTATTCAAAATTAAAAAGAGCAATGTCTGCATTTTACTACTTGCCTGCCGCCTTTATTGACAAACGAAAACTCAGGCATCTTGAAAGACACGCTGTATGATTTCACGCGTTGAATATGATAACGAACGCTTAGCGACGGCAGCTTTTAACAGCCAGTCAAAACATTTTGATGAACTGTATGCACCCAATACCATTATTCAATATAAACGGAAGAGGGTCAGGGATCACCTGCTCAGTTATTTAAAACCAGGAAGTAATATCCTGGAATTGAATGCCGGCACCGGAGATGACGCGGTTTTTCTGGCTCAACACGGACATCTGGTTCATGCTACGGATATCTCCGAAGGAATGCAGGAGAAATTAAAGGAAAAGGCGGCCCGGTTCGGACTTAGCCGATCAGTCAGTACTGAACTTTGTTCTTTTACTGCGTTGCAATCGCTTAATAACAAAGGTCCTTACGATTGTATTTTTTCAAATTTTGCCGGGTTGAATTGCACTGACAGACTGGACCAGGTTTTAACCAGTCTTGATGGCTTACTCAAACCGGGAGGTTTAGTTGTTTTGGTGATGCTTCCCCGTTTTTGCTTTTGGGAAAGTCTGCTCATATTCCGGGGAAAATTCAAAACAGCGACGAGGCGTTTTTTTAGCTCCAATGGCAGAAAAGCAAATATTGAAGGTTTTTCATTCAGGTGCTGGTATTATTCGCCCGGAGTTATTGTGGGAAAAATGAAGAAAAAATATAAACTATTGGGATTGGAGGGACTATGCACGATTGTTCCGCCTTCGTATTTCGGAAATTTCCCCGAAAAATACCCGGGTGTTTATTCCTTTCTTTGTAATATGGAAAACAGGTTTTGCAAAACCTGGCCCTGGAAATATGTCGGAGATTATTTTATTTCGTCGTTCAGAAAGAAGCAGATCCCGGACCGTTGATAAAGATCAGAATGCTAATGCAAATCTATTCAGCAATACCTGGAAAGTTCATAATATTTGAATATATCGGTCAGACTGTTTTCGTATCGCTGCAACAGACGCTTCTGGAAAATTTCCGGGTTAGGCTTTGAATAATGCTTTCCAATATGCATGCTCAGCAATATGCCTTTGTGGTTCCTCTTATTGGAAAGGGTTTTTGAATTCCAGCTTTTAGCAGTCAGTTTCATCAAAAAATTATCCAGGGAATCCCCAAAACTGTTTTCCAATAATTTTTCGGTCAAATACCTCAACCATGTTTTCTTAATTTCTTTAATTTCCGGCAGGTACATACTCCGGTTGGGCAGGAAATTTTTTGTCCAGCTATTGGCCTTAAAGAATAATTCAAATGCTTCCACTCCCCGAACGGGAAGTATGGTGGCAACTTCTGTAGCCGTGAAAATATTTTTTTCCAATATCACGGGTTCGGATTCATCGATAAAGTAATTCATACAAAATAGATCCTGCATGTTCAATAAATAGGTGAGTTTTTTGAACAGGTGCAGAAAAGTCCGGGCTATCCATAGACGGTTTGGGGCAGTAATGATAAAAAAATCCACATCCGTCTCGTCATCGGCAAAGTATTTCGATAGGGAACCGGATATGGCGACACCCCTGATATAGGGGAATGCGGAAATGAGTCTGGCGGATTTTTCTGCTTTTTTAAGCATATGAAGGGCCTTTTCATAGCCCTTTTGGCGTTTCATGGCCAGGGCCAAATTATTATGCAGACTATAATATTCACCAATTTTAAAAATGACAGAATCGTTAGTAAGAAAATTCAGGGCGCGTTCAAATTCGGAGAAATCATCACAATGACCGAGAAATAGAAATATTTCATTCTTTTTTAACGGGTATTCAAACATATTGAAATAGGCGATCGTTGCCAGGATGTCTTTTTTGATACTGAAATATTTCATATCGTTCTTCTTGTAATGGCTGATATAAAGTGATGCCAGCTTTGTTTTATAATACTGTCATTTATATAAAATACCTTCCTCATGCTTTACCGGATAGAATATGTTGTTGGAGCGGTAACATGCAATAAAATATTGTTCGTATTCGCCAATGATCTGCTCCCAGTTAAAATATTTATTTATTGTTAAATAGTTGTTTTGGATATGGGTCTCATTGAAATAAGTTCGTGAATCGATAATTTGGCTGATATCATTTATGTCAGTAAAGGGAATGGCATTTTCCTTCACCAGGAATTTGTTGAAGTCATTATTGTGTATAGCAATAGGCACTTTGGCCGCCATAGCATTCAGCAGAGAAGGGTTGGAACCTCCTACGCTATGTCCATGAAAATACAAGGTACAGAAGGCGGTTATGGTTTGAACTTTGTGTTCATCGAAAATGGCGCCCAGGAAAACAATACGGGATTCGTTCTTATACTTATTGACGAGGTACTTCCCGTGTTTGTTTCCGGTATTTCCGATTACTGCAAACTTTATAATTGATTTCGAAAGACGGAATCCATCCAATATCATTTCAATATTGTTTTCGGGTTCCATCCTCGCCATCAGGAGAAAATATTGATTTTTCTTAAGGTCATACTCATTTAACAAATTTTCCTCTGCTACGGGAGAGGGGCTCGCGCCATAGGCAATATATTTGCTGTTGATTTGGTATTTGGCATCCAGGTATTCCTTGATTACAGGTGAGTCAGCCACATGAAAACTACTCGATTGAATAGCCAGTTTTTCTGCATATTTAAGAAAAATTCTGGCTTTCTTTGAATATTTGGTCCGTTGCCACTCAAGACCGTCCATATTTGTTATAACAGCTGTTTTTCGGGGATAGAGAAAGCCCCAAATTGAGCTGCTGGTATAACCCAGCATAAGTATAATGTCATAGTTTTTTTTCCTTGCATCTAATATGCAATTGAGATCATATATAAATTGCCCGGGTATTCCAATCAGGTATTCGGGATCAAAACAATGGACGATTTGCACACCGTTCCAGTCTTTCTCTTTGTAAGGATGCTGACTGGAATTATATACCGTAAGGTCATGACCTTTTTCCACAAGGCCTTTTGCAAGATATCCGGCAATATGTTCAAAACCTCCGTAATGATTCGGGACGCCCCTGGTTCCAAGAATAGCAATTTTCATTCACATGTTTTTATTATTTTTTTATATCCGGCAGATGTATGGTAGCTGGCCAGCTGCCAGGTATACTGCTTTGAAATTTTCATTTGGAGTTTTTCATCACAAGGCAGTGCACTTGCTTTTTCTACAGCTGAATAGATGCTTTCCGGCGATTCAGGAGAACAATAAACAGCATGACTTCCAAAATACTCCCTGGTATCACCTTTATCCGTAATAACAAGATTGCAGCCCATGGAAGCAGCTTCCAAAGAACTGAGTCCGGTTGTTTCAAACCAACTGGGCAACACGTGAACCTTAGCTTGCTGATAATAAGCGACCAATTGTTCCTGGGGTAAATGGTCGATAAAATAAATATTTGGGGCGGCCATATTCCGGCACATTTGATAATAAGAAAGTTGACCGGGAGCTGGCGCACCAATTAGAATCAAACGGAACTTTGTGTTGTTCATAGCCCGGATCAGGTTGGCCTGGTTTTTTATTCCTTCAATCCGGGCGATGCACAGTACGAGATTTGGATCCTTTTCTAACTGGTTGTCGAACTTGAACAGATCACTGTCGACTGCATTTGGGACAACCAAAAAGTTTGTATTACAACCGTATAGTTCTTTGATCCGGGAATATTCGGATGCGGAATTCGGTAAAATCAACCCGGCTTTTTTCATGATTTCAAGAATGGATCTTTTTTGTCCTTTCCAGACATAGGAAATACACATCATTTTATCTCGTCCGGTTATCCATCGCGAAATGGCTTTTACATATTCTATTGAATCTGCCGATAGATGCCGGAATATCATTCCTGGAAGTCCCTTTCGATGGAATCTGTCATATTCACTGTAATCAACCAATATGGTGGAAACGACAAAAGGGATGGTTATTTTTTTAATATGATACAGGATATCTGCGGGTCTTGTAATATTAAAAAAATGGAGTAAACTGTAATTGTTGTAATTAATGGGTTCATTCGTCAGCTTTATGTCCACTGCTATACCCTGGGTACTCAACATTCGGGCCGTTTGAATGGCCTGGATGGTGTCACCGCCTCTTACAGTGAATAATGTGGATCGGACTATCATTGCAACTTTGATCATCTGACGCGGACTATTAGGGAAAACAGACGAATGACAGGTTTTTGGCAGCTTTGCAATTAGCCAGAACAAGGTAATCTTTTTAATAAATGTATGTATCGTTTCACAGGCCTGCCAGCCCCTACTTATGGGTACGTTTCAGGGTGCACAGGGTTGCGTACCTATCCGGCCAATATTGGTATAATGATTGTAATATTTTAAGATCCATTTGCTGAACTTCTGGAAAAAATCGCAATAATAACGCCAAGGTCTCCGCTTGCATTCCCGCCCCTGGTATTTATTCAGATCTTAAACTGGTTACCGGTTTAACCATTGCAGTTTTTATAGCCTGAAAACTTACGGTAATCAATGCAATGCATAAGGCACCCATGCCTGCGGCCGGGAATATCCACCATTGTACGTTTACCCGGTAAGCGAAGTCCCGGGCCCATATATCCATGCACCACCAGGCGATTGGGCAGGCAATAAGCAGGGCCAGTAATACGAGAAGTATATATTCCCCGGATAACAAGGTGAATAGAGACACGACACTTGCTCCGAGCACTTTGCGGATTCCAATTTCCCTGGTACGTTGTTCTGCAGTAAAAATAGCCAGGCCCAATAAGCCGATGCAGGAAATGAAAATGGCCAGGCTGGCAAAATAATTGGAAAGACGGCTTACGATTTCCTCACTCTTATATAAACTCTGGTACGCCTGGTCAGAAAAGGAATAGGTAAAAGGAAACTGCGGATTCAGCGTTTTACATATTTTTTCAAGATTCGTAACGGCTTCTTTACTCATACCTGGTTTTACCCTGACCAGGATGGTGCCGCCCTGATCTGATTCGCCCAGGTGAACAATGAGTGGTTTAATGGGATCATGTAATGAGGAGAAATGAAAATCTTTCAAAACGCCAACAATAACGCTATGAACATCCCATAAGGAAAGTGGCTTACCAATAGGATCTTTGTATTTTAAAATCCTGAGGGCTTCCTCATTCACAAGATACCCGGAAGAATCTGATGCAAAATCCCTTGAAAGATCACGGCCCAGCAGAAGATGCAGATTCAAGGTTTGCACAAAATCATATCCGGAAGAGATCGTAGTGAACTGAGGATCGGTGTTCGGATCTTTTCCTTCCCAAACCACACTGCCCGTTCCATTACTGAGGTAAGTTGGCTCATCAGAAGCCCGGCTGACGGATTTTATTCCGGGACCCTGTAAAGCCTGCTGTTTAAAGAGTTCATATTGCCTGGATAAATCGCCTTCCAGGGGTATATATAAAAGATTTTCCCGATCATAGCCGAGGTTGATGTGTTGAACATAATCAATTTGCTTCGAAATATAAATGGTTCCGATGATAAGGACAATGGACAGGGTGAATTGGAAAACGACAAGACCCCTCCTGAATATTACATTGTCCCTGCTGAATTTCGGAGGCCCTTTCAGCACGTGTACGGGATTAAATGACGAAAGAAACAATGCAGGGTAACTTCCTGAAATCAATCCGGTGACCATAGTCAGTGCAAAGAGGAACAACCAGAACCGGATACTGGAATATGGGAAATTAATCTGTTTTCCTGTTATCTGATTGAATCCGGGCAGCAGGAGGTATATCAATAGCAAAGACATGATTACGGACAACATGGTAATGCCGAGTGCTTCACCGAGAAACTGTCTGATCAGGGAACTTCGAAATGCACCAGATACCTTCCGGATACCAATTTCCTTTGTTCTTCTGGCTGAGCGGGCTGTAGTGAGATTCATGAAATTAATACAGGCAATCAACAGAATAAAAAGGGCTACCCCGCTAAAGAGCCAAACGTATTGAATTCGTCCTCCGGTTATGATACCATTTACAAAATTGGTGTGCAGGTATATGTCGCCAAACTTCTGCATGTGTAGTTCAATCCGAAAATTCGCTGTTTGTGATTTATTATATGCATCCAGGAAATGAAGGATTTTTTTACCTGTCAATTCAGGATTTGCTTTGGCACGCAACATGATATAGGTCTGCGGGCTGTTATTGACCCAATCGTTAAGCCATCCGTATTCCGAAATCAACGCAGACCAGTTCATCAGGAAATCAAATTTCTGAAATACATGTGCGGGCAGGTCTGCAAAAACTGCCGAAACGATAAAATCCCTGTGGTTTTTATAACGGATCGTTTTACCCATAGCTGCAGAAGCACCTCCAAAAAACTGAATGGCCATTTTATTAGAAATGGCAATGCCTGACGGTGTGCTGAGTGCTGTAGCCCGGTTACCCTGTAGTAGGTGATAACTGAACATACTGAAATAATCAGCGCCCGTCCAGGCTCCATCCTGTTTAAATGTCTTGTTTCCGGCTTCGAATGTAGTCTGGTAACTGCGCATGTAACCGACAGCGCATTCTACTTCGGGAATTTTTTTCTTTAATTCAAAGGCGAGTAGTCCCGGAGAGTAATATCCTGCATCAACCTTTTGATCGATGTACTGACGTTCGTAAAGAATATACAGCCTGTTTCCATTGAGCTGTTCATTGCCTATGCTGCGTTCATCCTGTACCCATAATAAAATAAGCAGACTGCAGGTAATTCCCAGGGCAAGACCAATAATGTTAATCAGGGAAAATGTTTTGTTTTTCTTTCCGTTTCTCCAGGCTATTTTGAGATGATGCATCAGCATGTCTGGTTATTATACCCTCTGTGAATCCAAGAAAATGCCGAAAAATTATTAACTAAGGATCAACGGCTTACATAGTATTACTGATTTAAACTGGCCGTTTTTGATACAACGGGTGTTCATTTCTGAAATACAACATGACTCGTCGGGCTAAAACTATATAGACTCAGTTGCCCGGGCGGTTTATTTGCCGATCGGGAATTTCTTAAACATGGGCGGAACAATCTCGTTAATGGTGGGTTTTACGCCCTTCCGGTCCTTGTCTTCCACTTTTCCGGATGCACTGCTGCGCCAGATGATTTTATTTACCTTCCTGTCGATCATATCGATCACCAGGGAACCATCGCGAAAAGTAGTTACCTGCAATCCTCCGGAATACTGGGCAGGCTGATAATTATAATCGTAAGATGGCACGTAATAGTACATGTTGTATTGGCCCGGAAGTGCCCCTGGGTTGGATTGCGGCGCGTAAACAGGGTTGGGTTGGTCGCCTACGTTGTAAGTCTTATTCAATATCAGGGTATATGTAAACAGGCAATCCGGATTTAATGAATCGAAAGTCATTCCCCTTTGTGTAAGCTGCTGGTACACGGCAGCTGCCAGGAATTTTTCAACTGCCTGTTTGTTTGCCAATTTGGTATAGGCAGTATCTTTAGTTGCAAGCCAGGCAAAGGTTTTATAATTTTTGAAATCCACACCTTTTGTTGCTTCAGACTGATACAGGTTTGAAGGCGGCGGATAACAGGCCGTAAGATAAATACTGAGTAAGATTAAGGGCAGTTTTATTTTGTTCATGCTAATCATTTAATGGTTGTTTCCGGAATGTGTTTATTCATTCTGCCAGCGTATGCTGCAGGGAAATCTAACCGGTAACAACAGTGAAAATAAGAAATACTTTGATACTTCCCTTAGGGCAGTTAATTTGATAGAATTTGGAGCTGAAGGAGCTTATTCCGAATGTTTAAGAAAATGAAAATTTTCCTGCCGCTCATCCGGTTCAGATAAAAAAAAATGTTCTTTTTTTTCGTGGAGGGAATTTTTAAACGCGATCCGGAAACAGAGATAAGTTAGAGACAACCAAATCAAGGCTACCAACAAACTACCTGCAACATCGGTTATGTAATGCACATGCAAATAGACTCTGCTGAGGCCGATCATCAATCCAAATACAGTGAATAGGAATGACATGAAACACTTAAAATGTATTTTTTTACTCGTTTTCCATAGGAGGTAAATAATTACACCGGTGAAAATAAATCCTCCAAGGGCATGCCCACTAGGAAAGCTGTATCCTCCGGCACCGCTCACTAATGGATAGGGAGGACGCAATCGGTGAAAGGTCGGTTTGAGTAACCATCCCAACAGCAGACTCGAGATCACTGTGGTTAATACCATAACAGCATATTTACGGTAGTTTAGTCTGATCAGATAAAACAGGATAAGTGAATAAGAAGGAATGAGAAATGTTCCTGTTCCGAAAAATGTGATGATGTTGGCGATCCGGGTATTGTTATCAGAAATCAGCGGACGAAAATAACGAAAGGCCAAATTGTCCATCATATTTTGTTTTTCAAACATCGCATAATGAACAACGGAATAAAAAAATAAAAGAGAAATGGTTAATAAACTGACCAGGAGTATGAATTCTTTAAAAACAATATTATTTATGACTGACGTCTTATTTTCCTTCCCTGAATTGCGGCTTTTTCCAACCATAAGGTTTTGAACAAATGAATTCAATACCTTTTTAGATGCCAGGAGGATAGAAACGGTTGGTTAACGCACTTGTTATTGAATTGTGAATGCCAGACTTATAACGGGCACTTTAAAAATGGTAACTTATACCTGCACCAATACCGAAATTATAGGGATAAGCGGAAAGTGCACTATGTATGTTAATGGGGCTGATCGAATTTTTAAATGAAGGGATGACATTAACACCCACCCTGTTATTAATATGATATTCCAGATCTGCTTTCAAAATGATTCCGTAGTTGAGGTTTCTGATTCCTTTTATCGGAATAACCGTTTCCTGTTCTCTTAAGTTGGGCCCGTAGATTTTGGTCTCCAGTGTGGCACTGGTCAGCAGGTTAAAACTAACCCCTGCACCAACGAGTAAGGAGAATCTTTTTAATGGGACTCTGAAAGAAAGTAAAACAGGCAGTGTTAAATAATGAATTCGGGACAAAGTTTTATCTGTGAAAACGCTGTCTCCCAAACTTGTTGGTACTGTAGGTGGATACTGCAGGTATCCATATCCGGCAATGGTGTTCAATTTAAACTGCACATTTCCAGAGTTATCCAAAACGGCAAACGACTTGGCGGAATCGATATTGCTGGTTGACCAGGAGTAACTCAGGCCGGTCTGGATCACCCATTTTCGATTTATCCCGTAGTTTAAATACACCCCCATGGAAGCTGAAAATGCATTTCTTTCCCTTTTCTCAATTTCTCTTCCGTCTGCAGCCGTTGCGTCATCATCAGAGAGATTATATCCTGCAAACTCCTGAGAGAAAAATGTCGTTATGGACAATTTGTTCAATGAACTTTTGATAATAGGTTTAACGAGCATCTCTTCTGAAGAGATGGGCCGCGGGACGAAATTGATTCGATCCGTTTGAATAATATCCAATTTAGTTTCCGGCGGTGGAATAGTTATGAAATTTTGGGTATATTCAGTCTTATCCGAAAATGAGTACAATTCAGAATCCATCACATTCAATGACGATGAGATCTTATGTTTGGTTAATGAATTGTTATCCTGTTTCTCATTACCATTGATTAAAACCAGATATTTGGACTTAGGCTTATTTATTAATTCCTGTATCCCGGCTGATGGGTAAGCCTGTTTTTTGAAAGATGGTTTTGTACTTTCTTTCTGAATATTGTGGAAATGGATATCGGTGTTTCTTAT
>JBGPBW010000011.1:0-37198 GCA_041481385.1 Puia sp.
ACTGTTCACCCCGGAGAACCGGGAGAAGTGACGATCTCAACCCTGGGCGTAGAGGGTATGCCTTTGCTGAGATATAAAACCGGAGATCTCTGTATTGCACACCATGAGGCCTGTACCTGCGGGCGACAATCCCTTCGGTTGTCGCCGGTGATAGGAAGAAAAAAACAGATGATCAAATTCAAGGGAACAACACTTTTCGCGCCTGCACTTTTTGATTTACTTACGGGCATGGAAGATATTACTGATTTTGTTGCAGAAGTATTTTCCAATGAAATCGGAACGGACGAAGTGTTGTTACACCTGATACCCATCGAATATTCTGAACATGCAGATCACCGCATCCGGTCTTACCTACAAGCTAAACTCAGGGTGACACCCCAGATTCATTATATATCTCCTGAAGATCTGCTGAAATTGCAGCAACCGGAAGGTGGAAGGAAGCCGGTGAAGTTTATTGATAGACGTATTTCGGTTGACAGTTGACGGTTGGCAGTTGGCAGTTAACAGGCTCGTCTTATTCAAAAATAAAATGAAATATTTAGTATTCAGTATACTGCTGATCTCAATTTATCCAATGGCATTTGCTGCCGTCAACCGCCAACCGTCAACCGTCAACCGTCAACTGCCAACCGATCTCAACCGTTCCGCTTTTTACAAAGCCATGGAAGAAAATAATAAGTCCCTGGTCAACGCCCAGCTGGAAGAATTGAAATCAGCGCCTGAGGAACTGAAACAGGCATTTATGGGTGCCATGCTGATGAAACGGGCGAGTTTTATTGGAAGCGCGGCTTCCAGGCTTCATTATTTTCGGGAGGGCCATAAAATGTTGGAATCGGCAATAAAACAGGATCCCGACAATGTGGAATTCCGGTTCCTCAGACTCATGGTTCAGGAACACGCACCAAAGGCGCTGGGATATAAAGAAGACATCGAAAAGGACAGCGATTTTATCAAAAAACGCTATAAATCGTTACCGGAAGAAGTTCAGCATACCATTGAAGACTACAGTAAAAAATCGAAGCTTTTAAAGCTCGATGTTTCTTAACTTCGATTCCAGAATGGGTAAAAAAGTCTTAGCAGTATTTTATTCACAATCCGGTCAGTTAGAAGAAATTATAGATCATTTTACCAGGCCAATCATCGAGGCCGGGGCCACCGTGGAAAAGCTGCGCATCTACCCGGAGCATGCCTATCCTTTCCCCTGGGCCGGGAAATCTTTTTTTTCGGTGATGCCGGATTGCGTTTTGCAGGTTCCGGGTAAATTACAACCCTTCAGTTTTAAAGAAACCCATTACGACCTGATCATACTGGGCTACCAGGCCTGGTTCCTGTCCCCCAGTATACCGTCCAACACATTGTTATTTGATGACCGGTTCCGGGAAATAGCAAGAAATACGCCTGTGATAACCATCACGGGTGCAAGAAATATGTGGCTCAGTGCAATGGAAAAGATCAAACCGGTATTGAAAGATATGGGAGCCCCCCTGGTCGGAAATATTGCCCTGGTTGACAGGCACCATAATTTCATTAGTTTCATTACAATCTTTTACTGGATGTTCAAATCGAAAAAAGAACGTCTTCTGAATATCTTTCCTGTTCCAGGGGTCTCACAGAAGGATATCAAAGAGACAGAAATATACGGGAAATCAGCAGTTCCTTTTCTGGAAAAGGGGAACTGGCAAGGTTTTCAGGAAGAGATGGTCAGAAGCGGGGCAGTCCCGGTAAAATATGCATTGATGTTTATAGAAAGCAAGGCCCGGAAGATTTTCAGGATATGGGCGGGCATCATTTCCAAACGCAAAAAAAGAGATGCCTGGCTTGTTGCATTCAAATATTATCTTTTAATTGCGCTCTTTATAGCGGCTCCCATTATACTGACCATTGACGCAATTTTTTTTAAACCCTTTCTTTCCGCGCGCATAAAAAGACAAAAACAATATTATTCAGGAATTATTTAATCCGGCAATGCAGATGGAGTTTAACGAGGTATATATCACAAAGACCGCTACATATTTTCCGAATGACCCGGTTTCAAACGAAGAAATGGAGGATTACCTGGGCCTCATCAATAAAAGTCCTTCAAAATCAAAGCGTATTGTCCTTCGCAACAACGGAATCAAGAACCGTTTTTATGCTTTGGATAAAACAGGCAAATCCACGCATACCAATGCAGAAATGACTGCCAAAGCGATCCGCAGGATGCTGGATAACGATCCCAAACAAATTAAGGAGATTGACCTGCTCGTGTGTGGTACTTCTTCACCAGATCAGATCATGCCGTCTCACGCTGTGATGGTTCACGGAGCACTGCCGGAAGCGGAATCCATCGAAGTGGTATCTCCTTCAGGAGTCTGTTGCGCAGGAATGCATGCTTTGAAATATGCGTATATGTCGGTTAAGACAGGTGATGCCCATCATGCGGTGGCTACCGGTTCCGAACGATTTTCTGCTTCACTTAAATCAGAGATATTCGAAGACGAGGCCAAGAAACTCAGTGAGTTAGAAGAGAATCCATACATTGGATTTGAAAAGGAGTTTTTGCGTTGGATGTTATCAGACGGGGCTTCCTGTTTTTTGTTGTCCGACAAAAAAAATGAAACCGGTTTCAGTTTAAGGATTGAATGGATTGAAGGTGTTTCTTATGCGAATATTAAGGAGGTTTGCATGTACATGGGTGGAGAAAAACTGGAGGATGGGACGATGAAGAGTTACCTGGATTATAGTCCGGAAGAAATTCAGGCCCGTTCCCTCATGAGTATCAAACAGGACGTAAAACTCCTGAGCGAAAACATTGTCCCATTAGGCGGGATCATGTTATCCAGACTGTTTAAAAAAAAGGGCCTGAATCCCGCAGACGTTGATTATTTTCTTCCCCATATGTCCAGTGATTTTTTCCGGACTAAGATATTTGATCAGCTGAATAAAAATGAAACACCCATTCCCTACGAAAAATGGGTAATCAACCTGAGCAGTCTGGGGAACGTGGGTGCTGCGTCCGTGTATTTTATGGTGGATGAAGTATTCAAAAGTGATAAGCTGAAAGCAGGCCAGAAAATTTTACTGCTGGTACCTGAAAGCTCCAGATTTTCCTATATGTATGCTTTACTCACTGTAGTTTAAATGCCATCATAAGCTTAAGGCTTAAGGCGTAAAGCTTAAGGCTTGGCCTTTTCGATGTAAAGTTATAAGCGATGAAAAAAGAGGAAATCCCGCAGGATCTGGGCGCCCTGGGTAAAATCACCGGGGAGATCGTCTATGCTGTTGATGAATCAGGGAAATACAGCACCGTGCTGAGCAATGGATGGGAGGTCAAAACAGCTGCACTCGACGTAGCCTGGAAAGATGTTGAGCAACGCATTAACGCTGCAAAACTGAAAGTGGATAAGCGGGAAGCCAGCCCGATACTTTTTTTTATGGAACTCCGGGTAATGGATATCGCCATTGTGGCTGCCTATACCGGATTCTGGAAATGGCAGGTTAAGAGGCACCTGAAATATTCCGTCTTTGAAAAACTGTCTGAAGCGAAACTCGCCAGGTATGCAGAACTCTTTGAAGTGTCGGTGAACGAATTAAAAACAATGCAGGTACATGAAGCTTGATTTCCGGCACACCCAGGCAGCGCATTGTGAAAACGGTGTTACCACCAGCCTGCTAAGGCATCACGGCGTAAACCAGATTACCGAACCACTGGCTTTTGGCATCGGTTCGGGGCTTTTTTTTATCTATATCCCTTTCATGAAAATCAACAATGGACCAGCGATTGCTTTCCGCACCCAGCCGGGATTGATTTTCAACAGAACCTGCAAGGCCCTCGACATCCCGGTAGAAAGAAAAAAATTCCGGTCCAAAGAGGAAGCCCAAAAAATATTGTTGGAATGCCTGGAGGCTGGACAGCCGGTCGGATGCCAGGTAGGTGTTTATTATCTTACTTATTTCCCGAAAGAATATCGTTTTCATTTCAATGCGCATAACCTGATCGTCTATGGAAAAGAAGGGGATCATTTTTTAATCAGTGATCCCGTCATGGAAATGGCAACCTCCTTAAGTAGTTACGAATTGGAAAGGGTTCGGTTTGCCAAAGGAGCATTTGCACCCAGGGGCCAGCTGTATTATCCTAAGGCAAAACGGGAAGTCACCGATGACCAGGTGAGAAAAGCCATACGAACAGGAATCAATCGCAATATCACTCTGATGCTTCGCATACCCGGCCCGATTGCCGGTATCAACGGAATCCGGTTTATGGCAAAACGAATCAGTAAATGGCGCGATAAACTGGGTCCAAAAAAAGCGGGTAGTTATCTGGCCCAGCTGGTACGCATGCAGGAGGAAATCGGAACTGGTGGTGGCGGTTTCCGTTTTATCTACGGAGCTTTTCTGCAGGAATCCTATGCCTATCATCCAATCCAGGAACTGATCGATATCTCAACTTTGTTCACGCGCTCCGGCGACATATGGCGATCCGCCGCAGTTCAGGCAGCCGGAATATATAAGGGCAGGCTTGGTACCCAGGCAGACTTCAATGCGATGAGTGATTACCTCCGCGCTGCTGCTGACCTGGAAGAACAGGCATTCCGGTCACTTTCGAAAATAAAATGGCAGACATGAGTATTCCCGCCATTAGTATTCACAATCTCGAATTTCATTACCCACACGGGGAGGGTATTTGTTTTGAACATTTAAATCTTGAAATTCCTGCAGGCGAACGATTTGGATTGTTTGGTCCGAATGGGGCAGGAAAAACCACTCTGATGCATTTGATGACGGGTATTCTGCAATACAAAACAGGCAGTATTCGGCTTACCGGACATGAAATAAAACGACATCCAAAATCGGTCAATCATATTTTTGGATTTGTACCACAGGATTTTTCTTTCTATCCGGAATTGTCTGCCCGGGATAACCTGGATTTTTACGGTGCCTGGTATGGACTAAGCAGGAAAGAAATAAAAAACAGGTCGGAAGAACTTCTGGACCTTCTGGGATTATCAGACGTTGGCAAACGCCCCCTGCGAAACTTCTCTGGTGGTATGAAACGCAGGATCAATCTGGCCATCGGTGTCATGCACAGGCCGAGGGTTTTATTCCTTGATGAACCAACCGTCGGTGTAGATGTGCAGTCTAGGCACGCGATAATCCGCTATCTGATTAATCTGAATGCTTCCGGTACAACGCTAATTTATTCTTCCCATCAACTGGAAGAAGCAGCTGAACTTTGTACGCGAATCGCTTTGCTGGATAAAGGAAAAATCATTGCTGAAGACAGCCTGGACAAACTTTTGGAGCAACATGGACAGGAGGGTTTGGAAGGACTTTTCCTGGAACTCACCGGTAATCAATTCAGGGACTGACATGCAAATTCTTAAGGCAACCATCATCAAAGACCTGAAAATCCTCCTGCGCGACCGGGTAGGATTATTCATGATGTTTTTTATGCCCATCCTGTTAGTGATTGTTATAACCAGTGTGCAAAACAGCACATTCGAATTGGTGAATAACAATAAAATAGCGCTGGTTATTTTTGACAAGGACAAAGGACCAATGGGCGCCCGTCTGGTAGAAGGAATCCGGAAAATCGGATTATTTAATATCAGGAATGCGGACAGTACGGTTGGTTTGTCGCAGATTCCATCGCTGATGTATGACAGTAATGCGTTGGTTGCACTCGTAATACCCGCCGGATTCACCGGGTTTATTGATAGCAAAGCCGAAGATCTGGCCATCCGGGCATTAAAAGATCCCGAATCTGCCAATACGGTCCCGAATAAAATCATCCTGCCGGATTCCCTGCTCATGTTTTATCATCCGGTGATGCAGCCCAGTTTCCGGCAATCTGTTGAAGGGGCATTCCGGAGTGTCGTTCAGGTAATCCAGGGAGAAGCGATTGTAAAAAAACTCTACGATGCAGTGAATCAAAAAGAAATTCCACCTGACCTGGAAAAACAAATTCTTTTTGGCCAGATGGCTGTTTCTGAAATCCCGGTGTCGCGAAGTGGGAGTCAGACCATTCCCAATGCATCACAACATAACGTACCTGCCTGGACGATATTTGCCATGTTTTTTATTGTCCTGACACTGGGCGGCATTATGGTAAAGGAAAAAAACAGCGGAAGTTTTATCCGGTTGAAAACCTTGCCGGCCAGTTATCTGAATGCGCTCGCTTCCAAGCAGATTGTGTACATGGGCGTCACCTTCATGCAGGCGGTGGTTATTTTTGCTATAGGTAATAAAATATTTCCATATATCGGATTGCCCGTTTTGCATTTGCCAAAAGACATACCCGCACTGGTAATCGTGACGCTGGTTTGCGGATATTGTGCAGTCAGTTATGCCATCGCCGTCGGTGTATTTTCCAACACGTCTGATCAGTCTAACGGATTCGGTGCCATTTCAGTTTTGATCTTTGCTGCTTTGGGCGGATTACTCGTCCCATCCTTCGCCATGCCGGCGAATCTGCAAAAAATCATTCAGATCTCTCCGCTGCACTGGGCATTGGAAGCATATTACGGACTCTTTCTGGAGGGTGGAAAACTAAAAGACATATGGATGAATATTCTATCTTTATTGATCATAACCTTACTTATTCAGGGAGTTACGCTTTATGGACTCCGGAAGAAAAACTTAATTTAAAATACGATGGAAACAGCTGAATTAAAACAGCAGGTTAAGCAACAGATCATTCAATTTCTGAATCTGACGACAGTAAAAGTGGAAGACATCAAAGATGACGAGCCTTTATTCGGGGAAGGCCTGGGACTGGATTCCATTGACTCCATCGAACTGATCGTATTATTATCACGCGAATACGGTATTACCATTCAGGATCCAAAGGAAGGAAGAAAAATTCTGACGGACATCAACACCATGGTGAGCTACATAGAGAAAAACAGAACCAAGTAAACCGCACCATTTGAGCAGGATCTTTATTACAGGCATGGGCCTCATCAGTGCCATCGGAGATTCTGTGGAAGAAAACAGAACCTCACTTCAGCAGGGAAAAAGCGGTATAGCTCAAATCCATTATTACGAAACCGCCTACGCTGGTAAATTACCTGCGGCAGAAGTCAGGCATGATACTTTAGAACTGAACCGGGACATATTCAGGAATCCCGATCCCGCCATCACACGTACGTCACTTCTTGCTTTACATGCTTTCGGTGAAGCCATCCGGGACAGCGGGCTTACCACCGCCCAGATTTCATCACCGGAAACCGGGCTGGTGGGTGCGACTACGGTAGGGGGTATGTGCCTCACGGATGAATTGTATCACGACGCCCTGGCTAAAGAAAAAGGCACACCGTATTTATCCTCTTACGACTATGCTTCGGTTGCACTGGCGATCCAGGAACGATACGGAATGCGGGGAGAAATCGCAACCATCAACACAGCCTGTTCTTCTTCTGCAAATGCAATCATCTACGGAGCCCGGCTGATCCTTCATGGCTTTTGCAAAAGAGCAATTGTTGGAGGTGCGGAAAGTCTGGCAAAATTTACCATCAACGGATTTAATGCGCTCAATATTCTTTCAACTAAACCCTGCGCACCGTTTGACCGTGACCGGTCCGGACTGAACCTGGGTGAAGGCGCAGCTTTTCTTGTCCTGGAAAAAGAACAGGATCTGAATGGAAAAAAAGTATATGCTGAACTGACAGGATTCGGTAATAAGAACGATGCTTATCATCCCTCATCCAATTCTCCGGAAGGACTGGGTCCCTTTATGTCTATGAAAGATGCCCTCGAACACAGTACATTAAGTGCCGCAGACATCGATTTGATTAATGCGCATGGAACGGGAACTGAAAATAATGATGAAACAGAAAGCCGCGCGATGATCCGGTTATTTGGAAACCCGCCGCCGTTTGCTTCCACCAAATCCTATACCGGTCATACCCTGGGCGCAGCTGGCGCCATGGAAGCAGTTTATTCGATCCTGAATCTCGAACACCAGGAAGTATATGCCTCTCTGTCTTTTCATAATCCCATCCCTGAAACCTGTTTGATACCCATTTTGAATTATGAAAAACGGACTGTGAAACATGTAATGTCGAATTCATTTGGATTTGGTGGCAATTGCAGTACACTGATATTTTCAAAAACCTGATCATGCCCTATTTCCATCAATCCATCTGCATATCGCCGCAAAATACCTGGCCCGTTACGGATCTTACTCAGGTCCGTCCATCGGAAAAGAACCTGTTGAAAGCCATTGAACCCTCTTATTCCGGTATTCCTCCCGGTGTAATGAGAAGACTTGGCAAATCTGTGCGCATGGCATTGGGCGCTGCATTGCCCTTACTTGAAATATATCCGGATCCGCAGGGAATCGTGATCGCGACAGCGAATGGCGGCATGGAAGACTGCATTAAATTTCTCAATCAAATTGTTGAATACAAAGAAGGCCTGCTCACGCCCGGCAGTTTTGTGCAAAGTACTTCGAATGCCGCTGCCGCCCAGATCGCGCTGGTCACAAAAAATCACAACTACAATATCACTCATGTACACCGGGGACTGGCATTTGAAAATGCCCTGCTGGATGTGATGATGTTGTTAAAAGAAAATGGTTCTGTCGGTTATCTCCTGGGATGCACAGATGAAATTTCCGCCTACAATTATAATATCGATCGCATCGACGGTTGGTTCCGCAATGAACTGGTTTTAAACACGGATCTATTTCAGAAGCCTGCAAAAGGAACACTTGCCGGGGAAGGTGCATTTATGGTTTGGGTAAATAACCAACCCCGGGACGCAATCGCAAAATTTGTTGGCTTAAAAACCATACACTCGAGAGATCCGGCTGTGGTGGTAGAATCTTTGCAATCCTTTCTTTCCACGCATATGCCATTGGGTGAATTACCGGATGTATTGCTGACGGGAGAAAACGGTGATGAGCGGATGTCTCAATATTACGATGCCGTTGAGTTATTTTTCAAAGCACGCCTTGCAGTAGCCCGCTTTAAACATCTGTGCGGTGAATATTGTACTTCATCATCCTTCGCCTGCTGGCTGGCCATGCAGATCATTCAATCCGGCATAATTCCACCTGTGTTAATAAAAAAAGAGGTCTCTGGCAAACCGATCAGGCAGATATTTATTTATAATAATTACCGCAGTGTACAACATTCGTTTATTTTGATTTCCTCGGTTGACCGTTGACTGTTGACCGTTATTAAATAACTTAGCTTGGAATTACCAATAATGTCCAGACTCCCATACTCCCATATTCCCATACTTGCTTTCTTAATTCTCTTCTCGGTTGGCTGTCATACAAGTCCTGACTCATTCGGAGGCTGGAACGTAGTGAATGGTAATCCGACCGGGAATAAATATTCCAGCCTGACTCAGATCGATACATCAAATGTGACGCTGTTAAAACTTGCCTGGATCTATCACACAAAGGATGATGACACGGCTGCGCATTCACAGATCCAATGCAATCCCATCGTCGTAAACGGAACTCTTTATGGAACCTCACCCCAGTTAAAACTTTTTGCCCTGGACGCAGCAACAGGTCAGGAGAAATGGGTCTTCAGGCCCTTCGATACAGTTGCCGGCCAGGAGAAAATAAATTTCAATTTGAATAACTGCCGGGGTGTGGTTTACTGGACAGACGGTGCCGGAGATGAAAGGATTTTTTATACAGCCGGTCCCTTTCTCCGGGCTGTAAATGCAAAAACCGGGAAAGCCATTGAATCCTTCGGGAACAAAAGCAAGGTGGACCTTAGGGAAGGCCTTGGCGTGGATGCGAAAGAACTTTTCGTTACAGCTACTTCCGCACCAACCGTGTATAATGATCTTATACTTACAGGCACACGCGTTTCGGAGGCCATGGATGCGGCTCCCGGACATATCCGCGCGTATAATGTAAGGACAGGAAAACAGGAATGGATTTTTCATACAATACCTTATCCCGGAGAGCCGGGTTATGAAACCTGGGAAGATAAAGACGCGTGGAAAACGACCGGGGGCGCCAATAACTGGATGGGCATGATCGTCGACCAGTCGTCTGGCATTGCTTATATACCCCTCGGATCGGCGTCCATGGATTTTTACGGTGGTAAAAGAAGGGGTGCAAACCTGTTCGCCGATTGCCTGATGGCATTGGATGCGAATACCGGAAAACCGGTCTGGCATTTTCAATACATCCATCATGATATCTGGGACTGGGATCCCTCATCGGCGCCCGTCTTACTAACGGTGAAGCACAATGGAAATTCCATAGATGCCATAGCACAGACTACAAAAACGGGCTTTGTTTATTTATTCAACAGGGCAACCGGTGAATCGCTTTTCCCAATTCTTGAAACACCGGTTGACACCATTACGGGACTGACGGGTGAGAAGATCTGGCCCAGTCAGCCGATACCCCAAAAACCTGCGCCCTTTGTGCGTCAGACCTTCACCGAAAAAGACATCAATCCTTATCTCTCCCCGGATGAATATGCCGATGCAAAAGCAAAACTGGCCAACTATCATTATGGTCGCATGTTCATACCGGAATCCAAGGCAGGCACGATTATTTTTCCCGGTTTTGATGGTGGTGGCGAATGGGGTGGCCCTGCTATAGATCCAAAAGATGCTACCATATATATCAATGCCAATGAAATGGCGTGGATACAACAGATGGTAGATGTGGATAATAAAATTAATGAAAATGAAAACTATGCCGGGGCCGGACAAAGATTATTCAAGCAAAACTGTATGGCCTGCCACGGCGCGGATTTTAAAGGAACGGGCAACTATCCTTCCATCCTGGACGAAAACAAAAAAATGAACAAAGATCAGTTCATTCAGTTTATGGGTATGGGAAGAAGGATGATGCCGGCTTTTACATTTCTTAAACCGGAAGATAAAGAAGCGATTGCCGCTTATGTGCTGAATATAAAAGCTGATCAAAAGAAACCTTATCACCGCGTATTTAGTGATCTGGAGAAATTCCGCCAGGTTCCCTATACCATTACCGGGTACAATAAATTTCTTTCGAAATCCGGAATGCCGATATTGTCTCCTCCATGGGGAACACTTACAGCCATTGATCTGAATACTGGAGATGTGAAATGGAAAACAATTCTGGGCGACAATGACAGCCTCTATTCTGACAAACCGCCTACGGGTTCAGAAAATTATGGAGGACCGGTTATCACGGCAGGTGGATTGTTGTTTATCGCTGCAACTAAGGATGCAAAATTCCGCGCGTTTAATAAAAGCACGGGTAAATTATTGTGGGAAGCGAAACTGCCCAATGCAGGATTTGCTACACCGGCTATTTATGAAGTAAATGGAAAACAATATATCGTAATCGCTTGCGGTGGCGGTAAACTGAAAGCCCAATCAGGAGATAGTTATGTAGCTTTTGCGTTAGGGAATTAGATAGCCTGCTTCTTAGTTTTCTGAATGACAAACCAGGCCAGGGGTGCGGAAAGAATGGCCAGTATGGCAAATATTGCAGCATGGGTATTTTCTGTTGAACCCATCAGAGCACCGAAAAGAGCGACGGCAAAAACAAGGGCTGGCGCGAGGAAAAGAATGATTAATCCTTTTCGGTTGAATGGTATACGAAATGGCCGGTCGATATCCGGTACGCTTTTTCTGAGACTTAACAAGGCTGCAAATTCAAGCGAAATACCGGCTGCATACAAGCAAATGTCCATTATGAGTAAATCAGCCAGCGGTCGAAGTACCAGCAGGCTCACAATGATTGAGCACACGATAATGGATATGTAGGGCGTTTGAAATTTTGGATGAAGTTTGGTAAATGATTCCGGCAACAGTTTGTCATTGCCCATAACAGCAGGTACTCTGGAAACAGACAATAACACAGCGCAATAAATTCCGAGCATGCTGGCCATGCCACCCAGCGAAAGCAAAACACCCAAGGTTTGTCCACCGATCAGGGTGCCGAGATAAGGGATACCTTTTTCAGCGAATTCGGCAACGGGCATTCCCGAGTGGATGGCGAGCCAGGTTAATGTAAGATAAAATATATAAATGCCTGAAAAAGCCAGGACGATAGCAGTCAGATATGACCGCGCTGGTTGTTGCACTTCTCCCGCATAAGTGGTTGCATTGTCCCAGCCTATAAAATTCCACATGATGGTAAAAAGTGCCATGCTGATTGATGTCAAACCACTGTGCGCATGAACCGGAGTATATGGTACGTGATGCAGAAAGCCGGTTATGAATAAAATCAAAAAAGGAAGCATCACGGTTCCAGTTAGAAACAATGCGGTCCGGCCCACCGGCACAATACCACGGATATTCAAAACAGCGTTGATCCAGATGACCGCCAGACAAATGGGAATCCTGTATGATTCAATCTGTGGAAAAAAAAAGTTGGCATATTCGACAAAAAAAACGGGATAAATGGCGAGGTCTACAAAAGAATATAACCATGTCCACCATCCTTCAAAAAAAGCCCATCGAATACCCAGTCCCCGTTTTACCCACTCGTAATAACCGCCTTCCACCGGCATCATGCTATTGAGTTCGAGCACGACCAGGATCATCGGAATATCCCAGAGCAGGGGTGTGATCATGAGCAGAGGAATCGCGTAAGTTCCTGCATATCCGATCAGGGGTTCGAGACCATAGGGACCGCCGGAAACGGTAAAAAAAATGACGGCCGCCAGGGGCAGTACACTTATTTTACGAATGATTTGGGGAACCTGGGCTGAGCGGGGTTTCATCTGCGTAAATGTCGTCAACATACAACAAAAATCACCGTGGGGGCGGGGTAGCGGCTGGTTTTTTGCTTAAATTTTTTCGACGTATATTTGCCGCCCTTGGTTAGGGAAAACCCGGGTTTCCCGCCGGTAAGGCCCCGTAGCTCAATTGAATAGAGCATTTGACTACGGATCAAAAGGTTTCAGGTTTGAATCCTGACGGGGTCACAAAGCCCTTCGGCTTCGCCGAAGGGCTTTTTTGTTTGGAGACGCGACGAGCTCGCTCGCACAAGCCGACAAATGAAAAAGCCCAAAGTCCGCGAAGCGGACTGAAGAGATTTGAGTAAGGCTATGCGAAATGGATCGCGGAGAGAATCCTGACGGGATCACAACAGATATTGAGAGATATAGAGTTACAGAGGAAGGGGACAAAAAAGGGACTTTATTTGGACAAAAACCTCCAGTTAATTGGGGGTTTTTTTTGTCATAACTTACCTAGTAACTTTAATTTTCATCAAATAAAAACAGTTGAAAATGGCAACATTAGAACAAGACCAAAGCTTTGAGTTATCTAAGGATCTTAATCAGATCATAGTAAAAGGTATGATGGGAGTTGTTCTGGAAATATATGAACCTGATAAGACGTTTGCAGTTGAATTTCCCAAAGAAGATGGAAGTAACTATGAATTTGAGGGTAAAAGTGTTTTCACTATTACTATAGATGATATAATTATTGATTCAGAAGTTCAATAGGAGGTTACAACCAAAGCTGAATAGTATTTACTGAATCAGCATAAGTGTAATCACTTAGAGAGAGAACATATTTCTGATAAGAAAACCCCGCCGATCAAACTACTTTTTTTTGAGTAAATTGCATACATGATAGATCCCAGGGAACTTAGATTGGGAAATATAGTAAGTCATAATCGTAACCTGCCAGGAGAGGGAAAATATTATACCATATTCAATATACTACCGACAGACCTAGTACTTCAGTCATCTAGTGACCGTTTTGCCGTTAATGTAAAAGATGTTCAACCAGTCCTGCTGACAAATCAGATTTTACCATTATGCAGTTTTGATCCTCTAAATACAGAACCCCAAAACCGTTGGTATCACAATACCGTTAAAGGGTTTGGGATTGACGAGGAGGTGGAAAATGAAAACGACTTAGTATATAAGTGGTATATCTATACTGCTAGAAACGAGTTTATCTACATGAAATCGGTCCACCAGCTTCAAAATCTATTCTTTGCCTTATATGGCGCGGAATTGCAAACCAGGTTGATTTAATTTATTTAGCAGGTAAACCTCCAGTAAATTTGGGGTTTTTCTATTTGGAGAATAAAATAATTATGCTAGCATTTAATTGGCCGAAATATTCTAAACTCAGTCAATTCTTGAATTGAAAAAATTGTACCAGCCCCATAAAATCTATTTAACTTTTTCAAGATTGACTCTTTTCATTCTATCACGCAGTGCCATAAATGGCATTTCAATAAACTTGTAAAGGAGGGTAGCGATTGTAAGACTTAAAATCCAGTACAAAGCATACCTAATTAATATTGCTGATCTGCTTCCTGATTGTAATATGCTGATTTTGGTAATTATCCATCCCAATATCAAAGTTGCATGAGTCAGATATAATGAATACGAGATTAAGCTGATGAATGTAATTATTTTATATAAACATCCTCTCCCAGTTTTTAGCTGGCTTAGAAAAGGAAGCACAAAAAGCACGGTAATTGAAGTTAAAATGAAAGAAATATTGCAATAATAAAACGCAGAATTTGGAAACAGCCATTTAGGAAGTACATAAATAACAATAACGCCTGCCATTCCTAAAATAAAAGTCTGGCTTTTATATTTAATCCAAGTCAAAGGATAATAGTAAGAAAAGTAAGCACCTGCCACACCAAACATCAAACTGTCCAGTCTGGTTACTACTTGACCTTTAAAAAAAGCACCCCAAATGTCCACTCCGGTTAAAGGGATCGTTAAATATCTGTAGTACCTGAAAAGAATTGAAACTAAAATAATTATTACAATACATGCCCATATTGACATTTTGGGTTTCACTCTAAATAAACCCGCAGAAGTAAAGATAATCAAGGGTATAAGGAAATAAAACCATTCTTCAACACTTAAGCTCCATGCTTCAAAAAAAAAAGACGGATGTGGGGTATTAAAATTTTGGCAAAAAATAAAATAATTTATAACATCTAAAATTTTAAATCCAGGAACGAAGAGTATAGAAAGCAAAATTAGAATCACGAGTATTAAGAAATAAGCAGGCAATGTTCGTAACCATCGCCTCTTCCAAAAGTTAAGGATAGTATTTAAAGAAGCCTGATCATTCTCTAGAATCCTGATGAGAATACCGCCAATAAGGAAGCCGCTCAAAACAAAAAAAACAGTTACACCGTCAGGAAAGGGTAATTGTGTAATAATTGATTTTCCCCTTGGCGGAAATAAATCTCCACTATGAACGAGAACTACAGAAAAAACAGCAAAGGCCCTTATTACATCTAATCCGAATATTCTTTTAGTATCAAACTTAATTTTGAATAGATTCATATTTAGTGTAAATATTTAAATCATTCGAATCTCAATTTAATTAAGCAATATTATAATACTGGATATCCTTTTTTATACCGGCTCCTTATAAACTGAACAGTTTCTAAAGATAGTTTAGTCGTTTTGTAATTGCCACTAAATCGAGAAGAATTCACCTGGAGATGATCCCAGATGAAACCCGATGCCTCCCATTTGATACTCCGATGCCACCGCTTTGCCTCCCCGGATTCTTTACAACATTGATTTTATTTCACTTTAAATCGCTTACGGAAAAGATGAGCGTCGTTAGGATTTGGGTTCATTTTCTCCCAATGTTTTGTAAGCAGAAAGATTGTCGCCTCCTGATTTCTGGTATTGCGTTCGATTCCAAAAATAATCCTGATTATTATCAGATATATCAGAAATCAAAAAATTGCTATTAGCGCCGTTGGAAAAACTGATGCTCCTGCCATGGTAATTGATGTAGTGGTTTATCAAATATTCCAAAATAAAAAGCCCCCGGTGTACGAGGGCAAAAACAAAGCTACCGACGGAAAACCGTGGCAGCGATCCCTAAACCTTAAACCTGATAAAAGGTACCAATTTCGGCTGACCCAACCCGTGACCCATAAAATAAATAGGGCTGGATTAACCCCAAAGTAAGTGGAAACACTTAGTCCATACTTGCTAAGAGTTTATAAAATTTGTATTATTGCCGACGAATCCCTGAATCGCCACATTACCGCAATCTTAACTGATAAGTGTTTTGTCACGCTAAATTTATCAGACATGCAGCCCTCTAAGACTACAAGTGAAGAGATTTTGGCATTGGAAGCCGAAATCAGCCACCAAAAAAAATTACTTGACAAGTCAATCACAGATGATGAGGTGCTTGAAAAAACAAAGGCAATTTTTCATAACCTGAAACTGATGTCCGACAAGTTAGCACTATTGAAAAAGGAGTTGGCTTAATAAAGCCTGGAGATATGCCCAATACACAGCGAGTGAATGACGAAACCCAGATCAGAACCATATTTCTACCGGGTTTCTACCAGAGTTCTACTGGGATCCTTGCGGAATTCCGGTAGAACTTCACAAAAACTCCGGAATGATCCTGCCCGGATAATCCTTCCAATATGTCCAGTGGCGACAAATCCCGGGATTATTTGAATTAAATCTTTCGTAGGCTACGACATGACTACGAAATATCACACAAATCACAGGTCATATTTGTACTGCAGCTAAAGGGAACTGTTAGACTGATTTGATTAAACCAGTGGTGCGCATGGGTTATTTCCACTATTTCAGGGCATAATTACCTGCTTTGTCGCAGTTTTTAGGGCGTACGTCTCATTCCCAGATTATTATCGAATCGCAGGATTAGTTTTGTGTCCTGAATGATTAATTATAAAATGTTCTTTTAAAAAATAAGCTATGAAAAAGAAAATACTGATACTAACGACTTCACTAGTGTTGATGCTCTCCGCTTCTTATGCCAAAAGCACTTCACGTCCCATTCCGAAATACGTAAGCACCGTATTCGCGAACGATTTTTCCGCTGCCCGTGATATTAGATGGGAATCATACAATGGGTATTACAAAGCAAGTTTTGACGATATGGGTAAAACGGTCTATGCATTTTATACTGCGGATGCTGATTTTATGGGTATTGCCACTCATCTGAGTGCAGATAAACTGCCGGTGGCTTTGCGGTCCATGTTAAGTGAAAAATATGAAGATTACTGGATCACGGATCTGTATCAGATTACCATCAGTACAACACCCGGATTTTTGATCACCATTGAAAATGCTGATCGCAAAATCATGTTGAAAGCCGAAGCCGGTGAATGCTGGTCATTGTATTCCGAAGTAAAAAAGGCTGATCTGTAAAGGGATTTCAGATTTTACGCAAGGAACTGAATATTGGTCTATCTTGCCGCCCGCGTTTCACCAGCCGTTTCAGGCATTCAAAGGGAGCGGTTTTTTATGGAAGACAGTTATGAAACGCTTATTACCGGATTTATTGATAACCGGGTTGGTATTTGTGATCATTTCTTATCAGCAGATCTTGCGCGGCGACTGCAACAAAATCTGATGGATCTGGATCAGGCAAACAAAATGCAATCTGCCGGCATCGGTAACGACCGGCTAAAAGATCAGAAACAAAACAAAAGAGGGGATAAGATTTATTGGATAGAAAAGAATTCCAGTGAGCCGGCGGAACGAGAATTTCTGGATCAGGTTGAAGCATTTATTACACATTTGAATAATTCCTGTTATACCCGCATCAACGATTACGAATTCCACTATGCCCTGTATGAAACGGGCAGTTCCTACAAACGTCACGTGGATCAGTTCAGGAATAATGGAGATCGGAAATTTTCCCTCATTAATTACCTCAACACGGATTGGAAAATGGAAGAGGGTGGTGAATTGTCTATATTTCACGAGGGCAGCGTCGAAAAGATTTTACCTAACCTGCGAAAAGCCGTATTCTTTAAAAGTGACACCAGTGAACATGAAGTGGGTAAGGCCACCAGGCCAAGAATGAGTATCACCGGATGGCTCAAGAGTTGTTAGTCAGCTCACCCGCGCCAATTTATTGCTGACGAGATAATCAAAACTTTCTTTCAGTGCGACAAATACATCCCCGGAGGTTTTATCCATTTCCACTACCATCCATTCCGTATTTCCATCAGCAGCCGCTACGATTGCCGGAAAATTCTGTGTGCCCTTGCCCACAGCCGTCATGGGATCCGGATTATCTTTGGGCAACTGATCATTCCATAATGCTGGACCGTCTTTGATATGCAGCAACGGTGCGCGACTTCCCATTTTCATAACAATGGAACCTGGGTCCTGTCCCGCAACTTTTACCCAATAGGTATCTACTTCAAAAAAAATATCCTTGTCCAGGTTTTCCAATAACACTTCGTATACATAGCGTCCGTCAATTTTATTTCTATATTCCCACCAGTGATTGTGCAATCCAAACTCCAGGCCCTTTGCTTTCGCAAAACTGGCGGCTTCATTGTATATGGAAACAAGTTCCAGGGTTCCGGACATGGAACTATACCGTTTGTCTTCAGGCCAGCCATGCCAGATCATTTTCCTGCAATTGTAGGCAGCGGCCGTATCCAGGAAAATCTGTTTATTATCTCCAATGGGAATTTCAACATGGGCCGAAGAAACGGAAAGTCCTGCGTCCTTTAAATATTTCGCGGCCTGCTTCACCGAAATGCCCTCCGGCCAGAATGCGGTTTCCACGTTTTCGAAACCAATATCTCTTATTCGTTTTAAAGTACCCGGGATATCTGATTTGAACTGTTCTCTAACGGTGTACAGCTGAACTGATAATTTAGCAGGCTTCCATTTGACCGGATCGAACACATTTATTGCATTTACAGGAAGCGCGCCTCCGATTAACCCCATTCCGCTGAGTTGCAGAAAGTCACGCCTGTTCAAACCTTTTTTGCATTGTGTATTCATAAACAATTTTTAGAGTGATAGGAGTCCACGTTTTTCAATCAGAGTGGGGCAGGGTAACACCGAATCAGGAAGCGCCTTTCAATACATATCTTTTATAGAAAAAAGAAAGGATCAGGGCCGTCAGCACGCCTTCTGCGGTATGGTAACCAGTATCAACCCAGAACACGATGCCCGGCATTTTAAATGTGGCGACTTCAATCATACCGCCCTGTAGTCCATCCCAGAAAAAGCCGGTGATTGCGCCATATATTACTGAAGTCTTCGTAAGCGTCCAGTGATATTTTTCTCTCGCATATTGATAATAAATGGGAAGAAAATAAGCCTGAAAAAAAGTATATAAAATAAAGGCAAATGCGATCAGGGGAATGATATAAGTCTCCCGCTGAATCGGGCCGATGGTCTGTTTAAAGAAATCACCCATCAGGATTTCATGAAAAACATATCCCAGGTTGAAGATCACCAGGAAGGTTATACCGCCTCCAATCAGATAATATTTTTTCATAAAGCAACTGATTAAAACCTGTACCCAAGTTGAATCGCATATCTGAATCCAATGCTCCAGAAATTAGAAACACCGCTGCCACTGATTTTTTCGCCACTGGATAAATCTTTCAGCAAGGGATATTTTTCCTTTAGCGCATCGAGTATTGCCTGTACATGTTCGTTGTAATCACCTGAGGTACCGTTCACTTTCAGACTGAAATAATAACTGGATATTGCGGGACCCGCCAAAACACAGTCGATCACAAAACGGTTTTTGATTACAAACTGGTATCCGAGCTCACCACCGAAATTCAGAAATCCCAATGTCGAATTCAGGGTGAGTTGATTCGATGGGTTCGTGGTATCCCGTCCGGTTCGCGTATTATTAAAATGATAATAACTTACAAAAGGTGCCAGGTAAACGCCGTGGGGAGCGGCATACTTATTTTCTTTTGCCAGGTAAAACCTGTATTCTGATCCGATAGAATAACCGGCCTTGGTCTTGTTTTTATCGAAATTCAAAGGAGAATTCGCAATGATGGTGGGCATGGGAAACTCGATATAACCTCCAAATATTGTGATACTCCTTTTCGAAGATAACAACCGTTCGTAATTCAGCTGTACACCGGTTGAATATAAAATCCAGCTGGTCAGATTGATCTTAACGCTGTTTTTATAGTCTTTCTCGAATTTAAGCTTAGCTGAATCGGCAACCTGTGCCACAGACTTTATGCTAATGAATGTTGAGATCATTAATAAAATAAAGCCGCTGGAATATTTCAGCAGATTTTGTTGTGCTTTCTTAGTAGTTAACTTCATGACTGTGATTTGATCGCCTTAGAAAAAATTGTTTTGAGCCTTTGATATAAGATTCAGTCTATTTATTTCATATCCGATGAATCAATTATCTTCTTCCCCCTGACGATGGTGCTGACCTGGGCTGCGCGGAACGCTGAGCTGGTGCAGACTGTCTGTTCAGATTATAATTATTCGTCCTGGTATTACCCCGGTCGCGTGTTTGCTGCTGTTGATTTAGTTGTTTTATTTCTCCCTGGCGATTCTGGTTTACATTCTGCCATCCGCTGCCGGTTCTTTGCTGCCAGTTGTTACCATCTTTCTGAAATACATTTCCCTGCCTGTCGGTCATCACATTGGGGTTCACGGTTGATGGATGACGGCTTTGCCCGCCGGAGCTTGGCGAAGGCGGGTTGACGGTTGACGGTTGACGGTTATAGGCATTTCCTGTAACTGGTTGAACAGCTGGCTGTACCGATGGTTGAGTTGAAGGAAGTCGATTAATCGGGTTGCCAGCGGAAGGATTGTTAACAGGTTGGGTTGAAGGACGATTATTCGTGTTACCTGTTGATGGACGGGTAGATGGATTCGCAGCCGGCATCGGCCGCACGCGGTCGTTTGTGGAGACGCTCTTATTATTTCTGTAAATATTATTATTGTTAATGGTGATATTATTATTTCCGCCCCGGTAATATGGAGTAGGAACAGGCGGTCTGTATCCGGGTCTTGGATAATAGGGTGGCCGATAATAGGGAGGATAACCGGGACGGTGATAATAAGGCGGCCTGTACATCGGAGGTCCCCAGTAACCACCATGATAACCGCCATACATGCTGTAATGAAACCAGCCGGCGCTATAGTGAAATCCAACACTCCATCCATACCAGGGATTGTATCTCATACTGAATCCATAAGTTACCGGTCTTGGATAATAATAGGGTCCGTACCATGGATTATAATAATAACCCGTGCCATAAATTACTGTGGGTCCATAAACATAACAACCCATATATCCCGGTGTATAACCAACATATACATACTGCGGAGTAGTTTCGTATATGTAAACATATTTTACATTGTAGACCGGAACCGTTGGCGGAATCTTTGTTACTTCAGCCGGTCTCGCAACAGATACTGACCATGGCCCTTTGGGACTAACCGATTCAAACCAAATTCCGTTTTCAACACAGTAATAAGTTTTATCAGACAATAATACAGTCGATTCCGTATTCACGGCATACTGCAACGTTGTACCTTCTATGGCAACAAATTTCGGTTCACCATTATAACTCACTTTTGCAGTAGCCGTCAATCTGTCCACTTTTGCGGTCTGTGGAATTTGGGCGTCCATTACTGCATCCTGGGCCTGGTCGGTTCCCGCTACACTGGATAAGACATCATCTTTTTCTGAATCCACCGGAATTTTCGCGAAATCGGCTGGCAGTTTATCGGAGGCTGTATAAGTCCAGGGGCCTTTCAGGCTTGCTGATTTATACCAGCGCCCCGACAACAACACATAATATTGCTGGTCGCTGATGTACATGAATATATCGTTATTCGTATTGGTCATATACAGAAGCGCTGTACCCTGGATGGGAGCGAAATCCGCCTCTCCATTGGATTGTATCAGTTCAGCCGGTACCGTACGTACGATGATTTCAGGAAAATAGTTGGCGTTGCTGTCGATCGTTGCTTTATCCTGTTTTTTTTCATTTTCTTTTATGGCAGCATTTAATTTATTCAGTGATTTCGGAACGGACTTCTCGTATTTCCATGGACCGTTTATGGATTTGGAAGAATACCATTTATTACTTCCGTACAAATAAAACAGGTTTCCTGTTTTCGCAATAGTGAATGCCGTGTTCATCACGAGTTCGACGCCCATTTCCTTGTTCTCCTGAAATTTGGGATCCCCTTCAATTAGCACAAGGGTGGAAGGTTTATTCGTGTATATGATCGTCGGGGGATTTGTGGACAGGTTAGCAGACGAAGCGGGATTGTTGGTTCCATCACCTTCGATGGAGGTTTCCAGCTGATCCAGGGAAAGAACAAGATCCCATTTGGGAATTTCTTTTTCCAGAATTGATTTTAGCATGGCTACATCTGAAGCATTGGAATCTCCTGCGAATTTGATATCCAGCACCCTGATATTATCGAGAACAGCCGTTCTTTTCTCCCGGTTCGTCAGCAGTGTGGATTTTGTCCACAGTGCACCAAATACCGGATCTGTTTTACCATTCCCGGTAATTGAAAAAGCGCCCCGGCTTCTCACGCTATCTCCGCTAAAATTTTCTACCTGGGGTTGATAAATTTTAATCGAGTAACCGCCGGAATTGATTACCCTTGGCCATTGGGAATCCGATTGAGAAAATACAAGGGAGCCGGATAACAGGAATGGAAGGAGCAGGTTAAAAAATATTCGCATATGAACCTGAATAAATGAACACCTACGTGGTTGGAGGGAAGTCGCTTACGAAATTACGCCCTTATCAATCGTAAATCAAGAAATCGGACTTCCATTTAACCGATAAACCAAATGAATCTCTTTCATTAGATGTAATTTCATTGAGCCATTTGCAATAATTCGTTTTAACGGAAAATCCTATTCATTCCGATACATCAATCTTAATAACTAACAAACCATGAAAAAAGCATTTGTTTTATGCGGTTTCCTTATCACCATTTTTCAATCCGTTTCAGCACAGTCTAACAAAACCAATCTGAGCCTGCAGGTATCCGCGGCTGCTTCTAAGAATCGTGCACAACTTGCCAGTTATGTCTGGAACCGAACGGTTCAGGTATTTGACGGAGGTGTATTGAAATTAACCAGTATCAGTTCACTGGCAGTCGGATCTGACGGTAAAATAGTTACCACCGCTGTTTCTTCAACGCCTGCAGAAAAACTTCCCGGGGGTATTCGCGGGGATATTGCTAAAAAGAAGATTGCTGAGATGAAGGCTTATGTAGACGATGCCATTAAAGTGAGTGTTAGTTATCTTTATTTGTCGAAAGGTAAAATGGTTGATTTTTTTGACGCTGCTTCCATCAGTCAGTCAGGCAATACCATTACGGTAAACGGCAATAATGTAAACAAACCCGGCGATCAGCTGACGTTGAATTTCACGAGTGGATCCTACGCTTATATCAGCGAGTCTTTTAAATCAACAACAACCAGTGGCGACGCACTTTCGGGGACCATCAATTTCCAAACGTTTAGTAACGGGTTAACCGCCATAAACAATGGTGAACTGGATCTGCCTGCCAAAAATATGAAGCTGATGATTTCAAATACGAGTTATGC
The DNA here is from genome assembly GCA_041481385.1 of Puia sp. Classification (GTDB taxonomy): domain Bacteria; phylum Bacteroidota; class Bacteroidia; order Chitinophagales; family Chitinophagaceae; genus Puia. Next base: position 23,281 of record JBGPBW010000011.1, read on the forward strand.
TAAAAAACTGCAATAGGGCATAGGTCCTGTTTGTAACAGGCCCTGATCACTCAGGGCTTTTTTATTGGACCTTACGGATGATAGTTTTTATTTCTGAAGTACAAGTCCAGCTGCAACCCGATGGCATTGACGGGCGCTACGTATTGTTTATTTTGGAATTGATGCATAATATAAGTTTCAAAATCCATCCATTTTAAAACCTTGATTACGGTTCCCAAAGCGATGCGCAGCCGGTCCTGGGAATTGTCATTCAGATAGAAAAAGTATTCCGACCAGGCATACAGATTAAGCGTCAGGTATTCAGTTCTGAGATTCCGGACAAATTTCAACCGGGGTCTGTAAATGGGTTGAAAATCGCCATTCACCCAGCGCCAGTCCAAACGGTTGCGCGTCTGGAGTACAATGTCAGCTGGTAAATGGAAGGCATTGTCGGTTTGGGTTACAAAAATATTGACAACTTTTTGCTTTTGGTCCGGTGGAGCGTCTGAATAAGAATATCCCATCCGGAACCACCAATAGTAACCTGCGGAGGAATCGGTCATTTGTGTATCATCACGCCTTCCTTTAAGCCAGGGTTTGGCAAAGAAATCAAGATAGAGGCCGGCCGTGCCGTCGGTATATTCAGAATTGGACCTGGTTCCGGAAATTTCAGAGTATAATCTGAACCGGTCATTAAACCGGTAATAGGCTTCTATTTCAGGCCATATTTGTTTTTGTACGGAATCCTGGGCAAGAAGCATTGTGAAATTCATCAGGAAGACCCCGGAAAAAAACAACTTCAGTAATGGGGACTTCATGAAGGAACACATTTAACGGTTAAATTAAAACAATCTGATCATACTTGGAGTATGGGAATATGGGAGTATGGGAACATGGGAATACAATCCCATTATCGCGACCGCCTTCATTACCACTTTGGCGGTCAAATCGCTGGGCACGGTACTCCCATATTCCCATACTCCCATATTCTCATACTTTCTTCTTAGATTTGTTTTACCGTTAAACGGTCGTACTCACTGATGAAATGATCCCGCCCCACTAACTTTACCAGATAGTTCAACGGATTTAAAAAGTATTCATTCAGATTTTTTTTATTTCAAAACACCTATTATGAAAAAAGCGATCTTTTTGTCAGCTGTTGTGTTTTCCGCCATGGCCTTACTCAGTTCCTGTGGTCCCACGCTAACAGTAACCACCGACTATGACCATACTGCAAATTTCAGCCAGTTCCACACATTTAAAATTGTGCAGTTGGAGCAACAGTATCAGGCACTCAGCCAGTTCAACCAGACCCGGGTAATCAATGCCGTCAATGCACAGATGCTGGCCAAAGGATTTACCCAATCAGAAAGCCCGGATATGTTGGTGAACATCACCAGCGTTATGAAAAACAAACAGGAGATCGTAGCCAATTCATATGGTTATGGTGGCGGTTACAGGCCATATGCCTGGGGCGGTGGCAATATGTCCACTACAGTGAATGTGGAGAATTACACAGCTGGCTCCCTGATCATTGAAGTCGCCAATGCGTCAACCAAGAAATTGATTTGGGAAGGAATCGGCAACCAGGACATAGATGCTCCATCCAAAAATCCTGAACAGGCTATCAATACTGCGGTTCAGAAAATCATGGCTGGCTTTCCTCCGGGAGCAGCAACCAAATAACATAAGAGCAGAATTTCTCAGACAGGTATAAATAAAAAAAGGGAGAATCTCCCTTTTTTTATTTGATGTATCAATAGAATATCTTTCTGTTACAATCTGAATCCCACGATAAAGACAAGAGCAATGGTACCATTTGCATATGCCGATGAGTAATACCCTTTGAATTCAGCTGCGTAAGAAATTCTCTCTTTTTGTATGAATCGGTAACCAACAGTAGCTGTAAAATCGGCCAGTGAGGTGAGGTGATTGTTGAAATTATTCGGATTGTCGGGAGCTGAAACTTTGTTGTATTGAATGGACTGACCCATTGACCAGTTTGCATATAGTTGTTTAGAGAATTTCATGGAAACAACGAATTGCAGCGGAACTTCAGAATTGGTCACTTTTGCATTGACTGGTTGGGTGGCTGAAACAGTATAAATCCTGTAATAACCCGTCTCGAAACCCAGACTTAGAAAAGAACCTTTTGGTTCCCACATAAATCTGAATGTAAATTCATATCCCAATGAATTTACATCATTCTTAAATACAGTCAGGTTATTGAAAAAATAACTGGGACCCACACCCGCATAGATCGCAAAATGACGGTATTTTTTATACTGGTTCTGATCGTTTTGTGCTAGGGACCGGGTTGCGATCAAACTGGTCGAAACGATTATTATGAGATTACGAATGCGCATGATTTGATATTATGGGAAGAAAAACTTGGATTCATTATTTATTTTAAAGTATACCAGTCATACACCACATAGGCAGGATAATCGGATATGAATCCGTCAAACTGCCCGTTCTGGATATAGTTCCTGATCAGGGTTTTGTCGTTCAGCGTCCAGCTGATTACTCTGATACCTTGTGCATGGGCCTGATCAACCTCGTCCAGCAATAAACCCCTGGAATACCTGGGTCCCCAACGCGTGCATCCATTGTCAATTACATCCTGAAACGTCAGTTCACACATAGAGGGATATCCGGAAGCCCGGTAGGGCGGATAAGCCTGGTATTGTGAAATGACTGTTGTAGACGGCATATCGACATACATCACCACATCCCGGCCAACCGCACTTGCATGTTTGTATGCCTTATCAATAATCGGTAAAAGGGCTTCAAAAATTCCGTCATCCCCCTTAATATCAAGCCACAAATACTTCATGGTAGTGGAATCAATAAAGGCTGTACAGACCTGGTCAAGTGAGGGTATTTTCTGGCCATCCACCAGTCGGATATAATCCTCCAGGAAATTGAAACTATATTGAATATAGTCGCCGGAGATGGGACTCTTCTGCGTCAGACGGATATCGATATTGGCATCATGCATACAGATGGGAACGGAATCACGGGTCATCTGAATGTCAAATTCCAATCCGTCCACCCCATAATCCTCGTCGTTGAGCACTCCCAGCAGGGAATTCTGGGCAAAAGGTGGATTGGATGTGGTTTGTACGCCATGATGGGAATAAATTTCAAAGGGTGTATTCAGCACATATTGTGAAAAGGCCCTGGAAAATTTAAAACTGATGGGAGAGGATGTGCCTTCCCCGCTAACAATGGTTCCGTCGAGTGTTAATGTGCTGATATCACCTGTTTTAAGAAAGGCGATGGCTTCATCCTTAGGTACCGTGAAGTTCACCAGCCCCTGTGTGGCAATTTCTGAAAAACGCCAGAATCCGGAAAATTTCAGGGAACTGTCCGAAGGATCAATTCCATATTTCAGGATCATAAAAATGCCTGCCTGATCACTGAAAAAGGATACCCTGAATTTCGAAGCCTTACAGACCCATTGAGTTCCATAATCGGTTGTTCCGGAATTGAGGGCATAAATACCCTCCATCTTTTTCATTTTGGTGTCGGAAACGAAAATTACATTTCCGATATTGATATCCGGTTGATGAACAATCTGATTCTTCGAGCAGGAAAAGAAAACTAGGAGGATGATCAGATATTTTATCGTATTGCGACCAGTCATAATATTTTTTATTTCTTTTATAAGTTTAAGCCAACAATGAATTCGGGTACCCAGTATCTTTTCTGGTTAACCGGGAATGCCGGCCAGGCAATGATATGATAACGCAGATAGTCTAATTGGAAACCCAGCGACAAAGCCCGGTTTTTATATAGTTTTTGTTCGAAGCTGGCTGAGAAGCTATACCCGTTAATAAATGAACTGGTGAACGGAATTACATTTTTGTCTTCACTAAAATACAGGGCATTGGTCCAGTAAAGATTTCCTTTAATGGTAAGTGCTGTTTTTTCAAATGCATGGCCGAGAATGATCTGGGGCTGTTGCTCCCATCCGGTCAATGTGGTTGCAAATCCAAACTGGTTCAGGATACCATAATCAAATACGACCTGCCACCCCAGTCCCACATAATTATGATTATTCAATTCCTTATTCCAGAATGGTCCCAGGTTGATCCGGTTTGAAATAAACAGACTGGCCAGGCTGGCCTGCATATTAAATCCTTTGGGTAAAGTATATTTTGCCTGATAAAAAAACATCGGGGCGGTAATGATATCGTCTGTCCAGTCCCGCGGAGTAACTACATAAATTACAGAAATAGAGGAAGAATAATGCCCTGCCCTTAGTGGATGTGGCTGTGGTAAATTAAAACTCGCATGATAAATGTTGAAGGTATCTGCTTGCTTTTTTTGTCCGAAGCCGGTCAGGCAGGCGGCAAGCAGGCTGAAAACCAGGACCATTCTGCTTATCCGGAGATTAAGGAATGTATTCACTAACGTGTATTTAAGTTCGTTTTATAAATAAAGGGGGGACTGTGCCAAAGGATCCGGAGCAGGTCTGCTGGATTTTCTGTTAAAGGTCTTTTTTTGGATAGCAGCTGATTGCCTAGGATCGGTTTGGTCTTAATGGCAAGGTAGCCTAATCTTTAATCATTTGTCTTTTACCCGGTCATTTAACCGATAAATGAAGAAAAGCCAGATAAATGGAAAAAATCTATTGGTCCTGGTTTAGGCCACTGTTAAAAGGGGTAAACGGATCGATTTGAATCCGCGGGTTAATTGGTCGACCAATTCATCGTCCAACAAAAACCTGCTGATAAATTCCCTTGAAATCCAGACCTTATTCATGGGATAACCCCTTGTTGATTTTGCCAGGATTTCTGCTTCCGGTTTCCTGCCCATTTGTATTAAAACAGAGATGCGTAATAGGATATTCAACGGTTCTTCGGCCATTCCAGTCTTTTCAAGATCCAGCAATGCACCCGCAAAATCGCCATGTTTGAAACGATGGAGTCCGGTAAAAAGATAAAAGACCGGTGGGAAATTCTTATTCGTTTCCATGGACTCTTCCAGCAAGGCCAGTCCTCGTTCGTATTCGCCCGCAGTTATCATCAGGCAACCGGTTATACCCGACAATCCGGCGGCATTCGGGTTCAGGTTGTATGCAATTTCCAGCGCCTCGAGGCTTGCCTTTTTATTTTCCAAAAAAATCTGGGCCATACCCAGTGTGATAAAACCATGCTGACTGAGCGGATTTATTTTCAGGGCTTTTCTTGCACACCTTAAACCGAATATTATTGGATTTTCATGCGTCGTATAATTAAATAATACAGCCATCAGGGAAAGCTGGCCCAAAAAAGACCAGGCAATATCATTAGACGGATCCATCTCTACTATAGCTTCCATGCCGGCGTAGGCATGCCTGAAACTTGCTTCATTAAAGCCATAATAAAAATCATGATAATAGGAAAGAATCGTTGAAAAAGTCCGCCCGGATTTATTTTTGCTCAGACTTCTCGAAACTTGTTGCATGATCTGACCATTAAAATCGCCAAGGGTTCTTGTAATCCGGGCAATGATGTCGTCTGCTGTTGAAAATAAACCTGAAACAACAAAACTGTTATGATAACGCTCAGTCCAGACCTGGGCACCCGTTTGCGCATTGGTTAACTGAACGGATACCCGGAGTTTCCGGTTTTCAAACTGAACATCTCCGGTAACCACAAACTGGGCACCAAAACCATTGGCCAGTTCCTGAATTTCTTTTTTCCGGTTGCTGAGTTGTCTTATCGTATGATAAGAAACAACAGAAAAACCCGAAAACTTAGCGAGACCGGCGCTCAGTTGTTGTCCCAGGCCATCAGTAAAAGCCAATCGGGAAATTTCTGTTTCCAGAGTATCAAACGGAAGGATCACCAGGTTCACGGATTCAGGAAGATCAACAGGTTCGCGTTTATCGAGAATGATCTCCGGTTTTCCCTGTTGAAATCTTTCAAAGACAGGTACATAAGTACCTTTTGGAACTGAAATGACAACCTGGTCATCATTAGCGGATTCTTTATAATAATAATGCAACGCACGCCGGAGCCGGCCTGCATGAATTCTGACAATAGCATCCTGTTGCGGCTTAAAACTGGCTGGTTTATTCAGCACACTGACAGCAATGGTGTATTCCTTGATTGTATTGGACCTGCCCGCGAGGGTCTCCTGGGTGATATAGCCCAGGAAGCGGCGAAGAATATCTGAAACAGAAAAAACAGAACAATTAAATATTTTCTGAAGCTGTTCATGGATAAGATCTTCTGATAACAAGTCGGTAGTCAGGCTTTCTTGACTGGTTGGCATGATAAGGTTTTACTGTTAAATGCCCTGCCGGGCCACAATTGCATTTACAATAGAGTACCTTAGTCAACAAAGGCCGGAAATCAAATTTAAAATTAAGGAATCCGGATATCATAGCAATAAACAAATGCTACTTTATCATTAAATAACTGTTATGACGATTGTGCTATAAATTAAATATCTTTTATGACGATTGTGCTACAAATAAATTCTCAGTTACGATGAATTTTCTTCAATCGGAATTAGGCCTGGTTAAAGCCAGGTTTCCCACGCACCATTCCGTTATAGAAAACTTATACAGAAAGGATCCGGACTTCAAATCCCTTTGCGCCGATTTGTTCCTTTGTTCCAAAATGATTCAGGATTTTGAAGTGGAAATTTCAGAAAAGCAACATGCACTGACTGAATACAGGGATATTGTATGTGAATTGGAAAAGGAACTATCAATGGTCATTGAAACCGCAGAGACCTAGGGATCAGGTGTTTTTAAGGGAGTGCGCATTTTAATGATCCGTTATTATAATAAAGAAAAGTATTCACCGTGTCTCCCTGGTATTCCAACTCAAAAAATCCGCCGGTATTCCACAATAAATATTCATCCGGCGAAATGGTACTATCATATTGCCTGATTTTTTTGGGGGATAAACTAATTTCCTTACTCCCCGCTCCGCTGATGATGTAGTGTATGCGGTCTGATGCATAAAAATACTGAAGGGCATGAACATGGCCACTCACATAGTAGATGCCCGGGTATTGTTTCAATACGTTATGTATGCTGTCGATCATTGCGTTGTAAGAAGGAAAACTCGAATTGGAAGCTTTAATCCTCGCAAAAAGATAGGGATGTTTTAGATTCCGTTCATAAGGACCTTTTAGATAAACCGGATGATGTGCTACAACCACTACTTGTTCATTCAGTTTGTAACCATCATGGATAACGCAATCCAACCTTCGATAAAATGATTTTTCATCATCAGTTACCATTGATTTCTTTATTCCGGTTTGTATGATTCGGTAACTGTCAAAAAAAACAAGGCGTATCGTTTGATGGTTGAGCTCTACATATTCAGGACCGTATGAACCGTTAGCGGGCAAAAATAATTTGTCCGGGTTGGCGATTGTGGTATTCAATTTCAGATTGGTTTCAATAAAAGATTCTTCCATGGCCAGTTTCCCTTTGCCTTTTTTATAGGTCGTCCGGTTCCACCAGTCATGATTACCCGGAGTGAAATAAACCCATCCCTTATAATCGTTCATGAGATTCAACTGTGACCTGACTTTTTCCATCGTGTTTTGGGAACTGTCAAATCCTTTGAAACCAAATGGAATGATTCCCCATAATATGTCCTTGTAACTATTGTCACCCAGGAATATGACGGCACTGTTGGGATGGCTGATCAATTCACTGCGCAGGTTTACCAGGGTTTCGGCCGCTTCAGTATGGTCTCCTGCGTCGCCGACCAGGTATATTCGGAAATTTTCCTGTGCTTGGGAGTCAGGCGAAAAAAACAGGGTTGACCAAAATATCATCTGTGCGATTACCCATGGTTTTGAACTGCGTTTACTCATTTGATTGCAAGTTGCACATTATTTTAATAGTTAACCCTTTGGACTTTAAACGAAACATTTGGGGACTCATAATTGAAGGCCATCTTCAGGTTTTACCGTTAAATGCACCAAAATTAGTTTGAGGCAGGTGAGTCGGGTAATTTTGAAAGTTCCTAATCATTGGTACAAGAAACCGTCAGGGGTTCAACTTCAGAATTTATCAAAGAACCGGATTCGGTTTTTTTGAAAATAAATCTATCATGAAAGTCATCAAATATTTTTCAGTGAGGTTAGTGCTGGGTTTATTAATTTTTTCTCCCGTTATATTAAGAGCCCAGGAAACGGAAAAACCAAAGGAACCACAGCCCGCAGCAAACGAGGCAGCTGAACTGGCAAAAAAACTGGCCAATCCCATAGCCAGCCTGATTAGTGTCCCCTTTCAAAACAATACATTCTACGGGATCGGTCCTTTGAAGGGTACACAAAATATAATGAATTTCCAACCTGTCGTTCCCATCAAACTCAATGAGAATTTAAATCTGATCACCAGGTATATTCTTCCAATAGTTACCCAATACAATATAACAGGAGAAAATACTTCTCAGTCAGGATTGGGTGATGCAACTATCAGTGCATTTTTGTCTCCGGCTAAAACACATAATGGACTTACCTGGGGAGCGGGGCCAGCCTTCCTGGTTCCCACGGCAACCAATCAGTATCTGGGCACAGGAAAATTCGGAGTCGGACCAACAGCAGTTATCTTAAAACAGACAAACGGTTTCACCTTTGGTGCATTGGCCAACCAAATCTGGTCGGTGGCCGGACAAACTGACCGGGCAAACGTGAGTCAACTTTTTGTGCAGCCTTTTTTTACCTATAACTGGAAAAGCGGTGCCGGCATTGGTGCCGTGGAAACCATTACACAAAACTGGGAAACCAAAATATTTGCATCATCTGTCGCTTTGCCTTTAACCGGTATTACCAAATTTGGAAAACAAATTATCCAGTTGGCGGTCGGTCCGCAGATTCCGATTTCAGGCCCTAACAGGGGAGATTTTGGCTGGCGGGCACAGCTGGTTCTGATTTTCCCTAAATAAAAACCTAGTAAAAAAATCCCGACTGGTATGAGATGCTTAAATGTTGGATTCATTGTAACGTGTTCATTTCTCCTGGTGGCCTGCGGTCCCAGTAAGGAACTGCTCAGATCACAGGCGAAGACTGATAGTCTTGGAATTGTCGTTGAACAATTGAAAAGCAAAATCGCACAACTCAACAAAGAGTTGAACGATCAGCAAACGCAACTCAAAGATTTGCAAAATTCGAACAACACGCAGATCGCACTAATGAAAAATCAATACGCCATCGCCATGCAGGAAGCCTCCGATTGCAAACTGGCAAAGGAAGCCGTCGCGCGCAGAATGGAAGAGTTCAACCAGGCACTGGCAGCGCAGGGACTGACGATGAAAGAAATCAGAAGGAAGGCAGAACAGGCATTAGCTCAGTTCGCCGATGCCGGTGTGGCTGTTTCTTATAAAAACGGCCTGGTATATATCTCCATGCAGGATGAGCTTTTGTTTAATCCCGGAAGTGCGAAGCTGGGAAAGAAAGGGCAGGATGCCCTTTCGGTTGTAGCCCGGGTCTTAAATGAAAATCCAAATCTTAAAATCTACGTAATCGGGAACACCGATTCAATTAAAGTTACTCGGGGATTCACCGACAACTGGTCTTTGAGCACTGAACGCGCAAACAGTGTTGTACGTGTCCTGCGTGATCAATACCAGGTAACGATGGAACGTGTTGTATCTGCAGGTAATGGGAAATATGATCCTGTCGCAGACAATTCCACTGTGGAAGGCCGGGCAAAAAACAGGAGAACCGACATCATTCTGAATCCGGATCTGTCCAGGTTTTGGGATCTGGTCGATAAACAGCAATAACAAACGTTGAAGGACAGACTATTTTATTACGTAAATTTATCCAAATGAAGAATAGAACAACGAAGAGAATTAAATCATACACGGCCGCAATTTTATTTTTCAGCTTCATGTTGGGGATAGAATCTGCAAAGGCACAAACCTGGCCCGATTCATCGAAAGCTTATCATCTTTTACTGGAGCCATACCTGTTAGCACCCAGCATGAGCGGCACCATGGGTATCGGACAATTACCCAGTACTTTCATTTGCGTGCCGGCATCCGAGTTGTTTAGTTATTTTCAGATCGGGGGGATGCTGTATGCTGAGGTTCATGATAACCAATTCGCATATACCTCTGATTTATTTTATGCATCACTTGGCCAGGACGCGTCGGGTAAAAACGGCGTCCTGAGCGGAAAAGCAACGGTTAAACAATTCTGGTGGGAACTGGAGGGACTGTATAAAGTGCAACCTTGGCTGGAAGTCGGCGTGGGTGCGCGGATAAACAGTGTCAATAATGAACTCAATATTAATGTTGCCGGACCCAGCGGCACTATTAATAAAAATGCGAAAAAGGGTGCCACCTGGATAGATCCTTTGATTGTTACCCGTCTGAAAGGAGCTATCAATAACAAATGGCTTCTGCAGTTAAGGGCCGATATGGGTGGTTTTGGAATCGGTTCCCAGTTTGCCTGGCAATTACAGCCGGACGTGTATTACCGGGTTTCCAAACTGTTCGAAATCGGGTTGGGATACCGGATTATTTCCATGGATTATCATACGGGCACACAGAATACCAACAGCTGGTTTCTATTTGATATTGAAGAATACGGACCGCAACTCCGGCTTGGGTTTAATTTTTAGTCCCTTTAATATTTCGAGCGAATAAGAAATTATCTTTTACCTTCCAGCATTTGAGATTATTAATACACTTAAACAAGCCTTTCAAGTCGTATAAAAGAATATGCCTCTCCATTATAGGCATATTCTTTTTGCTATTCATACATGCAACCGCCTACAGTCAAAATGCGGAAACCTTACAGGATTCTCTCAATTTTTATAACGAAGTGGATATTTTCCAGGTTCTCCGGAAATGGATGGGCAAACCTCCTAAAACCATTAGTTCAATTCCGTTGAAAGGTGTAAAAAATCTTTCACTGTTGCCCATTGTAGGATACAGTCCTGCCAATGGATTTGTTGTCGGCGGCGCAGTCAGTATAACGGAATACCGTGGAAACCCGAAGACGACCGACCTGTCCTCCGCGCTCTTAAACGCGTCCTTCACCACAAAAAAAACAAGTCCTGCTGAATCTGAGGTTTGATGTGTTTACCGAAGGAAATAAATGGTATATATCCGGAGACAACCGCCTATTGTTTTTCGCGCAGCCGACTTATGGCTTAGGAATCTATGGACTCCAGAACCAGGCTTATACATTTGGTCTCAATGGTTCCAGCTCGACACGCACGGATTCGGAACAACCCATGCGGTTTAATTATATCCGTTTATATGAAACCTTTTCCAAAAAAGTTTACAAAAAATGGTATGCCGGTTTCGGACTCATGTTTGATATCGATTTTGATATCAAGGACCAGGCTTTAAAACTCGACACACCCAATCAGTTTATTACTTCTAATTATTTTTATTCAAAAGCCAAGGGCTTTGACACAGCCCATTATTCTGCGAACGGACTATCCATACAGGTGATTAACGACACCCGGGACAACCCGGTGAATGCCTATAAGGGCGGATATATATTTGTTGCTTTTCGTGAAAATTCCGTTGCTATGGGAAGCACGCAGAGCAGCAGCATGCTCTACTACGATTTCCGAAAATATTTCGGAGTCAGCAGCCGAACGCCACGGAATGTACTGGCCTTTTGGTTCTGGGGCACCATGGTCACTTCAGGATCTGTTCCTTATCTCGCGCTGCCCGCGATTACCTGGGATACCTATAACCGATCGGGCAGGGGATATATACAAGGCAGGTTCCGGGGAACGAATATGATTTATGAAGAAGCTGAATTCCGATATAAGATATCCAAAGACGGTTTATTCGGTGGCGTCGTATTCACCAATTTTACGACAGCAAGTAATCCCTTTACCGGAGAGAAAGTTTTTGATGCGGTTGCACCCGGATATGGTTTTGGCCTGCGCATCATGATGAATAAAAAAGACCGGACCAATATCGCTATTGACTACGGACGGGGCGATGGTTTTTCCGGTATATACTTCAATATCCGGGAAACGTTTTAAGCTGCGGGATCAGAAAGCGTACGTCACGCTGAGTTGAGAATAAAAAAGATTCGTCAGTTGTTCTTTATATGTTTTAACAGAGGTCTGGTTGTTAACTTTTGCCGTAAGTTTTATGTCCGGCGGGTTTACCGGTACCGCATAGGTTGGCGTGTAAGTAAAACTCCATTTACCGGCTGTAAAACCTACAGGTGCACTGAATTCGTAATCCATGATCTGAAACTCGCCCGAGTTCAAAACTTCACCGGAAAGGGATACGTTCGCAGGTAACGGTGGTTTACCATGTCTTGGAATGCTGAACCTTTTGTTTTTATAATATGTATTATAATAATTCTGTGTCGATGCATTCATCGTTGCTGCCGGTGTAATATTGAGGTTGCCGTTATTCAAAAAATCGAATTCCTGCTGAAGGGCAAAAGTTACCTGGTAGTCCGCCTTTGTTTCAGGCGCTGCAAAAGTATAGGTTAAACTCAGGCTGGGTTGAATAAAGGGTAAAGTGTAATAATTGGAATATTCGATATTCCCGTTTTGTGCAGCATTCACACTTCCGCTGTTTGGACTATAATTGAATATGGAAACCGTAGCGGTTCCACTGTAATTTCCGGGGTTAAAAGTATAGGATCCGTCCAGGGTCCATGAATTTAGTGTCAGGCAGGGAGCATTGGCATTAAATCCCACAAGGAAATCAATTTCGAATCCGGATTTAAACAGATAACTGATTTCAGGTGTAAGCAGCGGTAACACGGTTGAATCTGCACGACCCAGATATACATCATTGGATACATAAGTCAGGTTGAGCTGGAAATGCGATTTGGCAGGCGGTGTGCTATCCCCACTATTCGAAGCGACTACCTTTTTAAGCGTATCCTTTTTGAGCAGGCTGGTATCTTTCAGATAACCGGCACTTTTATTTGTGAGTGTCGTATTGGAGGAATCCTGTAAAACGGCTTTTTTATCCTGGGCAATCAGCGAATTTGCAAAAGAGAGACAACAGATCCAGATCAACAGGGTATTAAAACTTAACTTCATGTATTTACTGATTGATTAATTGCAGGTTTGTTTCTGCGACTTTGAATGTGAAATATACAGATAATTTGTGTTGACGGGTTTAAATAAGACGATTACTTTAGATGCAGGATAGCTAATTAAACGGGCAATTTCACGTATTTGATGGAAAATTTCAGGAAATATTCTTAATTTAAACGGCTGTTAGAACGGATCTTGCACTTAGCTATATAAAAACAACAACATGAAATGGTCTGCACTATTGCTGATGATTTCTTTATTTGCCTGTAAATCCAGGAGGCCCGCCTGTTTTACAGATGCCACGGATATTCAGAAAAATATACAAAAAAAATTAATTCCGGTTAAAGATTCCGGTTATAAAATTTCTGCATTATACGATGAAGGCTGGGACAGCCTGAAGGGTGGTGCCTACCTTTTTTATCCCAGCGAGCTCCTGAAATCCTACACGTTCTACCAGAATCAAAAGGCCGTGTATAGCGAGAATTACGACGAGCACGGATACCTTGTCAGTACAATGGGCAGCCCCATGGTAAACCGCGTAATCAACGAAATCGATCTGGATACAGCTTATGTGGAGGTTTCCTTTTATAAGATGATGAAAACATATCAGGATCTGAGTATTCAAATCAACAATCAAAAGCCTGTTTATTATAAACTCCAAAATGACAGCATCTTCGCCAACCTGAAATCGGTAACTTTCGGCATCAATATCAGCCAGCTCTCCAGAATCAATATGTATACCCGCATTATATACACAGATGATTGTACCAAAATTGAGCACGTTTTAAGTGATTCACTCTTTCTGTTAAAAGATCCCCATAACGGTTTAGTTCCTGCCAGCGCCCAATAACAATCCCCTGTTCAACATTTGTCGGGCACAAAAATTGAATAGTTAGGCCTGAACAAAATAATCTGTTATGAAAACAAAATCGCCTA
>JBGPBW010000012.1:0-37047 GCA_041481385.1 Puia sp.
AGAACCGCTCAAAATCGAATGGCTTTAACAGGTAATCTGTTACGTTTAGATTAAACCCTTCTACCGCGTACTGATGATAGGCAGTTGTAATAATTATGGCAGGCGGATGTGTAAGCGTTTTTAAAAAAGCCATGCCTTTTAATTTCGGCAGATGAATGTCTAAAAAAATAAGATCTGTACTATTCGACCGAAGGAAATCAGTCGCAAGGATGGCGTCTTTGAATGTGGCCTGCAATTCCAGGAACGGCGTCTGCTTTATATAATCCGCCAATATTTTCACGGCCAACGGCTCATCTTCTATGATTATGCACCTTATTTTAGACATGGCTTGCAAGATTTATTTTTAACGTAGCTGAAAATCCTGAATCACTGTTTTGAACAGTCAGGTTGTAGTCTGTGTAGAGTAATTCCAGCTGACGCCTCAGATTGGAAAGGCCGATATTCTCTTTAAGTTTAACCTTCTCCTGAAATTCTTCGGTGGAATTTTTCACCAAAAACAACAATTGCCGATTATTTACCGAAAGATAGATATCGACAAATGGATTCGACCTCGTTTCAGAAACACCATGTTTGAAAGCATTTTCCACCAGGGGGATCAACAGCAACGGCGGCAAGGCCTGTTTCATATCTTCTATGTCGTTACTGAAATTGACACGCAGCGACTCATCGTAACGCAGCTTTTCAAGAGCAATATAGTCACTGATGATTTTCAATTCCTGTTCTATGGCGATAAATGCACCGCCAGCTTCATACAGCATAAAACGCAATATCTTCGACAGGCGTAAAATGGATTCCGGAGCCAGATCCGATTTATCCCGGGCCAGTGAATAGATATTATTTAGCGTGTTGAATAAGAAATGCGGGTTGGTTTGTGATTTCAGGTAATTCAATTCTGCCTGCTGCTTTTCGATAAGCCAACGTTGCGCCGCTGCTCTCAGTCGCCTGTAATTATAAATATGCCTGACAATCCCGAAAAAGAAAATGGAGCCCACACTGAAACCAAAGTGATAAGTGACCGCCTGCTCAATGGATGTAAATGTCCTTAGTTCAGCATACACCCGCATCCCGATCCCAATCGTCCTCCATATATACAACCCAATTGTATATAACATGAGAAACGCAAAAAAAAGCACCAGCGCCATCGCGATATTGATCAGCAAATATTTCCTGGGTCGTCTGATAAAAGGCAAGCTGTATTCGAACAACAAATAATTGACGACGGTGACATAGGCGGTACGCCAGATTTCATTCATCAATATCGTTCCAAACGGCGCTGGGTTCCTGTGTGACTCACTGATTACCCAAAGTACCAGATAAGCGAGGCCAACCCACAAATAAAAGGTAAACCGCCTGATATCGTTTATTGCTTTCATACTATTATCGGAGATAAATGTCGGCAAAACTTTCCCTATTCATTCCTTAATCTATAGAATTGCCTTTATCGAAGATCAACCACCGAACAGCGTCAATCAAATACCAAATGTTCTGTTCCTCCCTTAGCCGGCTCCCTAATTTAGGAATGCTTTTTCTTCGATTGACGCCAATCCGCAGTTCGTTTACGATGATCCGTTGTCTGTTGACAGCCGCTAACATTGCTTGATGTATTGAGATATTCTTGCGTAAAAATAACCAGTATATGAAAAAGAATCTGTTCATCTTCACCATCACCGTATGTTTGGTTGCCCGTCTTCAGGCACAGACAGAACCCCATGCCGGAAATTGGAAAACCTGGTTCATTTCATCGGGGGAAGCTTATCGTTTAGCACCACCTGCTTCGTACAAAGAGGAAATATCGCAGGTGCTTTATCGCCAGCAACATCTGAACGCCGCAGGTTGGCAACAAATCATCTATTGGAATGCCGGTGCGCCCGGATATCACTGGCAGGACATGATTTCAAAATTTTGGGTCACAGATACGACCTATCATGGCGCACTGGCGAATATGCTCGTCGCTGTGGCTACCTATGATGCGACCATCGCTGCCTGGAATACCAAGTATGCCTACAAACGTCCCCGTCCCTTTTCAGTTGATAACCGGATAAAGGCTTATGCGATCAAACCCGAATCCCCTTCCTATCCCTGCGAGTATTCTGTTGCTGCCGGTGTAGCCGTCACCATCATCTCTCATTTCTTCCCTTCGATGTCGGACTCTGTGCATAGACTGGCAGAACAGGAAATGGAATCCCGGATTGCAGCCGGAGTCGCATTTCCGAGCGACACACGCGCAGGTTTTGCCCTGGGAAAAAAGATTGCTGAAAAAGAAATCGAACGCACGAAAGACTTTCCCCCCGGCATTACATGGAACGGAAAAATTCCTGATCAACCCGGCAAGTGGAAAGGGAAATATGCCATGTTCCCCATGCTTGGGTATAGTAAAACCGTGGTGCTGGACAGCAGCAGCCAGTTTCGTCCAGGGCCGCCTCCCGACTACGCAAAAGAAATGGTGGAACTGAAAAATTTCAAACCCACATTTCGTTCTATGTCGAATGCTTTTTTTTGGGTCGGCCAGGACTTCTGGGGTGATCTGCTGACCAAAAAAATCTTTGAGTACAATCTCAATCAGAATCCACCGCGTGCAGCCCGAATCTATGCCATTACAGCGATCGGATTTTACGATGGTTTTGTGGCATGCTGGGATGCTAAGTATGCCTACTGGGGCATCCGGCCCGACCAATATGATACCAGCTTCCGGCCGGCATTGATGGTAACCCCACCCTTCCCTGGATATCCATCCGGACATGCTACCATCAGCGCAGTAATGGCTGGCCTGTATTCTTATTTTTTCCCCGTAGACAGCGCTTATTTTCGTGAAAAAGCAAACGATGCGGCAGAATCCCGATTCCAGGGAGGCATACATTTTAGGACAGACAATGAAGTGGGGCTTGTACTAGGCAGTAAAGTAGCCGCTGCCATCGTTCAGAAAGTAAGCACTGATGGTGCTGACAATGAATTCATTTCGGAATCACAAAAAAAGATGGCGTTAATCCGATAGATGAAATCTAATGGGGGGTCAATGCAGGTCAGCAATTTTTACTGCGTGACAAAGACAGCAAAGACTTCTCCATTATCGCTCAGCTTGTTAAAGGTTCCGTTTTTCCAATAAGCCGGTTTGTAGGTGTTGCCTTCTAAATAATCACCGACAGCATATAAATCGGGACCGGCGACTGCGATGCCGAGCACACTTGAATACATAGATGGATTCTTCAGCGCAGTGACAACATCATTTTTCCAATACACCGCCTGGTATGTATTGCTGGCTGAAATGGTGTCGCCGCCAATGTAAACATCCGCACCGGAAATCGCGATGGAAGTCGAAAATCCGATTGTATTCAGGTTATGTAATACAGATTGTGTCCAATAAGCGGGTGCATTGCCCACATTACCCACGAAGAACGTATCCGTCTGGGATAATGCAAGTGCATTTACGGAGCCGATGGTATACCAGTTCTTGTTTCCATTTTTCCATACCACACCGGAATCGGAAGTTGATGACCAAACCTGTCCCGAAATATAGGTTTCTGTTCCGGCAAAGAGAATGGATAGCGCTTTGCCGTTGGATTCGGGAGACAGTTGGAATGGCAAACCATTTTTCCAATAAACAGCGCTATCCGTGATCGTGCCTGACGGCCCGAGAATATCGCCGACACAATAGAAATCCGATCCATTCAAGCCAATGTTAAATACATGGGAAATACCCGAGTGACCCAGGATCACCTGTTGTCCGTTTTTCCAATACGCCGCCTGAGCCAGCCCGCTGATATTAACGTATCCGCCAACGTACACGTCTGATCCGGAAACGGTAATGGACTGAGCAACGCCTTCGGTAGCAAGGTCTACCTCGACGCCATTTTTCCAGTATACGGCTTTATTATTCGACGTACCAGCCATATACACATCGTAACCCGTAGTGAAGGATGGTGTGGGAGAAGTGGGCGAAGATTTACTGCAACTTTCAAGAAGGGCGGCAAATGATAAAACGGTAACCAGCAGGTATTTTGTCATGATATAAAAACGGGCAAGTTAGGAAATTCCTGACAGTCGTATAGTTAGAGAACCGTTAAGTCAAGTGCTGAATTGAAATTTAATCCTTTTTAATTACGAGTCGTTCTTCATTGCCCTGCAGAACCGCATCAAAAAACCCTTTAACTACGCTATAATCAGCAGCTGGAATCTTGTATACAAAGAGTACGACTTTTCCCGCCGTATAGACCTGATTTGATTTTTCGTCATACCAGCTCTTTAACATGTAGGTGGCGTATTTGCAGCTATCACTCATGGGCTGTGGCAGGGCATCAACCTTGTAACCCTTAGGCAATTTAATCAGCGTGGTATCGATTTTAACAAAAGGGCATTCAAAATAATAATCCTGATGCCGGTTCTCAGCTTTAGGCAACCTGATAGACCACAGTTTTGAGACAGAAGTGCGCAAAAACATTTTACCCCCGGTTTTTAGTTCGGGAATCGTTTCCAGCTGCTGATCAAGAACAAGTTGATAATTTCTTTTTTGATCGTCAGCATCAAATTGGATCGAACCGGGATCTGTGAATCCCCACTGCTTAATCATAAATAATCTTTGATCGTCTGTCTTTTCATCCTTGACTTCCAGCATTTCCTGCTTGTATTCACCGCAGGCATTAAAAACCGTATTCGTTTTCCCCGAGCCATCCTCCTGCAGATCAATAATGCTGAAAGTTCTGATAACATTTTCGGATGGCCGGCTTGTTGGTGTAGGCACCATTACACCTCCAGAGTCTGTGATCAGTAAGGCGTTCCGGTTTTCTGTAAAACTACCCAATACGCCAAAGTCTGAAGTTTTACTCGTGCATTCTAACCAGACACTGTCTTTTTTTCCTGGAATACAGACGATGACGTGGTTAAACCGGTTACTGGGAAAATCTACCTCTACGGGTTCCTGATTGGCTTCTGCATTCACTAATGCCAGATAACTCTTAATATGTACACACCTGAGCACGGTGACCAGGTAGTTGCTTAAGCCCTTGCAATCTCCATATTTTTTTGAATCGGTCAGTTCCGATCCGATTGGTTTGTAACCTCCGATACCCAATTGTATGCTCACGTAGCGAAAGTTTTTTTGCAGGTAGTTATAGAGGATCCGTTCCTTCTCCTGATCACTCACGGCATTTTTAACCATTTCGCGGTAAAATGTTTTTCGCTGGTCAGAAAGACTATCTGTTCCAACCAGTAAACGCTTATACCAAAGGCCAAAATTCTTCCATGATGTCAAATCACCAGGGTAATTGTCTAATTCAAAACGGTTAGGTGCCAGTAAAATTGACGGATAGCGGTTACCATAACTTACTGAATTCTCTTCGTAGCGAACCGGGCGAAGGTTTGCAACAGTCCAACGGTATACATTATAGTTACCATCTTCAGTCACGACCGGACTCAGCTGAATATTTTTTTCTTTATAACGAAATCCAATATCCTTTTTGATTCTGGCTGTAAAACGCGACTGCTCAACACCTTCGTTAGATCTCAGAATCTGGTAGGTGGGATAAACCAGGGTTCCTTTGTATTTGATATCGTATTCGGTTTCAATCGTTATTGGATAGAAACCCACGTTGATATTCAGGTAATAGATTTTATGGTCGTCAATAAATTCCTCAACCCCTGCGATCGTATTAATGTCATGCAGCTTATACTTTTTAATCATTTTCCCACTGACATTGTAAATCTTTATTTCTAAATTCTCCAAATTCTTAAACTTGTCAGTCACTTCGGAATAAAACAAAGCTCCCTTAGCTTTCTCACTTAGCACAGTTTCAACCCGGTGAACATGAAGTTTTGACCTGTCAATGTCAGACACTTCAAACTCAATATCTTCGCTGCGAACCACCACAAATGCATCCTTCTTCAGCTCTGAAGAGATACTGGTGGTATCAAATTTTATCTCCTGCGCTTTGGAATGTGCCTGCAACAAAAACAAAAACAATATATGTACTGCAGTTCTTTTCATGGTTTCTTTCAGGTAAATAGTCAGATCCTTTTGATCACAATCTGTTCATTAAGCATTCCGAATAATTTCTTGTAAAACTCCTTAAAGGCATCATATTCATCTACCTGAAATACAGGTTTTTTAAATTTCAGGGTGATGTGTATGCTGGCTAAATCATTTTGAATGGAAATGATTCGGGAAAAGACAATACTTGTATCCGGCATAATCATAGTTATATTCTTGGGCGACCCGTCAAATACGTAACCATCCGGAATGATAAAACTTTCTACGATATCATAACTTTGATTAGCCCCAAAGAAAATATCAGAAAATCTCCGGTCTGAAGTAAATGGATTCTCTTCAAGACCCGTGAATAAATTGGTTGAAAAATATTTGTAATTACCTGAAGACGTCAGCTTCTGATTAAACCACACATTTTGCGTGAGCGGAACTGTGTCCACATCTGCATTTGTAATCATGCTGCTGTCGATATGCACCGAAAGATTACGCGAGCTAAAATATTTTTCTATAAACTGATCTTTACCCTCTTGTAACGCTGACATCTTTTTTGCCCGCGAATAGTCATAGCTGGTTACACTGGCCTGCCCTTTCATCACACCATTTTCGTCGATATCACCATGAATCAATATCAATTCCCTGAAAGCATCTTTTTCATTCCATAGAGTCTGCCACCCCCATTCATGGGTTTCGAGTTTTTCAATAACGAGGCCATCAGAATAATGAACTTCCCAGGGGATCAATTTGGGTGAAGTATACTTGTCGGTTGCGTCCAGCACATAGTCGTGCTTGTTTATGGATACAAGTGCCATTACTTTATCAAATTGTCGCCAGGATGGTGAAGTCATATTAATTCTTCCATTGTCGCGTGTACTTACTAAAACAGGGTACGCCACAAGGCCGGCATCCCGCAACAGATTGACAAGAATCAGATTAATCTCACCGCTGGTTCCGGCTTTGTTTTTCCATGCTTTCTTGACTCCATCAAGCGCCCAGATACTGCTATGTCCATTCCAATGCATATTGCTTCGCACGTAACGATAAATGATATTCATTTCGCGATAGGGATCCTTCTCGGTTCTCAGGCTGTCATCCAAATCGTCTGTTCTGGGAATATTCTTAGTAAGTTGCTGGCCGAAATCCTCATCACTCGCAAGCATATCGATAACAGAAACCCAGCTTTGCGTTAATGATCTTCTGCGACCATTAATGGTTATGGCAATAAGATCCGGTTCTACCCGCTGCATGTAATCGTCTTCACAGGTCATATAGGGTTCATCGCGCAGGGCCGGTACGTTTATCATCTTAAATATATTAAGTCGGTCTGACTTAACGGTTGTCCGTGTTTGATAAACATCTAATGTACAATGGAGATTACAACTTAATTCCAAGTCTTGCGGGAATTGCACGGAATAACGACTAAACTTAACAGGGATTGAAGACTGAAATTCCCAGTTCCGTAATCCGGAAGATAAAGTCCCGGAAATCTTGTAAGTATATTCTATGATGCTACCTGCTCTGACATCCGGGAATGTAAAAACCTTTTCGGAAATTTTTTTATTTATCACTTTGTCAATGACGTTTTTTTTGTCGACTTTGCTGACAAGAATATTCCCTGCTTCATCTATATTATAAGTTTGTGCCTCCTCCACAATTATGCGATCATCGTTGTCTTCAGTCATATATGGGATTCTGATATTGGCCCTGTCCATCCCTTTGTTCGTTAAAATTTTAATGCGAACATGCCGTTTGGTATCAGAATTCACAGAATAGGCGTATTCCTTATATAATACGTCTTCCACATCAAAGAGCACAAGAGCCTCCGCATTTTTGTCAAAATCACATTCTTTCAACAACAATGCAGCTTTATCCACCTGCCCGAAAGTCGGAATGCTGTCCTTGGTTTGTGAGAATGAATAGTAACCGCAACATATAAACAGAACAAGGAGAAACAGGGTCCCTACTTTGATTCCGATTTGGCCTTCATTTCTTTCCAAAAGAAATGGAAAAAAGCTTATTAAAACACGGTTTCTGCCCATAGGGGCCGGGGTTAAAGGGCGGGAAGATTCACTCATGTGGTTGTGGTTCGGCGATACAACTTAAGAAATAATAACAAACATTGTCATAAGAGTAAACCCTTAGTTGGGCAGATGATATGCCGAAGCACCCTACAATGTCCAAATGGGTTTTATTTGTAATGATATGACTGGAAAGCATGGAAGTACAGGTTACACGTAATATATAACAGTTGAATTAGCAAAATATTGTCTGCAAAACGTTCGGTCAAATCCATGAGTTATATCTGTACACCAAAAGAATTGGATGTTTAACCTTGCATTTCAAAAGCGATTGAGTTAACGGAAAGATGATAAAGAACTATAAGAAATGCCATCAAAAAGCCCGGCTTCAGATAATACAGATCTCCCATTTATGCTACTTTTATGAAGAACACTTTATATTTCAAACATGGAATTACCAAATGACAAGCAGGTAACACTGAACAATATCGTACCTGACCTTCAAAAAATCAAAGGTGTGCTTGCCATCGTTTTAGGAGGTTCTTATGCAGCAGGTACGGCCACGCCAGGTTCCGATCTGGACATAGGAATTTATTATTCCAGCGAACATCCGTTCAGCATTGAAGACATCCATATGGTAGCCAATAAATATTCAGTCACTAAAAACCTTACCATTACAAATTTTTATGAATGGGGTCCCTGGGTAAACGGGGGCGCCTGGATACAAACCTCTTGCGGAAAAGTGGATTTTCTTTACCGAAATCTGGAAAAGGTGGCAGCCACAATAGAAAAAGCAAAAAATGGACATTGGGAAAACGACTTTGGACAACAACCGCCATACGGATTCTCATCCATGATCTATCTGGCAGAAACCCAATCCTGTATCCCGCTGTACGATCCAAATCATCTGATAGCCAGTCTGAAAGAAGATATTCTGCAATACCCGGTAAAATTAAAAGAATCCGTTATTCAGCAGTCTTTGTGGTCCGCTGAGTTTACTATTTGGCATGCGGAATATTTCTTTAGTAAGAGCGGAGATATATACAACACCATGGGTTGCCTGACAAGAGCCCTAAAAAATATAGTAACTGCACTATTTGCCATCAATGAAATCTATCCGTTGGGCGACAAAAGAGCCTTAGCTGTATTAGATAAAGCAAAACAATGTCCAAAACAGCTGAAAGAAAAAATTGACGCCATTTTAGTTTTGAATAAAAAAAAGATCAATGACAACATTGACCTCTTGAAACGTTTATTCAAAGAAACAGTGGCATTGGCTAAAGACTACTATAAGGTATTTCCTTATGCTTTAAACAAAGTTTGACAACGAAGTTTCCTTCACAGGAAGATCAGACCTGCTCCGCGAAATACATATCAATTTCTCCTTTATTCTTCGCCTGAATTTTGCCTCTGTAGACACAGTGAAAGCTGTCTTTTACCAACGCATAAGTACTACCGCTGATATTTATTCTCCCCGCTTCACCGGAAGACTCCATTCTTGAGGCAAGGTTTACCGTGTCACCCCAGATATCGTAGGCAAATTTTTTATCACCGACAATACCGGCTACAACCGGACCGCTGTGAATACCAATTCTGATTTCAAAAGCCTCTTTGCCTTCCATTGCTCTTTTCTGAAAATGTCGTTGCGTGAATTGCAGAATGTCTATCGCCGCATGCACCACATTAAGAGCATGCGCAGTGTTGGGAACAGGTAATCCACCCGCACACATGTAGGAATCCCCAATGGTTTTAATTTTTTCCAGGTTGTATTTACTACTTATATGGTCAAATGCTTTAAACAACTCATCTATTTCTGCAACCAATTCAGCCGGACTGAGTTTTTCGGTAATCAATGTAAAGTCTTTGAAGTCAGTAAACATAACAGTTACTTCCTTAAACTGCTTTGCCTCAACCCTGCCTTTTTCCTTCAACTCCCGGGCAATGACTTCAGGAAGAATATTGAGCAATAAAGCTTCTGACCTCGCCTGAAAAAAATTCTTCTTGCCTACAAAGTAAAAAACCATCAGGAAGATCAACGCCCCCACTGCAGACAGATTAATGACAAAAAATAAATGAATCTGTTCGGTTGTCAGATGATTTTGTACATGGAGCAAGGGCTGCACGAAATAGCAGATAACGTCCAGTGCAATAAAAGCCAATAACCAGCGCGGCGCGCTTGATGGCCTATAGAAAAGCAACGCGCCCAACGGGGATAAAAGTCCCCATAAAATAACGGCACTCCCAAATACAAAGCCGCCCAGCGAAAGCATCAGGGCAAAAGGCAGCACCAAAATCAGAAGAAGCTGGCTGAATCGGAATATTTTAAATTTTCGAGTGTACCCGAAATAGATAATACTGGCAGTGGAAATGAATGCATAGGTCAAGGGGATCATACCGGCAAGTCCCTCCCCAAACAGCATATACATGACACCCCATCCGACAGCGGCGATAATGAAAGGAATGGCACAAATCACCAGGAGTGATTTTTGCAATTTGATTTCCTCGCTGTCATCTTTTTCAACTCCGATCCTGGTTACCCGAGAAAGGAATTTGTCAAAAAGGTTAATGTTCATGTTCCTTTTTTCATGCTTGTTGTTATGAAAGGCCTTTCCGCAGAAACCTTCAAAAATAAAAACGCCCGTAGTCTTTGTTTGTACGGGGCGTCATACAGGCAAAGTTACAGGCGCGCTGGGTTGATCTTAGGACGCGTGGAGTACGCAAAAATTTGTCCACAAATATAAAGATCATTTAAATATAAATGACCTTAAAATTTGAAAGGCTGGGGACTCCTCATTTAGAATAAGGCTTTCTGAGTAAACGATAATTGATTATTGATAAATAGGGAAACGACCATTACCTGGTGATTCATTGTAGTAGTCAGCGGCAGGTTAAAGGCATTCATTCCGGGGTACAGATGAACTTCTTTTGAAACCAGCTCCTGTCCGGTTACATTATACATAACTATTTTACCGCTCTGTTCCTTATCCGCTATACAAGCCAGGGAAACTTTGCCTACTGCATCGCCCTGTACTAAATAATATCTCATCCTGTTACCCAGGTTGCCTTTTAAATCGATGCTATTGGAGTATAAAATAAGACCGCTGGATGTGAAACATTTTATCCGGTAGTAATAATTTCCATTCAGAGCTGTATTGTCAGTGAAACCATAATAATTTTGGCTGCTGTCATTCATCACCGTACCAATCGTCACAAATCCTTCAGTTGCAGAAGACCTCTGGATCTCATAATAGCTTGAACTCAGGATTCCGATATTCTGCCAGTTTAAAACGATGGATTGATTTTTATAATGACCCGTCAGGTTTAATTTCCTGTCGGCGAGCACACCAAAATCCAGGAAGCTTACCGCCTTAAAAGCAGTATCCTTACATCCGTTTCTTTTTTCTGTTACAATTAATTGATACGTGCCCCAGGTTGTATCGTTTGTCGGATTTTGTATGGCTGATGAAAAACCACCCGGCCCGCTCCAGTCCCAAAGCAATCCCTGTGAACCGCCAAAAGGTGTAGCGTAATTGCTGGCAGCCAGATCGCCGCCGTATAACAGGAGATTAGCAAAATTGGAAGTTATACCAATGAATACGGAAGCCACTGGTGGAAAAGTATCGAGTGGAATAACTACAGTGTCGATTCTTGTTGCCGGGCAACCGATTGCCGGGCTGGCAGAGACAATATAAGTACCTGCTTTATTGAGATTGATCTGTGAACTATCGCTGTTTGCACTGGTGATATTGCCATTGGCAGTTGTCCAATCGTAAATACCGGCTGTTGAATTATTGGTAATTTGTATATCGCCGTTTGTACGGTTACAACGTAATGTATCTGGAGTTAACGAAAAATCCATAACAGGCTCCCGAAGGAAAGTCAGCGGTTCTACAAAATCCTGCATGTTGGACACGAAGGAATTAGACGACCTGGACTTAAAGAAAATGTCTGAAAACATAGATACACAGGGATTCAGTCCATTAGAAGTATACAATGCCGGATCCAAACCAATTCTGGTCAGGTTCAAACCGATTTCTACAAGCTGTAATGACAAATATTGTGTTCCCCAGTTTTTAGTGGATTGTTCCGTACCCCAGGGCGTCGAATAGGTCGTGTCCTGTGCCGGCGTTGCCGAAAAATTGGATATGCCGGAACCAAAATCCGTTCCGCCCAATTTGGAAAGTATGGACGCATAACCATAGGCAGGAGTCGCGCCGTCGAAATTGGGACCGAATTTAAAGTAAGCCGGAGTCACAGTGGCGTAGGTTGTCTGGCTAACCCATATTCGCACATCCACCACGGGGGCAGCGCCGGGTGTAAAATTGACCGCTAAAATCATGTCGCCGGTTTGGGTTACGTTTCCACTCGCATCAAACAACCATTGCGTATGACCCGCTTCAGTTCCCGCAGTGGAAAAAGTGCCGGCCGGTCCATTGTAACTTAAATCTTTCTTGTACAGTTCAATATCAAAATATCTGGATCCGGAGGTTCCGACAGTGGAGACCCCGGTAAATAACCATAATGAGTCACGTATGTTGAGTCCATCGCGACGCATATGGGCATAAACGTCTAACAGGTCATTCTTATCCGGGATATTCGATTTACCACCAAGCCAGTTCGTTGGGTCATCACCGTTTTTAGCAGCAATAGTAAAAACGGTGGAATCAAAAAGTGGACTGGTGGCAATATAATCTCTCCCATACACCGCGTCCAACCATAGTCTCCCATTCATCTTGGAAAAAAGAGGCACGGACATCCTTTTGTTAAATCCTAAATTAGCACCGCCAGACAAGAGGCCGTTGTACATGGCTGCATTAGATGTATCGATCACACTATAAAGCGAGGACGAGGAAGAGAACCAGTCATCCGATGCGATAAGTCCCGAAACGTTACCATATTTTACGTAGTTGTTCCTGGTGTCTCCATCAATACCAAAATAAGCGTTGGTACCGCCATTGGTGAGTTGGGCGAAGGTTGAAAATGGTAGAAGAAATGTTAACGATCCAAGTATTGAAACCAGGTATTTCATGAGGGTCAGTGGATTATCAGTTTTTCACAGTTCGGAATAATAAGCGTTTACAAAATACAAATGAAATCCCCCTCCTGCAATCGTAAATTAACGAGGGTATTTACGGTAGTAAAACATAAGGGGTTGATTATTACAGCATACAAAATCCGGCTGATTCGGCCTGAGCCCTCGAAAACTGGCTTTACATCAAAATAAAAAATCCCGCTATATGAGCGGGATTTTTTGATCAGTTTTCACAGAGATCAATTATTTAATTATTATATCCTAATGTTGCAGTTTCACCGTATCGACGTTGGTTATTTGTCCCAGGGTTACTGATGCATTCAGAGATACCGGCAAATACGTGGTATCAGAGGGTATAAAAGATAAAGAATAACCGCCGGCCGGTAAATCCTTAAACAGCCACCTTCCATTGGTCGTGTCATTAACTGTGGATGCAATGGTATCGAGTCCCTGTATGGCGAAAATGGTTGTCCTGAAAGAATCGGGAACCACAACGCCCTGGATATCGCCGCCGGAAGGAATCAGTGAAAAAATTCTCAGCACTGGTTTCAATAAATATTTGCCACTATTTCCTGCTTTTACAATCGACCTGCCCGCATCAAAGTCTAGCGTGAGTCGATATAAAATTCCCCCGGTCACGGCCTGATGTACCTGCACTTTTAATCCGGACTCCTGGCCGCTGGGTGTTTTCAATGCAATTTTTTCACCATCTTTTGTTATGATGTAATTGTTATCTCCCAGTATCAAACGGATCTGACTGATCGTTCCTGCCGGGATTGTCGCATCGGCCAACAACGTGTCTTTGCCATCAGAAAAAGCAAGCAGATTATACACTCCGGGATGTGCACCATCCAAGATGAGTGGATGACTCGTATCGCTCATGATCAGTTCAATCTGCTGTATGTCCACCCATACTTCTCTTACATTGGGATCCGGTCCATCGGTAAGCCTCACCTGCAGACTGGCCATACCCGTTCCGGATTTCTGATTCTTACTGCATGAGGGAAAAATTAACATGACCCCTGCTGCCAATGCAGCACAGACAAATAAAATCTTCTTCATATTTGTTTTATTTTAATGGTCTGACCGGATATTGGAATTCAACTGCTCTATGGCATTTTCCGGATAAGGATTCATGTAAAATAAAAATCAGTGATTTATTTTTCTTTGTCGCCGTGATCTTTTTTGTAGTGGCCATAAGCGTGACCATGTCCGTGACCATCTTCATCATGATCTTCATGATCATCGTGTTTATATCTATGTTCACGCAATACAGGCTGGTGATCATAGTATCCCCGGTAATGTGCATATCGGGTACGGTATTCCTCGTGATGCATGTAAGGCCTGGGTTCATTCAAAACGACTTTATACCCTCTGTATAAATCATAACCACGACATCTTTCCGGAAGTGTAGAAGCAAAAATCCATTTGCCCCCATTTAGATAAACAAACTGATGCCTGGGAACATAGTAGTAGGTTTCAATATCAGGCATATAATAATAATTGACTTGATCGTAACCGGAGGGTCCCCATTCAGGTTGGGCTTCTACATTAAAATTAACGCTGACACTCACCTGCGCATGGGCAAAGTTAGAAAAACCCATTCCGGTTAACAAGCATAGGGACAAAACAATTCGCTTCATGTTGTTGGTTTGCCATCATTAAGCCAAATTAAATGCCAGAATGCATTAAAAACTGTTATAAAAATGCATAAAAACGCGGTTTATTCTTCCCAAAATGGGAAAATACTCATGTACCCGCGTATTATTTGATATTTGAAATTTCTGCAGCCAGGTTTGTTGCGGAAAATACGATCACCTGTTATTCTCACTCCGAGCGAAGGCTGGTTACAGGATTAGCCACCGCTGCCCGGATCGCCTGGAAACTGACCGTGAATAAGGCAATTAAAATAGCCATAGCACCTGCCAGTAAATAAACCCAACCGGTGATATGTATACGAAAGGCAAAATCCTGCAGCCATTGACTCATGAAATATCCGGCAATGGGAGATGCGATTACCAGCGAAAGGACCACCAGTAAAATAAAATCCTTGCTTAGCAGGGTGACAATATTAGTCACTGTGGCGCCAAGTACTTTTCGTATGCCGATTTCGCGCGTACGCTGTTCAGCCGTGAACATCGCCAGACCAAATAATCCCATGCAGGAAATAAATATGGTGATGATCATAATCACATTCATCAGCCAGGCCGTTTTGGTTTCCTGATCGTACAACCACCTGATCGATTCGTTCAGAAATGAACTTTGAAAATTTTCCTCAGGGTAAGCCTGCTTCCATTGCCTTTCTACCTGGGCCAGGATGACTTTTGCTTCTTTCGCCTGCATACCTCTCGTTGAAAACTTTATGGCAATCCCTTTTTCCTGATCCGGAAGATTAACAATCACCACGGGTTTCATTGCTTCATGAAAAGAATTCTCGTGAAAATCTGCAACAACACCAACAATTGTAAAAGTCTTTCCACCGAGTGCCGTGATTGACTTGCCCAGACTCTGCTCTGGTTTTGGAAAACCGAGATTTTTAGAAAAAGTCTGATTCACGACGATTTCATTCAGGCTGTCGCCGTGAAACATATTTCTTCCCGCCAGCAATTTCATTTCATAAAAAGGAACATACCCTTCATTACCCGGCTGATATGAGGCCTCAAATTTGATATCATCCTTTCCCTTATATTCGATCCCGCCCTGCATATGTGGGAAACCCATCGGTGCAAAAGCTTCCAGGATGACCTCATCCACACCGTGAATTTTTTTTATGCTTTCTGCAAGTCCGTTCGCCTTATTACTGTGATCACGCCATACCTTTTGAATAGTCACAATGGCATCCGTCTTAAATCCTTTATCACTGTCCCGCATAAAACGAACCTGCTTGCCAATCACTAATACAGCGATTATAAATATGAGTGAAATGGTGAACTGAAAAACAATCAGTGCCTTTCTC
Organism: Puia sp.; assembly: GCA_041481385.1. Lineage (GTDB taxonomy): Bacteria > Bacteroidota > Bacteroidia > Chitinophagales > Chitinophagaceae > Puia. The sequence goes on from JBGPBW010000012.1 coordinate 15,981, forward strand.
AACACCCATTTCTCTTTTTTAATTTTCATACCAACGCCCTTCAGGCTTTGCGCAGGCAAATAGGCAGACAATACAATGGCCGGATAAAAACCGGCGAGTATCGTCGTGATCATTAAAACAGTAAAAAGAAAAACCAATGTTTCTGTGTTTAGGGTGAACCGCACACCGTTGGGAATATAATCGCTGAAAAGAGAAAGTACGGGCCTGACCAGAAAAATGGAAATACATACAGCCATCAATGTAAGCACAAATGTTTCCGTCAAAAACTGGAAGACCAGACTTGTTCTGTTGCTGCCCAACACTTTTCTGATACCGGTTTCCTTAGCGCGGCGGATCGACTGGGCTGTGGACAGGTTGATAAAATTGATGGCTGCAATCAGTAAAATAAAAAGTGCAGCTCCCATCAATACATAAATAACCGGGGGGTAGGCTTTCCTGAATTGATTATCTCCATCATCGCCCCTGTGAAAATCCGGAGTAAAATGAATATCCGTAATCGGTTGAAGCCACATCCGCAATGAAGTTCCGGATTCGTTTAGTTTTACATTTTTTTTAATATAGTCTGTAAATCGATCGTTTACCCGCGCTTCCGAAACACCTTTGGACAATTTTACAAATGCCTGTGACTGGTGCGGGCTCAGGCTGGTCCAGTCTTCTGTAGGAATCCGATTCTTCAGGAAACTATGTGTCGCTGTGCTAATTGAAATAAAATCAGTATATGCAAAATCAGAATGTTTCTGCCAGTCTGCTATGATGCCGGATACAGTCACTTTAAGTGAGTCATCATAAATGACCGTTTTGCCGATCATTTTTTCGTGCGAAAGATTTCCAAAATATTGTCTGGCCCTGCTTTCCGTAAGGACTACCTGGTAAGGTTGACTCAGACTCGCTGCATGACCAGCAAGCCAGTGGTAGGTGAATATATCAAAATAAGAAGGGCCTGTAATGATACTCGCGATGCCGCCACCTTCTAAATCTCCGTTGAATTTTTTATCCGGCTTACCAGAAATCGGTACGGTCGTTTTCCCTCCGTATTGAAAGTAACCGCACTCAGCTTCGAATCCGGGAATCTGCGTTTGAAAACCGGCTACATCGTGAAATGGTGAATTCAGAAATATCTTCTCGCCATTACTGCGTTTCGCTTCACCTACGATCCGGTAGATGCGGTTTCCTTCCGGATGAAAACGGTCGAAGCTGAGATCATAACTGTTGATGAGGTAGATGACGAGGCAGGCACAAATGCCGAACGCCAGTCCCGTTACATTAATCAGCGTATAGATTTTGTGGCGGGAAATATTGCGCCAGGCGATCTGGAAATGGTTTTTCAGCATGGTCTGAATGTTATGGGTCTATTCAGACCAATAATATGCCAGCCCGTTAATACATTATCAATCAATGCAGAATATATGGAAGAGTTGCTAAACCGTCCGGAAATAATACACTAGTTGTGCGGATTTAATGGGGAAGTAACATCTCGTACCCTGTTATCAGGTTCAGGAAAAAAAAATTTAAAAACTAATTATGCGCCTGACCTTATTTGCGCTTGAACAGACGGGATGAATTCCAGCCAGCAATGATCAACCCCACTATAATCAGAACCAGGCATCCGGTAGAATACCAGACAGCTTCCAGGTGGGTCAAAAATCCATAGTAACCAATCCAATATATTCCTGATCCGGTAAGGATCCACAAAATTCTGATGATAATTTCCTTCGATCTATCATTACTGCGATTCATTAGGTCTGGGTTACTTTTGGGCTTTGGTCCCAAAGCTAGTATTTCCCATTAACTTAATTCGCAGTCCTGAGCGTTTCCAGAGTATACGGATTAAAAACGATCCGTTAGGAGAGGACGACTTTCTTATTGCTGATTACATAAACAGCTAAAATCACCGAGATAAAACTGGTCAGCGTGAGCAATGCTGAAATATCATAGTGCGCTCTCATAAATAGTTTGCAACTGACGATGCTCGCTACGGTAATCAATACCAGCATGGACAGGGTAAATAACGTTTTCATTTTTTTAGTTTTTAGTTCTTATAATGAGTCTTTCCAATTTCATGAGCAACTATATAATAGACCGTTTCCTTTACCCCGGGTTTAAAGCGGCCAGCCCCCGGAAATGTTATGAGTTTGTTAGAATCGTGGATCCATCAGGGTTAGCAATCAGTTTATAAACCGGATTAAAATTTCCAGGATCTTCAGGGGCAGTATTTCTTATAGATTGCCAGCTGGAGTGAAGACAATGTTTAAATCCAGAGACGAAAAGGCAGGTTCTTCCGAGATTGGTTAAAATATACTTCCGGTAGTATTCGCTATGTGTTCGCTATGTATTCGCTCTGCATTCGCTTCCGCAGGAATGAATAGCGAACACACAGCGAACAGGGAATGAATGTCTATACTCTCATAACCTATTGAAAATGTGTTATCTAAGCCAGCACCAGGCCTTCTTTCAGCGCCTTACTGTAAACCTTTGAATTGAATTTGTAAAATGTAGGGGCGCGATGTGGACCAATACTTCTTTTTTCATCGAGCTTTTCGAGCAAACCCAGCGAAATGAGCTTGTTTGGAAAATTGCTGGGATTTAATGTTTTGCCGAGCATGGTTTCATAAAACAAATGAATTTCCTTCAGTGTGAATTTTTCCGGCAACATGTTCTTGCCGATCGGGTAATGATACAAATGTACCCGCATCGTCAGCAGCGCCTCTTTGACCATCTCATCGTGATCAAATGCCAGTTTGGGAATCTGATCTATCGGAAACCAGGCACATTCGCTGGACAGGATATCGGCCTCGGGTGCAGCATTTGAAATATCGGTGATGGCGTAAAATCCGATGGAAGTGGTACGGTCCAGCAACCAGCTGTCCGTTGGAATATGAATGCCCGTTAATTTGTAAAACTTCTTTTGGTCAAAACTCCGGTAGCCATTCCTGTCAGGATCTCCAAATGTCTTGAACTGCTTCAAAAACAGGTTTTTAATGCCCGTCCTTTCCTTGGAAATTCTTCCGGCCGCTTCATCCAACCCCTCTTCCCGTTTAATAAAACCACCCGGCAGGCACCAGTTTGGGATGAGCTTATTTTTCAGCAGAAGTAGTTTCATCTCCCCTTCATGATAACCAAATATGGCACAGTCGATGGATACATGGGGAAGATAATGCAGGTAGCCGGATTCTAAAAACGCCTGTAATTCGGATAAATTCTTCATTAATTCAGGGAAAGGGTCTTATTTATTAAATTTTAATAAATGTACGATAAAAACCCATACCTTTATTTATTAATTTTTAATAAATGAGCCACACTATGCCACTGAAAAAATTACTCGTCTCCTCAGGGAGCTTTTTCCTGTTATTTATTTTGTTATCATTCTACAATAAGCCCAGAGAAATCAATTTGCCCTCAACAGTTTTAACGAAATCCGGATTGATAAGCATCATCGATGGTATTGAATTCAGGGACCTGAATAAGAATGGCAAAATGGATCCATACGAAGATATCAGGCAGCCCATCGATACCAGGATAAAAGACCTGTTGCAGCAAATGACACTGGAAGAAAAAGCGGGCATGATGTTCTATACGCCGGCCAGCGTGAATTCCGATGGTTCCATTGAAGAAAAACAAGGCCAGGGTGGCATGTTCGCTTTTGTGCCGAACGCTTTGAAGATGATTACGGAAAGACATATTACCCATTTTAATCTCTTTGTCGTTCCCGTAGCAGATAGTCTTGCCATCTGGTATAATGCGATGCAGAAGTTTGCTGAAAAAACCAGGTTGGGCATTCCGTTGACCATTGCATCAGATCCCAGAAACCATTTCAGCTCCAGCATATTTGCCATGAGTGCAAATGGATTTGCCCAGTGGCCCGAACCCCTCGGGCTGGCTGCCATCGGTGATGATAAATTAACAGAAGAGTTTGCCAATGATTCCCGGCAGGAGTATCTCGCTGTAGGTATCCGTCAGGCTTTACATCCGCAGGTTGACCTGGCCACTGAACCCCGCTGGCCCCGCATCTCCGGCACATTTGGAGAAGATGCTACACTGTCTTCAAAAATGACTACCGCATATATTCGTGGATTCCAGGGGAAAAAATTGGACGACAAAAGTGTAGCCACAATGACCAAACATTTTCCAGGCGGTGGCCCACAAAAAGATGGACTGGATCCGCATTTTGATTTTCAAAAAGGACAGATCTACCCAGGTAGCAATTTTAATTATCATCTAATTCCTTTTGAAGCCGCATTTAAAGCAAACACCGCCGCCATCATGCCATACTATGGCGTGCCGATGGGCCAGAAGGGATATGAAGAAGTTGGCTTTTCCTATAACAAAGCCATCATCACAGATCTACTGCGCAACAAGTTTCATTATGACGGAGTGGTTTGTACAGACTGGGGACTGGTAACCGATGCGAAAATGGGGCCGATCAATTTTCCGGCAAGAGCCTGGGGCGTTGAAAAATTAAGTTCCGAAGAAAGAGTGCAAAAAATTATTGAAGCAGGTGTTGATCAGTTTGGTGGTGAAAATATTCCCGAAGTGATCGTTAAGCTCGTTAAAGAAAATAAGATCAGCGAACAAAAGATCAATGCATCAGTAACCCGATTGCTTCGGTTGAAGTTTGAGTTGGGACTTTTCGACAATCCCTTTGTAGATGCGGGCAAAGCTTCTTCAATTGTAGGAAAACCCGAATTCAGAAAAGCAGCTGAAGAAGCACAGAGACGTTCACTCACCCTGTTGAAGAACAGCAATCATACATTGCCTCTGAAAACCGGCACTTTAAAAATTTATGTAAAGAACCTGGATCCTAAAGTCGCAGCAGCTTATGGTACCGTGGTTGAAAAACCAGAACAGGCAGATATTGCCATCATCCGTTTGCAGACTCCACATTATCCAGCCCCCAGTCCGAATCCCATTGCCCAGATGTTTCATTGGGGCGATCTGGATTTCAAAGGAAAAGACCTTGAAGAAATTCTAACACTTTTAAAAACTGTTCCGACAATCGTCGACATTAATATAGACCGCCCTGCAGTAATACCGTCAATCAATCAAAACTGCAAAGCCCTGATCGCGAATTATGGCGCCAGCGATGCAGCAGTTCTTGATGTAATTTTTGGAAAATACAAACCACAGGGCCACCTTCCAATCGAACTGCCTTCCTCTATGGATGCTGTTCGTAATCAGAAAGAAGATATGCCTTACGATACGAAGGATCCGTTGTATAAATTTGGATCCGGCCTGACTTATTAACTGTTGAATTTTATTACTATGAATGAAAAGGGTGATCAACAGCTGGTCACCCTTTTTTATTTGCAAAAATTTCTAGGAAAGCGGTTCCGGCCTCGGCGCTTCACCTGCCGGTCTTGATCTATCTTCTGGCAGTGGAATAAATTCTTTGTTGTCGGTGGGTGGCAATAGGATGCGTCCCTGTTTCCAATCTTCTTTAGCCTGTTCGATGCGCTCCCTGCGGGAAGAAACAAAATTCCACCAGATGAACCGTTCACCCAGCGGTTCTCCGCCCAACAACATCAGCGTTGAATTTTCTTTTGCAAGAATGACCGGGTTAGCATCGCTGGTGAACACCAGCATTTGACCTGCATGATAAAAATTTCCAGCGACTTCTACACCCCCCTTCACGATATAAAAGCCACGCTCAGTATGTTCTTTAGGAAGTCCAAAGCGCGATCCGGAATTCAGCGTCACGTGGAGATAAAATAAGGGTGAGTTTGTTATCACGTCATTGCGCAGTCCATAAGCATCACCGGCAATTAGTCGCATCCAGACGCCTTTGTCTGTATATATTGGCAACTGATCGGGCACATAATTTTTGAAAGTGGGAGCGGCTTCTTCGTCTTTTTCAGGAAGCGCTACCCAGGTTTGAATCATTTCGACATTTCCACCAGCCAGCGCAGCAGGATCCTCAAACCGTTCAGAATGTGCGATGCCCCGTCCCGCCGTCATCCAGTTCACTTCACCCGCACGAATGATCTGCTCCACACCCAAGCTGTCGCGGTGCGTAACCTGTCCGCCGAACAGATAACTCACGGTAGACAGTCCGATATGCGGATGCGGCAGTACATCAAGCGACGAAGGGTTCAAAGAAGTATCCGTAATGGGCCCCGCATGATCCATAAAAATAAAAGGACCCACCATCCTGCGCAGCCTGAAGGGAAGGATACGTTTAACTTTCAAAGTCTGACCGATTGCCGCGTCGCGTGCCTCAATAACAATGTCGAGCATAGGTGCGCGAGTTCATTAAGTTTATTGTTTAAGTTTCAGCATATGCGAAGCCACATATACAATTTTCCCGTCTTTCAACCGATTATCATCTTCATAGCCTGCTGAATCCACCAGGCCTGATTTATAAGTATCCGTTTCTTCGTACCAGACATTCACCCAGTCTTCATTTTGATCCACACTATGGTTGGCCATCCAGGCGTACATGGTAATTTCCACCTTGGATAAACTGTCCCTGACTTTTGCTGTGTGCCTTACAAAACTGTCGCCGGTATTTTTAAATATAAAGCCTGAAAAATGATGAAATTCAACGGAATCTCCAAAAGTGTTTCTCATTGATTTCATATTATTTCCCTCCCAGTATTTGTAACTATCCAGCACATTGATCAGATCGGATTGCTTACCTGGAACAAACCGGGAGGAATACATGGCCTTGTAAGGAAGCCCGGCACCTGCCGCAGATGCGCTGTCCTGGGGAACAGTACCGGTATTCGAATTGTCCTTCTGGTTGCAGGCAACATAACTTAAACAGATAAGGAATATAAATGGTATTTTTTTCATCTTTTAAGGTGTTTAATTCCTGATCGCCTGGCCTACAAATAATAATGTTTTGGTATGAGGCACAATAATATGAAATTCCCGCATCCCATACTCCCGGTCAAAAGGAGCTTTGATCTTAATTCCACTTAGCTTGTTTTTTATCTCCTGCCATAGATCATCCAGTCCTTCTACTTCGAGATAAAATTCCATCTCCCCAATATCCTTACCTGCATTTAAAATATGAATGTTCAGGTTGTCCTTAGACAAAATAACATAGTTCTTTTCAGTCCGCACTATGGAAAAATAAAACAGATCCTGAAAAAAACGAGCTGTCATTTCAATGTTATAAGAAGGAATCATCGGGCTAAGGTGAATTGCTTTATACATATATGATTTGTTTATGGTCTCCATTCACTGATTTTAATGGCTACTCCAGTTGGTACTCCTCCCTAAGTGTTTCGAGTAATTTATGTTTGATCTCAATATAATTTTTTATTTGCAGTGTTCTTGTTGCTTTCAGGACCAGCCTGAAATAAGATGCCAGATTTTCAGCCTCCAGCCGGTTAAAATCCTTAACATTTAATATTACACCTCGATGCTTCGGAGCAGGCTGTTTATTCAGTGCGTCGATCAGATTAAGACTACCATTTTTAGTCAACTCTTCATCCCATCTAAAATCATAAAACTTTATCACAAAAGGTCTGAGATCCTGAGCGTTGATTCCAAACTCCACTCCCATCCGGCTTCTTATTTTGGCTATGCTCACACTCAATTCCCCAATTTCTCTTTGGAGCTCATTGCTTTTGAAATACCTCAGGCTGCCAGAATTCCGAAGCTGATTCAGCATGCCGTCAGCGGGTTCAAACAGGATGGTACTGTTGATCAAAAATGACCAGGTAAAACTCCTGTAAAAACTATCCGATACATTACTGAGGCTGCTGTCTCTTACAAAACTGATAAAATAGCCAAGCTCATCTTCTTTATGTAAACGTATTGCTAATACTTTTTGAATGTCTACGGAGTCTGAATATACTTCCTTATAAAGACTTTCAGCCAGTTCCTTAGCCTTGACCTCTTCAGAATAATGTTCACGCATGTTCTCGGCAAAGAAGCTCAGGGTTACGGCCAGGAATATCATAATGAATTCCAGAATATATTCCTTCCACGGTTTTGGGCTGTGGTGCAAATCAGGGTGATGATGTACTTCCATATCTTTTTCTTGGGGGTCTAATGGAAAGATGGGAGAATCCGGCATTGCAGCGTCTTTAGGCGGGTCCTCTTTAAAAGATTTGTCGGGAATGTCCTGTTCATCAGACATATAATATCCATTCTATGTGAATACTGCCAAGGATAAAACAGGCAGCCGGCATTCAAATATTTAAAGATACAAAAATGAAAACCCAGTTAAGGGAGTTATACAAAATATTTTAACTGGATAGGTGGGGACCAGATCAAGCCGGAAGGCCTTTAGTCATCAATTCATACTCCAGATCATGTAATCCAATTTGGTGATGATATTTTTTGAGTTTTTTAAACCCCTGATGTTCGTAGAATCTGATGGCCCTGTTATTGGTATGCAGAACAATTAGCCAGATTAAGTTGCATTCTTTAATTTCTCGCAGTTTAAAGATATGATTCAACATTTCTTTTCCTAATTTCAAATCTAAATAGTCACGGAGCAGATATATTTTCTGTAATTGTACACAATGTTCATCTGTTGAATGATCAAAGTGCAGGCCCATTTTAATTTTATAATAGCCAACAGGATTATCCTGATAATATAATATTCCAAAAATATTTTCTCCCTTTAAAAGGCTTCTTTCCAGCTTTTCTATACCAAAGGTTTCATCCAGGTAGGTACTCAATTCTTCTTCACTGAATAAATCGCCAAATGTTTCTGTAAATGTTGTTTTGCCTAACAATGAAATGACAAGGGCATCAGAAAAATCGGCTCGTTTGATGCGAATCAGACTCATGACTTTTTTTATATGGTCATATCCCAAATTGAACATGACATACAAATTTAAAAACGGGAAAACGGTCTGAAAACCCGAATCTTGCTGATCTCAAGTGACCCCATACTGGTAGTTCCATCAAAACAATTCGTCGATTTTCCCCCCTTTCACATATTCACTGATTTCATTTTTCCAGGCTTCGGTTACATATGCCCCGGAATCCTGTACACCCAGACTTATTTTGGTACAAAAAGTACTATTAAACCCATTTCGGGTCCAGCGTGTCAAAGCCCCACATCGGGCCAAGGTCCCGGGTAGCTTGTTTTTGAAGTGCCGCAGCTGTTTGAGATAGTTCGTGATGCGAGGGCTTTTTGGAAAGGCTTACCAACGTGATTTGTATTGGTATCATTTTTTTAAGGTTTAATTCCAACTATTTTTTTCTATCCCCACCCGTGCGTTCAAGCATCCAGCCCGGGTATTCAGGAGGCAACTGGCTCAGCTTATCCAACTTTTCCAATTCATCGGCTGTAAATTTCAGGTCAATGGATCTCAGATTATCTTCCAGTTGTTCCATTTTGTTAGCACCGATAATCACTGTAGTTACTGCAGGCTGATGCAGTAACCAGGCCAGTGCGAGCCCGGCAATGCTCGTATTTTTCGCCTGGGCCATCACTTGTAATTGATCAATGATGTCAAAAGCACGATCCCTGTTCACCGGAGGGAAGTCAAAATTCACGCGCCGGCCCGTTGCGTCCTTTTCTTTATCGCGGCTATATTTACCACTGAGCAATCCGCCAGCCAGGGGCGACCAGACCATGAGGCCGATCTGCTGGTCCCTGATCAGGGGCAGGAGTTCTCTTTCCATGTCGCGACCGGCAATCGTATAATAGGCCTGAAGCGAAACAAATTTTGCGATGTGATGGTATTCACTATATGCCAGCGCCTTCATCAGCTGCCATGCGGCCAGATTACTAGCGCCGATATATCGCACTTTTCCGGAACGAACCAGATCATCAAGCGCAGAAAGCGTTTCTTCAAATGGCGTTAACGGATCATAACTGTGGATCTGATATAAATCAATATAGTCCACCTGCAACCTGCGCAGACTCGCTTCCGCCTGTTGCAAGATGTGTTTCCGCGTGAGGCCACTATCATTGGGACCGTCGCCCATTTTGGCCCGCACTTTGGTGGCCAGCACCAGGTCGTCACGGTGCAGACCCAGATTGCGAATGGATTTTCCGGTGAGTTCTTCACTCAGCCCTTCAGAGTATACATTGGCCGTATCAATAAAATTAATACCACCGTCGATGGATCTCTTCATCAGGGCATCAACAGGTTCCTGACCCAGGGTTCCAATGGGTTTGAAATAACCCTTGCCGCCAAAAGTCATCGTTCCGAGACAGAGTTCCGAAACCCTGAGTCCTGTCTTTCCCAAAAGATTATATTTCATGACTGTTTTTACTTTTTACTTTTTACTTTTTATCTACAATCCACTCCGACAGATTGTTTTAATAGCTTCAAAATATATCTGCTGTTTTCTATTCGTAATGATTTTTATTTAGCCGGCGTGATCTTCAGATTTTTCCAGTCACCATTCGAGCCGTTACCGACCCAATAGCCCATCTGCTTACCGCGCAGGGACACCAGCGGTTCAACCACAAGTGAGGGACTGCTGTTATCATTAACATATACACTGATCTTTTTAGGTTCTATCACGATGCGCGCATGGAACCAGTCATTGGGATCAGGCTGAGGAGAAACCGGCTGCTCATATTTATTGGGATAGTCCGCTCTGAGTTTGGGCCAGTCGTATAATGGATCGGCAATATATTGTACTGCATGGGCTTTTCTTAACGGATCTGTCGATCGAAAATTAAAGGGCCGGAAATAAATGGCTTCATAGGTGGAATCATTCAGGCCATGAAAAGCGAAACCGACAAAGCTTTTTTGCGGCACATCTCTTCCCTTAACATCGAATTCGATGGTGCCATAATTGAATGTCTGTCCGGTGATCCAGGCGATCCCCGGACCTTCGCCCTCATTTAGATTCATACTGCCTGTTACTGTTCCTGAACTGATCACCCGGTTAAATACATGATATTTTTTTTGCAAATCCTGAGCCCCGTCATTCTGCTGGCCAAAACTTTCTAATGCAGAAAACAATAATAAAGCTGAAGCGAAAAGTGATTTTTTACGCATAATGTAAGGTTTAATAGATAATCTGTCGATCCTATTCCGTTAGAAGGCAAAGTTGATTAAAATTTATCAGTCGTTGATCAGGTCCTAAAAAATCAGGATATTTACATGCCTTAGTATGAGTGAACCCTGTGCTGGTGATATTTTATTTCAACCGTTTATAAATAAACTTCATGAAAACCAGGCTCCTCTTTCTCATAACCATTTTCTCATTCCTCCATTCGCGGGGTTTTGCACAAAACAATAATGAATGGCCATCCTATGGAAGGGATCCCGGAGGCAACCGCTTTTCTCCGCTTGATCAGATCAATGTCCACAACGCAGATAAATTGCATGTCGCCTGGACTTTCCAGACCGGCGAACTGGGGACATATAACGGAACGGAAGCCTTAACGAAAGCTGCATTTGAAGCCACACCGGTGATGGTCGGTCAAACATTATATTTTAGTACCCCATCAGATCGCGTTTTTGCCATTGATGCATTTACCGGAAAACAAGTCTGGCTCTTTGATCCGAAAGTCAATCTGCACGAAGACTATAGTGAGATCACTTCGCGCGGTGTTTCCATTTGGAGACCAGGATCCACTGACGGTGGAAAAGAAATAAAAGTATTTATCGCAACCATCGACGGAAGACTGATCGCTCTCTCAACAAAAACAGGAATGCCCATCCCCGGATTCGGCAACCAGGGAACAGTCGATTTGAAATCAGGTCTTGGCGAAAACATCAGTGTCACGTCGGCACCGGCAATCATCGGCAACCTGATTGTTGTCGGATCTTCACTGGGGGACAACAACCGTACTGATGAGACAGCCGGAACAGTGCGCGCCTACGATGTGGAAAACGGAAAACTCATCTGGTCCTGGGATCCCATTCCAAGAAACGAATCCGATCCGGCCTGGAAAACATGGATTGGACCAAAAGCCCACCAGACGGGCGCTGCCAATACCTGGGCTACAATTTCAACTGATGAAAAAAATGGTTTGATTTTTATTCCCACTTCCTGCCCCAGTCCTGATTATTATGGCGGAGAGCGACTCGGCCAGGACCTCTATGGAAACAGTCTCGTTGCATTGAATGCTGCAACGGGCAAATTAGTTTGGTATTTTCAGGTGGTGCACCACGATCTCTGGGACTATGATATTCCTGCACAACCCATATTAACAACGATAAATAAAGATGGAAAGAAAAGAGAGGTCGCCATCGTCGGAACAAAAATGGGTTTGATTTTCGTATTGGATCGATTGACAGGTAAACCAGTATTTCCGGTTGAAGAAAAAGCCGTACCTGCTTCCGAGGTCAAAGGTGAACAGGCCTGGCCCACACAACCTTTTCCGGTTTTACCATTGCCGCTGGGGATTCAGAAAATAGACAGCTCCGACAGTTGGGGTGTAAACGAAACCTTGCGCGCGGAATCTGTGCAAAAAATAAAAACTTATCAAAACAAAGGCATTTATACTCCGCCCTCTTATCAGGGATCCCTGATGACGCCGGGTAATGTAGGCGGCATTCACTGGGGCGGCATGTGCTATGATGATGTGCATGGTTTGCTGATCACGAATATCAACCGGCTGCCCGCCATCATCACCCTGGTGCCGAGAGAGAACATGACGGAAGATGAGATCAGAAAAGAAAGACAAAAATTAGAAATAGGCCGCCAGTTGGGCACGCCTTATCTTATGAAAAGGGATTACCTGATCCGTATTAATGAAAACGGCATAAATATATTGTCCAAACCACCTTGGGGACAGTTGATCGCGATCGACCTGAATACAGGAAAAAATAAATGGGAGGTCCCACTGGGTTTCATGTTGAATCCGGAGAAATATCCTGACGCTAAAAACTGGGGCTCACTCAATTTCGGAGGCGCCATCGTTACTGCAGGCCAGCTGGTATTTGTCGCAGCCACGATGGACAATCATTTCCGTGTGTTCAATAGCATGACCGGTGAAACCATCATTGGTTTTCCTTTACCCGCCAGTGCACAGGCCACACCGATGACCTATATGGTGAACGGAAAACAATTCGTCGTCATCGCCGCCGGTGGTCACGGAAAAGTTCACACCAAACAAGGTGATTATGTCGTAGCGTATAGTTTGGGGGATTAAGGACTCTAATTCCTCTTCAAAATAATCTCCTCACTCATAAACGAATAAAATTTATCGAAGAACTTCTTTATATCCTGATAGTCCTCTTTAATGAAAATCGCATTTTTCATAACAAAATGAGACCGGACCAAAAGGGTATTCTTTTCAGTAACAAAGGTTCTTACAAATGAAACGGTCGAATCATTTTTGTATAATGCAACATCCTTAGGCAAGCCTTCTACTGAAATATTCATGGCCATCTTAATCCGGATTTCAGATGTGAAAGATTGACTGGAGCCAAAGTCTATATCGGAATACCGTACATTTTCGACAAATGGGTTTTTACTTAGAACAGAAAATAATTGCGGATTCAGAAAGTAAAAGTTACCCGTAGCAGGTGACTTATAATGAAAATATAGTTTTTGAACCAGTGAGTCATCATCATCATTGATATGCTCTGATACCAGGGTATCAACAATCAAATCGGGTATATGATCTGACAATGCAGCTTGCATCGGCTTAACTTTCTTTTCCCTTTGATCGTGCAGTACATCGGACTTCGCATAGTTGATATAGGTAGTTTTAGTCACTCCTTTAACATTTCCGATGCTGTCCATCTCAGCATCCACATCAATTTCCGTCTTCATCAGTACCCGATGATCCATGATCAGCATCCAGCCCATTTGATCATGATCAATGATAAAACCAAAGCTATTCAAAACATTATATGGCGGAACCCGGAACGACAAATCCTTTTGTGTACAGTCAACAACCCACCGGCTTCCACTATCTACAACCAGTGCATCTACCCCATTGAATTGGGAAATGTCCGCAAAATCCATATCAGGACTTCCATTATTATGGGTACTGACAAGGATAGGATTACATTTTATGCCTGCCTTCCGCAACAGGTTTAGGAATAAGATATTCATCTCTGCGCTGGACCCTGTTTTAGTTTTCCAGCATCCGTCCACACTATCATCGCAAAAAAAACTCTGTTCTCCATTCCATTCAATGTTTTTTTTCACCAACTGATAGATGGCTTCAATGGTCTCGGATTTTCGATTGAATTGCCTGACGGAATCAATATAATGATCCAAATCCGGAATGCGTCTTTTCATCTGAAAACCAAATGACCAGGCATCTAACAGGTCATACGTGTAAAAGCGCATTTTTTGAGGACCGTCTTTAGCCTGACCATATATAAATCCCGGCATGGAAAACTCAACTCTTTGTATGTTGTCTTTTATAGAGGTCATCAAAGGCTCAATATGAAAAGAATGAATATCCCGCATCGTAAAGGACTGGGTTACGTCATCATGCAGTCCCCCTTCATATTTTCTGTACGACGAATCTTTGGATACCGGTTGGGTTGCTAAAACATAACAGGTAACTTTTCTGTAGGTGGGCACAACCGCGGTAATTTTTGAAACAGCCGTAGGAATGCCGTCCTGAAAAAACCAGGGCACTATGGAAAATGGGTCTTTCTCTGTGCGGGTGTACTTATATTCAATAATATCCCCCGGCTGAAGATTGGGAAATGTGAATGAAATATAGTCTTCGGCTTCTTTTTCCTTAGTTGACCCCTTCAATATTTCTTTACTTGTCAATTTCTCTTTTAGGATTTTCCCAGTCGAATCCAGGGAGTACAGGTATGCCTGAACATCGGTAACCGACGAGTAACTGCTATTACTGATAAATGGAATTTTTATTTCAGCAGCCGAAAAGCCAAGCTTGTTAAAGATTTTTAATCTTACTGAGCGCTCAAAAACAATACTGATTACATTGGTGAAGTCATTGTGTTTGAAACTGATTTTTTCCTGATTGATCAAATTCATTGCAGACGCACTTTTCTCAAAGGCACACTCCTTCATCGTCAGTTCGCCCAGGGTTATTTTACCGAATTCGGGTATGGCCTCCTGTGCAAAAGCAGGATTCATCAATGAAATCAGAAGGTAAATCAATAGGAAATAGTGCAAGCAGGTGTGATTGTAGTATTAAAATACAACAAAACAAAGAAGAATTCAACTACACATCCCGAGTTTTAAATTTTACCATATTGGCCATATAGGCAGCGACCAAAATCAGAACCATGCCGAAGATCTGAATGAGTGTAATTTTCTCATTGGCGATAAGAAACCCCAGGAATACGGCGATCACCGGATTAACGTAAGCATAAGTGCCGACCAGCGCTGCAGGTCTTCTGGCCAGGAGCCAGTACAAAGCAATTAATGCAAGGATAGATCCGGCAATAGCCAGATAGATCACCGCAGCCCAGGCCCTGACAGATATCAGTTTCACATCAAATGTTTTCCATTCTCCGGTTATCAACACGATGATCCCGCAGCAAATTACTCCGCCGATCAATTGCCAGCCAACGTTTTCGAGAAGCGATCCTGTTTTTTTATGATACTTATAATATAATGAACCGGCAGCCCAGCAAAAACAGCCGGCAACAGTTACCACCGATGCAATAAAACCCAGCACTCCGGTATGCTCTTCAGAAGCTCCCGAAGGATTTATAAATAAAATCACGATACCTATCAGGCCCAGACTGATACTGGCAATCGTTAGTTTGCTTCCTTTGTAATTATGCCAATTCCTGGTGTCCGTGATAATATAACAAAGTGGCAATAAGGATCCAAAGACAGCGGTCAGTCCGGAAGAAATATATTTCTCTGACCAAAATGCAATGGCCTGACCGAAAGTCATGATAAAAGCACCAATCAGCAGGTTATGACCGACTCCTTTTGAAAATATATTTTCTCCTCTGATCAGGCAAATCGTCAACAGTATGACACCGGCAATTAAATACCGGATGGCTGCCATGATAAAGGGAGGAAAATCTTCAATCCCGATTTTTATCGCAAGGTAGGTCGTGCCCCAAATAATATATATGGCTCCGAAAGCAAGCCAATACATTAAACCTTTGTCTGCAGTCTTATAATTCGCGGTTACCATTTGTCTGAAATTAGTGTTTTCCCCGAATCTATCTTCGTCTCTCGTTACCGATTTCCGATCGGCGGCCAGCGGTTCGTACCGGCGAACAGTCTTGTATCAAAATCGAACATTTTAAGGGATATTGAGATTCTAGATATTTGATTATTAAACGGTTACATGCAGGCACAGTTTTAGGATACCACCTATGTCCCTTTTCCCAAAAATTTTCAAAAAGACATATGCTGAAAAATTATTTCAAAATCGCCATCCGCAATATCGCAAGGAATAAGGTCTTTGCCTTTATCAATACTGTCGGACTGGCGATCGGCATCAGCGCCTGCCTGATCATTTTTACGGTTACCAGCTATGAACTGAGCTTTGATCAGTTTCATCCGGATAAAAAAAGGATCTTTCGCATTGTCACAGAAATGCAAGGCACTACTGGTGAAAAACATCAGATATCCAACATTCCGGACCCCGCTGCAAAAGCGATCCGCGCCTCCGTTTCCGGACTTGATGCTGTAGCGATGTTTCATCGGATGTCCATGAAAGTGGCCATACCCGATGGCGATAAAATCGTAAAACGTTTCTTTCCCGTTGATGACAGAGAGAACGATACAAAAATCATACTGGCTGATCCGCAATACTTCGACGTTTTCCCATATGAATGGCTGCAGGGAAATAAAGCGACTGCACTCCATGAACCCTTCCAGGTGGTGATTACAGAAAATGAAGCGAAACGGTATTTTGGTACCAGGCCCCTGGAAGAGATCTTAGGGCGTCGGATCATTTATGAAGATTCGCTTCGTTTAACCATAACCGGTATAGTGAAGGATTTTACCATGAACAGCGATCTAAAGTTCACTGATTTTATTTCCTTAAGTACGGTTGAACACAGCTATTTGAAAAATATGGGAAGCTGGGATAACTGGGGAGGATGGAACGGGGATACCCAGGTATTTACAAAAATCGCAGACCACACCAATGTGGACAGGATCATTCCCCAATTTGCAAAAATCATCAGGGACAATATGAAGGGTATGGGAGACAACAAAGTGTCTTTCCTGTTGCAGCCTCTGGCCACCCTGCACTTTGATGGCCGCTATGCTGATTCCTACACAAGGAAAGCCCATATGCCGACGCTTTACGGATTGATGGCCATCGCTATATTTATCTTAATCATTGCGGCGATTAATTTCATCAATCTTTCCACTGCGCAGTCCATTCAGCGGTCGAAAGAAATCGGCATCCGGAAAGTTTTGGGAAGCAGCAGAATGAGCATCGTGTTGCAGTTTCTTTGTGAAATATTTTTGCTCACCCTGGTTGCAGTTGGCCTGTCCATGCTGGCTATGAAACCCGTACTCCACATTTTCCATGATCTGGTTCCCCCTGGACTGAACCCCGATTTTTTCAGTGCGCCGACTTTGATATTCCTACTCTTACTAACCGTCTCAACTTCAATACTGGCTGGATTTTATCCCGCGAAAGTGTTGTCGGGTTACCAGCCGGTGATCAGTCTCAAAGGTGAGGGTTCCCGCCAAGTCAGTCGTGGTGGTTATCTGAGAAAGGGGCTGATCGTTTTTCAATTTACCGTCTCACTACTCTTCATCATCGCTACACTGGTCATTGGCCGCCAGATTCACTTTATGATGAATCAGGATATGGGTTTTACCAAAGACGCTATCATTAATATCAATACAAACTGGCGTTATCCACCGGAAAAAGCAAAAGTTTTTGCTGACCAGATCAGGAATATCCCTGAAGCTAAAATTGTCAGCCGCAACGATGGGCCTCCGGCCAATATCTACCATAATGGAACGGCAATCACGTACAATAAGGCAGAAGTTTCGACACAGGTACTCGGCAGTGATGAACATTATACTTCACTTTACCAACTCAAATTTGTAGCCGGAAGAAATTTTATTCCTGCGGATACCATCAATGAGTTGGTGATCAATGAACAATGTGCCAGACAGCTGGGTTTCAAAAAACCTGAAGAAGCCATAGGCAAACTGGTTGACTTCGGCTGGAGTAATGGACCGGTGAGTGTCAGACGTCCGATCGTTGGTGTTGTCGCAGATTTTCACACCCAGTCTTTGCACGACCCGATACCGGCAGTAACTTTAATTACGGAGCAGGGGGCTACAGTGGGTATTAAATTAGCATCGCAAAACATTCAGCCCAAAGATTTGCAAACCGTTATCGACAAAATGGTCGTCGCCTGGAAATCTGTATATCCTGAGGATCCGTTTGAATACCGGTTTTTTGATGAGCAGATTGCTAAATTCTATGATGAATACCGGAAAACAAACCAGATCATGAATATCGCTATGGCGATTGCCATTTTCGTTTCCTGCATGGGCCTGTTTGGACTTGCAACCTATACCGCCGAACAACGCCGTAAGGAAATTGGCATTCGTAAAGTGTTGGGGGCGTCGGTCACAACCATAGTGACCATGTTATCGAAAGATTTTGTGAAACTCGTATTGCTGTCGCTCGTGATCGCTTCACCGATTGCATGGTATTTTATGCATGACTGGTTACAGGGATTTGCCTACAGGATTGATATGAACATATTGTTTTTCCTGATCGCGGGAGCCTTGGCATTGATCATCGCCATCGCCACGATCAGTTTCCAGGCCATCAGGGCTGCGACTGCAAATCCAGTGACCAGCCTTCGCTCAGAATGACATCGTTCGTCGAATCCCGCTTTCTGCGGGAATAGGCGAGCTTCGGCTGGCGATGATCGTTTGAGGTCAGAATGATCAGGTACAATCGCCGTCCGGACTGCAGACCGCTCCTTCAGCCGGCGCCAGTTCTGTATCCGGATTGGCTTTTTCCCATTCACCGAAGGATTGATTCAAAGCCTGAAGAAAATATTCAGGTGCCTGTGCACCGGATACAGCGTACCTGCGGTCGAATACAAAAAAAGGAACACCCTGCACACCGATCTCGGCTGCTTCCTGAATATCCCGCTCCACTTTTTCTGCGTAGTCATCACTCACCAGTGCTGACTTGATTTCTTCTGCATTCAGGCCAATTTCTTTTCCGATCGCTATTAGGGTGTCATGATCTCCGAAATCTTTACCCTCCGTAAAATAGGCACGAAATAATCTTTCTTCAGCAGCATCACCCAATTCTTTGGTTTTTGCAAGCTGAATCAGTCGATGCGCATCAAAGGAATTGGCCACGATGGCTTTATCAAATCGATAATCCAGTCCCGCGTTCTTCGCCATCTCAATCACCCGCTCGTGCATTTTTGCAGACTGCTCATAGGAAATGCCTTTCTTATCGGCTAGGTATTGGTAAACATTTTCTTTTGATGGGATGTTTTTTGGAATGGTCGGATCCAGTTGAAAGCTATGCCATTCAATCTCCACGTTATTCCTTCCTTCAAATCGGCCCAGCGCCGATTCATAATGCCGTTTCCCGATATAACAGAATGGGCACATGATATCGCTCCAGACTTCTACTTTCATTTTCGGTTTTCCCAATCCGACGGATTTAAACGAATTCATATTCTTCAGTTTATTGTTTGACGGCTACCGCTTGCGGCGGAACAGTACAGGCTAATAGATTACATTACAAGAATCAAAAGGTTTGCATCTTCACAAAATAAAGCCGCCATCCATCGTCGGTCAACTGTCAACAGTCAACGGTCAACCCACCTTCGCTAACGCTTCGGTGGGCGAAGCCGTCAACCTAAAGAGGGGCTCTTGTCTATTTTCACCAAATACGCCGATATCAAAATACCCAGCCCACGGATAAAATCAGGGACTGCCAGATCAAAACGCCCAAGTTTTGCAAGAACAACAACACCTGCAACCAGCATCCACCAGCCAATAAATTTAGCGAGTACAAGCCCCTCCGACTTATTGTTTCTGTTGAAAGAGATGGCTACCAGGCCCAATGAAGCGATGATAAAAAGACAGATCCCGAAATAGGTGGAAAATACTTTCAGATCTTCGCTGAATTGCATGTGCATGGAATTCAACAGGCTATTCAAACTGAAAAGAATCCAGGCACCTAAACCAAATTGCATCAGCGAGGTCAGGCCAAGGAAAAACAAAAGAAATTTTTTGGCTGTTTGCATATTATAGATTTTGATTGTTTTGCAATCTGAATGCCGAAATCGCTGAATAGACTTTTTTGCGGGCGCGACTGATGCCGCCCAGTGGCTGGTGTTCCGGAAGGCAGTGCCAGGGCGAGTAAGAAGCATGCTCACCCAATGTTTTTCTTTCTGCCGTATTGAATATTTGATTTGGAATCACGATCTCCGCCACTTTATGCCATGTTGATTTCCATTCCACACAGGCATTTTCTATCGGCATGGATACTGCATCTTCCTGGAACTGAATCAGGAAATCAAAGTGAAAAGCGTGTGTCTTCAGTTCCTGCTCTATCACATCGCGTAAAAAATCGGAATGGGACTTATCCGGTTGTTTCACGGCTGTCTGTGTCGCCGGCATCACACCATATTTAATGGCCTGATCCGGGGTTCCCAATCGAGAAGGCGCAACGCTCCAGTATTGTTTGCTAAACAGATTATCTGCGGCTTCCATCGACCGCAGCGTACGTATCAATGTTGGCCAGTTGAGTGGATTGATGGCAAACCTCATTAAGCCTGCGAAGCCGCCACAAACGGCCTTTATATTTTTTTTGAACCCGGGAATGTCCGGTGACATCAGGGTTGGGTAACTCACTAATAATATATCGTGCGACTGTGGTAATTGCTCATCAGGCACAATCATATTTCCCGGTACATGCAGCAATTTGATGGCCATGCCGCGCAAATCTTTTTCACGGTCATCTTTCACACGGGTATTCCCATTTGAAAATCGTATCCAGGCTTTGTAGGATTTCCCGGGTTGTAAAAACCCGTATCGTATGTTAGGGAGTAAATCAGCAGACACAATAAATTCGGCTTCTAAAAAAGCATGCATTTTTGCATGAAAAGTTCTTAATGATTTACCCGGAGGATAGGTTTTTTTCAGATACCGGAGAATAGTATCAATCATATCGTTGATATCCCGGTCTTCACCAGGCAACGGGTATTCCTGTCCCAAGGCAGGGGATTCACTCATACCGTTGCATTTGCCAGGAATCTGAGCGCTCGTATAC
>JBGPBW010000013.1:0-36786 GCA_041481385.1 Puia sp.
GGTAACACCCAGACCGTTCCTGTAAATGGCTTTTCTTTTGGCGAATCCAAATATCGATCCCGTTACAGATGAGTCGGTGTAGTTCACTTTAAAATCACCGAGTTTCATCATATAAGAACTCAGGTCCTGATTCCTTACCTGATGTTCATTCCTGCCCCCGACAAAAACAGCTGAACCCATCACTTTGGATCCATATGCAGTCAGGATGGGAAAAGAAACCCAACAATAATAGATTAGTGCGCCGGTGGCGACGACCAGCAAAGTCAATAAAAAACGGACAATTATTTTTTTGACCTTCAAGGCCCTGGTGCTGAGCTTCATTTTACAACCTGGTGGAAGTAGACACTGTTTTGATGATCCTGGCAGGAGGTGCGATCACTGCGGTTGTCACCATCGTATTGCCGTTAATTGTGAAATGTGCATTTGTTGAAGTTCCCTTTGGGTTGAACTGCGGTTCAAGCGTCAATTTCAGCTGATCGCCAGCTACACTCCATGTTCCTTTCATGATCGTCGCTTCCGAACTATTGGTCTCATAAAAAATCATCTTAAAACTATGGTCTGCGTTATAATCTATTTCAGAGTTACCAGTTTCCTTCGCCAGTTTTTCTTCCATCGACTTACCCATCTGTTTGGCATAATCATCACTATAATAGTTGGTCACTGAAACACCCTTCCATTTGCCGACGATCGACTGGGCATCACATGTTGTAAAAGCCGTAAGTCCGATCACCAGGAGAGCAATAACCGAAAAAGTTTTTCTCGTTAATAATCCCCATGTCTGAATTGAATTCGTCATACATTATCATTTATCTGTTCAGGAAAATGCGTTGATTGTTGCAGCAGTGCAGGTTTTTCAAGTTAGGAAAAAAAAACCAAGAACAGCAGAAATTTCGCGAAGGGGGAATTATCGAAGGCTATTCGACTGCGGATGAATGTTCATTATCTTGCTTTTGCGTCAACCAGACCATAAATGAACTTTAAGGAATTTCTCATACGACCGGCCACCAACAGCGATATACCCGCTATTAAGCAACTCGTTTTTTCCTCGCTGATTGAACATGGTCTGCATCCGGACCCTTTGGGTAAGGACTGCGACCTGGATGATATTGAAAAGTATTTTTCGTTCAACAATGGCTTTTTTGGAGTTGCTGTACATACGGAAACGAAACAAATCGTCGGAACCTTTGGCATTCATCCAATGGATCATGAAATCTGCGAACTGAGAAAAATGTATCTGTCAAAAGCAGTGAGGGGGCAGGGACTGGGGAAATGGCTTTTGGATACCGCCATTCAAAAGGCCAGGGAAAAACATTATAAGAAAATTTTTTTAGAGACCATATCCCCTTTAACTGTTGCCATAGCCCTGTATAAAAAATTTGGATTCAGGGAAGTCACACCCAAAGAAAGCAATGAAAGGGTGGACCAGGCATTTGAGCTTGATATTAGCTAGCATTGGGTAAGTCTTGTTGAACGTATCCCTGAGCATCCTTACATTTGCAGACTGCCTGTCTCACGATTTCAGATTCCTGTGTACATGCCTGCATCTCGTTCAGCTCAATTGTAACAGCTTCCTAATGCGGGTTGCCCTAACGGGACAATAATTATGATCTGTTAATGCCTTAAACCGATATTTAAAAACATAATGGTAAATATTTCCTCGACGATAAAAGATTCGAACCAATATCTAAAAATGGAAGTAAGTGACTTGCTCTTTGCCGAATATACCTGTATGCGGGAGGAGAACAAATTCGGGATCTGGTCCGATAACAACTACTTTGCGTTTATCAGTTCCGGTAAAAAAATATGGAGATCCATTTACCAATCCTATGAAGTAAATGAAGGAGATATAATCTTTGTTAAAAAAGGAGCAAATCTTACACATCAATTTTTTGATGATGTATTTTGCGCTGTATTTATCTTTATTCCCGATGACTTCATCAAGACATTTCTGGGGAAAAATACGGCGTTACTGGATGTTTCCCAAAATGATCTTTCGAACCAGGATTCAGTCCTGAATGTTCACCCGGATGAGTTGCTCGTGATCTATTACCGCTCTATTCAATCCCTTTTTTCACTTTCTGAGAAACCAAATGAAAGTCTCCTGAGGCTTAAATTTGAAGAATTACTCCTAAGTCTTTTTTCAAATAAGAAGCATAAAGCCTTAACCGACTATTTTATTTCCTTATGTCAAAATCAGGAATATCAAATGACCAGGATTATGGAAGAGAATTTTGCCTATAACCTTAGAATTGAAGAATTTGCCCAGCTTTGCCATATGAGCCTGTCTACTTTTAAAAAGTCTTTTGCCCGATATTACGCTACTACGCCTGCCGCCTGGCTCAAACAAAGGAAATTGGATCTTGCCCGTCACCAGTTACTGAGTTCAGATTTACATATTTCCCAAATCTCTCTTGAAAGCGGTTTTGAAGATACTTCACATTTTATCAGGGTGTTTAAACAAAAACATCATCTGACCCCTCTTCAATACCGGCAAAAGCATTCCAAACTTTCAAATACCAAAGTTTAAACCAGATAGTCGATTTTTTTGTTTCTTTAGACCATACATGCAGCGTGGTCCGCCAGTACCTTTGCCTGCATACAATGCTTCCCTGTTTTTATTTCTCAATAATAATTTATCAAAATCAAAACAATGAATAACTCACAAACACTTTCAGCGCCCACCAGTGATCTTTCGAAAAATGTTGTTATGAATCACCTGAATTCGTTTCTGAACAACGACCTGAATGCTGTTGTGTCCGACTACACGGACGAATCTGTTCTGATCACCCAGGAAGGAACTTATAGAGGAATTGAAGCAATAAAGTCTTTTTTTGTTGGCCTGATTGTCCATTTCCCAAAAAAACAGTCAAAATTTGATTTGGATAAATTGGTGATCAATGAAGAGCTCATTTTTATTGTCTGGCACGCCAGGACTCCCAGCCTAAATGTACCTATGGGTTCAGATACATTTATCATCAGAAATGGAAAAATTGTCCAGCAAACTTTTGTTGGACAATTAGTTTTTATGAATTTATAAATGAGGACCGGAATTACTTATCCAGTTCCTGCAAAACTTCCAGTTCACCTTCCCGGTTCACTTTAACGACCCTGATATTTGAGTGATCCTCCAGGCTGACGATATACTCAATGCCTTCGGTCCTTTGTATTTCTTCAACCAGGACGATATCAAAATCAAAATAAACAGACTTTACCGTGCTCCTGATATTCCGGGGCAGTTTGTCTTCACCGTAATTGATCAATGAAAATAACCAGTTTCCTTTTTGATCATAGATGACCCGGTCACCATAACCATCCCGGATAAAATACGACTCGAATCCCCCATCGGGAGTGGAAAACCAAAATACATGATCTTCCTGGTCATAGCGGTTCATGAAATCCCTTAATGCCCGGAGATTAATTTCATTTCTACCGAGCATATAAGTGACACTGAGGTCCGGATTTATAAGCGCAGCCAGATTGCGAATGGATGGAATAAAGTTCCTGCGCATATTGAACTCAATCACTTTCCTCGAATTCTGGGCGTAAATACCGCCGCCGGGCACTGGAATAAACGTGAATCCCAGGATCAGCGCAAATAGGAATTGTTTCATGGTGGAGGGTTTTACAGATGAATGACGCTGCTGTACATGCGGTCCGGATGGGATCCGGATGCATGAACAGCAACTAACCTATTCATCGTAATACCTGAAGAAAGGGAAACACATCGAGAACGGGGGACTGGGTGTCGTCCCCCTATTTACAAACACCAGAATCTAGTCCTTGTTTTATCAGCTGGCCGGAAGATCTGTCATAGAGTGTGTACCCCACATGGACGAGATGATCCTTACCTGCTTTGTCAAAACAGGCACTTAACCAGATCTGGGCTCCCTGTTTAATTTCTAAATTGAAATTCATGTAATTGGTCAGCGGTGCCGGCGCCATGGAATCTTTGGTGTCTGCGTAAAAGTGAATGGCCCGGGGTGTAAAATAGTAATCTGAATTTGTAATTATATAAGTAAGTATACCATCCTTGGGCGCCAGGTTAGTTTTATCACCTATGCCAATCTCACAGGGTAGTCCGCAGCAGGCCTCATGATAGGCATCGCTGCTGCAGTCCGGAGTTGGTCCTGTCGACAGGTTCGATTTTCCACAGCCGTTATCACTACAGCCCATCCCAAACATATTAATAAAAATTATGACCATGGCGGAGGGCAGCCATTTTTTAAAGAAGAGTAAGTATTTCATATACTATTTTTTAGGATTCCGTTTAACAATGTTTTATTCGAATGTTTTGGTGGTTTGTGTGATCAGAATGCATATGACGCTCTGATACTGGTCACAAAATTGTGTTCAGTATACTGGGAAGAATACGATGATGTACTGCTTTCGATGTTAGAGACACCAGGCACGACACGTACGCCTACCCCGATTTTATCTTTGAATTTGTATCCGATACCGATCGGGATGCCAAAATCGAAAGAATTATACTGCTTTTTCACATCACTGGATCCGCTGCCTCCGCTGTAGCTGTAGGAGCTTTTTGCGCTGACCAGAAATCCGGGCTGTATGCCCAGTTCACCATAAAAACCACCGGGTGTCTGGTATCGGGCAAATATGGGCACATTGATATAATTCAAATGCAGACTGCTCGAGGAAGAATAAGAAGAGCTTCCGCCACTTGAACTGCTATTGTACTTTGCACCCTGCATGGAAAATGCCAGTTCGGCACGAATGCTCATCACCTGGGAGAAACCCAATACAGTAGCACCAGCGCCGAATTGCGCACCGACCAGCGTACTGCTGTGGCTGCTGTGGCTGCCATTTATGTTTGAAAGATTGACTGCGCCAAAAACATCAGCATAGAAATCCGTTTTCTTCTTTTTGTTATTGCCCTGGTCATGTTGCACAGGATTTTGCGCCTGAATCGAAAAAGCGAATACAATAAGAGCCGGAATGATCATTAACTTTTTCATGATTATAGTTTTAGAATGTTAAAAATGCAGTGGTATCATAAGGTCCGTTTGATCGTTATCCGGGGCTCACTTCTGGGCGCATAAAAATTGCCGAACTGAATATGGGAGGCCCATACCGAACCTTCATCCTTCAGCCTGCGCAAATCGCGATAGAGTCCGCAGGGAGATCCTCCCCTGCCGAAAATAAAAGGGAACCTCAGGTGAGTGACCGGCAGTTTCTCTAAACGAGGTAAAGAATTAAACAGCTCAACCACATAATCATAACAATTGAACTTGTTCAGATTATATTTTCTTCTGGCGAGTTGTTGGGAACGCACCAATACATATTTGAATTCCGCTGCCGTGATGTCCGTTGTTAAAGAAACATCGTACTGCCTTTCACTGTTGTCCATGATTTCTCCCCGGACATTTCTAAAGATGAGGCAGGACGCAGGGCGATGTGGATAGAATCCAAATACCCTGATTACTGAAGGGCTGGCAGACCCGGTTTTCCTTTTCGTGAGTATCAGAAAGCTGTGACCGGGTTCATCTTTTACATGAATCCTTTCCGGATTATTATTGTCGGGAATATCGCCGCATATGGTAAGCGTATACTGATCTTCCTCTGATGCCGGCGCAAAACATTGAAAATAACTGGTCAGATCGGACTCCCCTTTCTTTGAACTTTCAATCAGCGATGCAGGCCTGGGATCTGTGATATCAGTTTTAGCCACATCGTGGTATACAGCATAGAGATCATCTGCCGGTCTTCTAAAGTCAGGCGAACTGGCATACAATTGCTGACCTTCTAAAAAATCAGTCAGCAAAAAAAATTGGAATACATACACAATCAACTTTTTCATAACAGGAAGGTTTATCGGGAAATCCTGCATAAAAGTTGGACACTGCGAAGGCTATATCAAATAAATTCAACGAATGGAATGAAAACTTCAACGAATAGTTGGAGCGGCGTTGGAATGGGTTACAAGTGCAATTTCAAATGGACTTCATAGACATCCCTATCGGAGTGAATAAGGAGTTCATGCTGACCGGAGTATAAGATATCCAGCCTCTTTTTTACATTGTCATGCCCGAGACCTCCGGTTTCGTATTTATGGAGACTTACACTGTTTAGCGAATGATAGAACAACCAACCGTCGCGAACCTGGATCGTAATCTTAAGAAAACAATCGGACTTATTCTCCTCCAGTCCGTGTTTGAAAGCATTCTCAATAAATTGTATGAGCAACAAAGGAGAGATCATGTGTCCGTCGCTGTCTCCTTCAATATGAAATTGTATCGCAGCCTGTTCATCATAACGCAATCTTTCAAGATCGACATAACTTTTAATGAATTTTAATTCCTTGGCGAGTGGGACTTTTTCACTCCTGCAATCGTAGATCACATATTCCATAATATCACTCAGTTTGAGGATCGCGTCAGGCGCTTTTTTGGGTGCGATCATGGAAAGTCCGTAGAGGTTATTGAGGGTATTGAAATAGAAATGCGGATTGAGCTGGGACTTCAGCAGCTGCAATTCCATTTCAGTGAGTTTCTTTTGAAATTCCAGGGTCAGGTGCGTTTCCTTTTCTTTTTCGATTTGTTTCTGCTGTTGCAGCAAACGGGAAGTCTGCTCTTCTACCCTGATTTCGAGTTTATTGGTCAGTTCGTCCTGCAGGTTCCTGTTTTCTTCCAGCTGACCGATCAATTGCTGCTGTGCCCGTAATTTGTCTTTTTCAATCAAACTGGTTTTATAACTCAGGCCCAGGGTAAAACAAAGCAGTTCGATCACGATGCCCAGCTGCATATATATGATGGGTTGAAATCCGACCCGATAATGAAGGTCAGTCATCCAGGTCATCACCATCGCTGCCAATGAACCGATGATCAGAAAGCCTGATCCCACGCCAATAAAAAGAGGCAGCGTCTTTCCGGATCGCAGTAAAAGAAAAACACCTGCTAATCCCATCAGGGCCACAGAAGGTCTCAGTGTGTCATAGAGAATGTCCTGCAGCCAGATCCAGTTGAATATAGCAAAGACGGTATTGGCTGCAATCGCCATCAAAAGAACTTTTTCCGTTACCAGAATAGCTTTGTAGTACCAGGGGGCGATTTCGTTAAAGTCGATGAAATTGTTGACAAACCGGTAATAAGCGAAGAACATGAGGTAATTGAGTGGTTCGTTTCCGTAGATGTGAACAAAAGGGAAATGGGAAAAGAAGACATTGATGAAAGGGTATGCCTCAAATTTAAACAGGAAGTATGCAAAAACACAGATCGCATAAAAACTGTACAGTAAAAATTCCCTTCGTTTGTTATTAAAATAATAAAGGGCCAGGCTGTGGATGGCTGTAAATAAAACAATGGAGAGAAACAAGGTAAAGATCAGGACTACATAGAGATTATCAGAAATCATTTTTCTGATTACCATTTGATACTCTGCGGGACGGATAATCGCCGGATCTTCTGACGAATAATTCCGGTATGGATTCGTCATCCTGGCATAGACATTGAAAGTATGACCTGCCGGCATATCGAACTGAAAACTTCGACGCTGATCCTCGGTTCCCCAGGTGAAGAGGTAAAAACTATTCTTCAAAAACCTGGGTTTATTATTTTCCACTGTGTACAGCGACAGAGAACTATATCGGTCGAATAAAAGCATAACGGGTTCCGTTACCGGCGATGCATTATGGATGATCCAGCGCATCCAGACAGTTATCCGTTTGGTTCCGTAGCGCGACATCACATGCGGGAGGAAATTGCTGTCTGTGTGAAAGGGTTCTTTTAATACGGAGGAAATATTCTGCTGATCTGATTCATCAATATAGAAAGCCGCATAGTTGTTGGACGTCAGGCTACTGTCCCACCGCAGCCTGGGCGTGAGCGTAATGGTATCCTGCGCCTTAGCGGAAACAACCCAGAACAGGCTGGTCATAAAAACAAAAAGGTATCTGCTGCGGACCATAGCCGGAAAACTTTAGAGCAGTTTATTGCCGGATATCTTATCTATGAATTCATCCTTGCTATACCGGCTGATGGGAAGTTGGGTGCCGTTGATCAGAACACAATTGCCCTCGATGGACTTAATATGTTTCAGCCCAATGATAAAACTCCTGTGTATGCGGAAGAAAAGTTCTTTGGGCAGTTTTTCTTCTATATGCTGCATGGTCTGATACACCACCCAGTTTCCATCGGGTGTGAAAATGCGGATATATTCTTTCAGCGCTTCGATATAATAAATACTATGAATGTTGATCCTGACCAGCTTGCCATCGCTCTTGACAAATATTTCCTCATCGGCTGCAGCAGGCGTCGTTGCAGCTTTTGGGGAAAGGTCGGCGGATTCAGCAGAAAATAATAAATACGCTTTGTTGACTGCCTGTAAAAACCGCTCAAATGAAAATGGTTTTAATAAATAATCAACAGCGTTCAAGTCAAATCCCTCAATGGCATATTCCCGGAATGCGGTGGTAAATATCACATAGGGGTGCTGCGGCAGGGAGCGCAACATTTCGAAACCACTGATCTTGGGCATTTTCACATCCAGGAACATGAGCCTGGGTTTCAGTGAGTGTATCTCACGCAATGCATCGGAAGCATTGGCGTAAGAGGCCGCCAAATACAACCGTTCGTCCCGTTTAATATATTCCTGCAAAATATTCCGGGCGATCGGCTCGTCGTCAATGATTATACAATTGAACATCTGAAAATACTTTGCCCATGCAAATTAGTCATTTACCGAGGCAGGCCGGGTATTTTTAAACGAATGGAAGAAAATCTTCAACCAATAGCAGTTTAGTTTATCGTGTATCGCCTATCGATGATCGATTCAGGATGAATATTTTACTTTAAATACCCCGGAGGATGTTTCAGTTGGAAACCTGTTTTCTCCTGATAGGCTTTCGCGAAGGCGAGTAATACAGCTTCTCCAAAATGTTTTCCGATAAAACTAATACTGGTCGGCATACCGTCTGGTAAAAAGCCATTGGGCAGGGTCACAGAAGGATTACCCGTTAAATTGGTTATGGCCAGCTGGTCACCGGTTTCCGGTGGTGTGATGATGATGTCGTAACTGTCAATCAGCGGATCCATTTTTTTCATGATCAGCCAGCGCATCCTGCAGGCGTTGATATAATCTACCGCGGGTATAAATTGCGAAGTTCTGAATGTGTTGGGCCAGCGGTCTTTATTTTGCTGTACCATTTCGTCGTCCATCGAGGATCGGGTGAGCGGGTCAAATGCTGCTGCTGACTCTGCTCCGATGATCAAAGAAAGCATTTCATCGCCATGAAGACTATCAGGAAAATGAATGGGGATCAGGTTTGCGCCCATTTGTTTCAATGTGTTGAGGGTTTGTTTCTCCGCACAGTTGGCCGGCAGACTGTCGATATAATTACTGATGTATGCAATTTTCAATTTCTGCAGTTCGGCTGTGCCCGTATAGTTGAAGGCAAATTGTATGGAAGAAGCGTCTGCCTGATCTGCGCCGTGCATATAATAAAATACAATAGCTGCGTCCTCAGCAGATCTGCACAGCGGACCGATTTTATCGGAACTCCAGGCCAGCGTCATGCCTCCGGTACGGGCTGTGCTGCCATAAGTAGGCCTCAGTCCCGTAACGCCGCAGCGCATGGCGGGATCCACAATGGATCCGTAGGTTTCTGTTCCAATGGCAAAGGGTACAAGACCTGCAGCCGTTGCAGCCGCTGAACCCGCTGATGATCCTCCCGATCCTTTGGTCGTATCCCAGGGATTTCGCGTCAGACCGCCGAACCAGACATCATCCATCGCCAGTTCTCCGAGCGATAATTTGGCAACGAGCACAGCACCCGCTTTTTCCAATTGGGCAGCGACAAAAGCAGTCTGGTTGATCTGTTGGTTTTTATAAGGAGGTGTTCCCCAGGTGGTAAGTGTTCCTGCCACGGCAAAAAGATCTTTGATGCCATAAGGAATACCATGCAGGGGTCCCCGGTATTTTCCTGCTGCGATTTCAGCATCCGCTGCCCTTGCCTGTCTGATGGCGATATCTTCTGTGATTTCAATCACGCAATGTAAAACAGGTCCATATTTTTTTAGCCTGTCAAGATAAAAACGAGTGAGCTGTTCAGAGCTTATTTTTTTATTCTTAATCAGGGAAGCCAGTTGGGATATGCTGTAAAAGGCAAGCTGGTTCTTATCTGTGGAAACCGTAACCTGATCGGGAAGTTTAAAAGAGACGGGCAGTTGTTTGCGGGGAACTGACATGCCCGGTAATAAAGGGCTATACCAAAGCGGCAGTGGCACATCATTTTTCAGGTTTTGCGCATGCAGGTAATTGTATGTTTTAATTTTATCCGTTAACCCGCTGGCCATGGAATCCCGTTTGGCCGGGGTAAAATGTAATGCAAACATATTCTCCGCGCTGATGATTTGAGAGATGGTCACGGAATCCTGTGCTCCGGCGGAAAACATACACAACATGGATAGTGATACAAGGGATTTCTTCATGTTCGATTATTAAGCAGTATGAATGAATTGACTAAATTAAGCTAACCCAAAGAACTATGGTTCTCAAAACACTGAATTGTTCTTTTATTTTCTACTTTTTCGCTGAATTGTCCCTTTGTATAATCCAAAATAACCCTTCGCCAAAATGCCAACGCAGATTTATTGGATTCCATTTGAAAGATCTCCCACTGACCCCTGTATAAATCCAGTACCTGTTCTGCTGCCTGCCTGCCAAAACCTTTGCGCCTGTACTTACGCATAATAAAAAACTCCGCGATGGAAAAATAATTTCTTTCCCCGTCATTGATATGCCTGACAAATACAAAACCTATATACTTTTCATCCTGTCTGATGACATAAGGAAATCTGGCTTCCTCATTCCAATACTTATCCAAATCAGGATAAATCCCAAACAGGCCAGACGGCTCTACATCATGGCCCGTGTATTCCGAAAAGTCATATACATAAAATTGAAGCAGGTTCTAGATGACCTGCTTGTATTCCTCCGACGCTTTTATTATCTGGACTTTCATTCAATCGTTTTGGTCAGCGATCCATTAAATCATTCATTATCTTACTGTTGTTAATTTAAGCAGATCTGGCCGTATTTCCTTCAACAAGCTGTATTTTTACCCTATGTTCCGTCGGATGCATATCATTTTGCCGCTACTGGCGTCTATTTTTTTCATTTCAGCAAATGCCCAGACCTATATGCCTGGTGCTGGTATCAACTTTATGCAATCGTTTCCTTTACCCGGCGACCATCTGAGTATTAACGATAATCCGTTGAATCAAAAATGGTATTTCAGTAAATATGCCGGGATCTCTGCCGGATTTGGTTTCTTCAATGGAGGCAGCACTACATACATATCGGCACCTGTGGGTCTTCAATTGAATCACCCTTTAAATAATAATCTGATCGCCTTCGCTGGCATTTCCGCAGCGCCAACCTTTTTTAGTTTCAGCCATTCATTCACGGATCCTGCATTAAATAAATATTATCCCGGCAGTTACCTGCCCAACACCTACAGTTTTGGCATTAATACGAGGGTGGAGATGGGCCTGATGTATATCAACGATGCCAAAACATTTTCCATATCGGGTAGCATCAGCGTAGAAAGAAGCAGTTATCCGATTTTTCCAGCCGACAAGGTGAATACGAGAAATCTCAAAAACTAGCCCACCACGGCCATTCACCGTCAATTCATTTCATATAATGATCTGTGATATACAGTATATTCATGGATTGACAATTAGTTTGTAAAGCAACCCCTAAAACAATTCACATGGAATTTGGTTACAAAAACCTCGGATATTTCTTTCTATTCTTGTTAGCCCTGGTATTTTTGGGATTTTATAAAACCTATTTCGGACTATTCCCCGATTTCAATCCTGCAACAACAAGTATTGTTCACTTTCATGCATTTATTCTGTTCCTGTGGACCTGCACCGTGATTACACAACCCCTGTTAATCAGGTACGGTAAATACAATACGCACCGGATGATTGGCAGATTTACCTACGTTTTGGTGCCTTTGATGATCACTTCCTTTGTATTGATGTGGAACAAAGGATATACAAATCAGTACAGCCATACCTTTTCAGGATTTATGAAATACATGTATGCGGAGCATTTTCATTCGATCTGTGATGTAGTCCTGCTCATAACTTTTTACTCATGTGCCATCGCCAACATAAAAATAACCCCGCGCCATATGCGTTATATGATTGCGACCACTCTGATATTTATTGACCCCACCCTCAGCCGCCTTTTGTCCAGCTTGTTTCAAGTGAACTCTTTTAATGCTGACCTAATCACATTCTTATTCACAGATCTGATCCTTGTCGCTCTGA
Source organism: Puia sp. (assembly GCA_041481385.1). Taxonomy (GTDB): domain Bacteria; phylum Bacteroidota; class Bacteroidia; order Chitinophagales; family Chitinophagaceae; genus Puia. Next base: position 12,297 of record JBGPBW010000013.1, read on the forward strand.
TAATTTATGACCTGAAAGGCCACAGAAGATACAAACCCTATTTATATGCATTAAGCCTTTTCCTGGTTTATCATACATCATTTTTTACTTTCCGCTAGGAAAGCACTTTCGAAGCAGACTGTTAATTTGTTTACGAGGTGGCCGATGTGATTCGCGCATGCGTTCGCCATTCAATGTTCCTGATAAACTGTTTCCCCACTTTTTATAGTAAAGGCACATTTGATATCCTTTGTCCCTTCCAATGCATTTCCGGAATGATCGTAAAAAATCATTTTGTTGTGGCGAACGCTCAGAATCGTTATGTCTGCAACAGTTCCAACTGAAAGATTTCCCAATTCTTCATGCTGGATCTCTCTTGCAGGATTCCAGGTAACTGTCGCAATTACCTCCTGCATGCTCATACCCATCGCCAGGAATTCCGACATGATTTCTAAAATATTTTTTACCTTATTTTTAGTCGTTGCATGGATGTCGGTGCTGATCGTGTTTGGAAAAAAACCGGCATTCGCTGCGGGTACGGCCTGTAAAAAAGAAAAGCTGATGGCTCCGTATCCCACATCAAAACAGACACCCCGTTTTTTTGCTTCCCATATAAAAGGCTTTAATGTTTTTGTCTCCGGATCAACAATGGGTTCCCGGCCTTTGAGTTCGGCAAAACAATGCGTGAAAATATCTCCCGGCCGCATATATAACATCAATAATTCACTGACAGACATAGGTATGGGTCTGTCTCCAAAATCAATCATCACGGGCATGCCCGCCAGTCTGCCGGCGCTAATGGCTTCTTCAACAGGTTTCCATCCGGGACCTTTATAATGAGCCAGTTTGATGCCCACAATATATTTCCGGTATAACTGAGCCTCAGCGGCAGTCTTTTTACCATCCATATTATTTGTATCCTGTTCATAAGCCGGACCGCGCATGCCTGCCCCCACGATATTCAGGAATGCAAATACTCTTGTCCTGGATTTATCGATGACCTGTTTTTTAAAAACCGGAAAATCCAGCCAGCCCGAAGAGCCTGCATCAACAACGGTGGTAGTGCCCGTGCAAAAACTAAATGTATCCGGCATGATGGACTTCGTGCCATTGCAAAAATATCTTGTGGAATCGGGACCATAGAAATCGTGCTCATGGATATCTATCAATCCGGGCACCACATACAAACCGTGGGCATCAATTACTTTAACGGCAGATTGAGTACCCAAATGTCTGGCAATATGTATAATTTTTCCTTTACTCACGGCAACATCGTAAATACCATTGATGTTGTTTTTGGGATCTATCACGCGGCCGCCTTTAATAAGGAGGTCAGCATGCTGGGCAAATACAGACTGGAGATGAAATACTGAAAGAATCACGAAGACTGTTTTTTTCACGGCAGGGCAGTTTTTATTAACCGGGTTATGCCATAAAATTAACTACAGCCATTCGAATTATTTGGTTCAGATGCCGGCGTCCTGAATATTTTCAGTGATCTCAATGCCTTGATCATCACAGCGAAGGGTTTCGACATACAAACCGTATTTTATATTAACGAAGAACGCATGCTTATAGACATCATCAGTCAGTTCTGTTATCGATATGATCTGGCAACCTGGAAATTTTTTTATAATGGCAGATTTAAGGTCGCCATTCAATGCATCTGCCCGATAGTATTTCAGGCAAAAAGCAAAATTGCCATTGCTTTTATAATTGACCCTGGTTCTCGTATTCTCTGAATTAAAGCGGGCGGTATAATAGTGATCATCCCTGATCCACGTTACCCCTTTGGCCATCGAAAAATGGCTAAGGAAATGCCGGGCAGCATGACTGTTTACTTCGTTCAGCCGAAGCCCGGCATTGGCATCGTAATTTGTACTCTGGCCAATAGCATGAATTCCGATCCCGAAAAAAACTAAGAAAGAAAGCAGGTATGATGAAAATAGTTTCCGGGGAATCACTCCGAAGAATGGTAATATGCCAGGCATCGTTAACTGTTTTGACAATTATTAATTAATGATAAGTTAACATAAAATTAATAATTAAGCAAAACAAGTTATGTAAAGCGTGCCTGGAGGCATCATTGCAGTTTACCAATCGCTGCATACATCACCCGGAAGCAGTTCCAGGTTGTGTTTTCATTTAGTTCTATGGTTGGCTCATTACCATAATAACTTTTCAGATACAAACTGGTGCGCATCCAGGTCGTTTGCATGATGCCCATAAAACGTGTACTCATTTCAGGTGTTGATTCGCGTCGGAAAGAAATCATATCGTTCACCTGTGTCAGCGCTATTGACGGCTGTCTCCATGGGCAGGTGATTACCCTGAATCCTTTCATTGCAAAATAAATAGCTGTCTTATCAGCACGATCATAATGCCAGTCGCAGATCACCACATCTTTTGGAATCATATCGATGGCGCGATGGGTATTATTAAAACTGGCTTCCCATACACCCAGGCCTGTAGTTTTCCCATCGAGCAGGCGATCACCCCAGATCCACATCTCCCGGCCCTTCTGTTGCAGATGATCGTGAATGATCTGCACTTCTCCTGCAAATAATTCTGATTTGTCCCTTCCGCCGCAACGCGGGCATTTATCATCGCCTATAAAAAATACCTCATCCATTCCTGCATGAAAGGCATCGCTCTCGAAAACATCACAGAGTTCATCAATTACCGCAAACAAAATGGGGTGCAGGTCAGGATGCAGGGGACAATAACTCCGGCAGTACAGGTTATCGGCATTTGGCCAGACATAGATCTCCGGCATTTTGATATCGGGTGTTTCATCGAACTGCGGGTAAACTTTTAAGAATTTGCCGGTATGGTTTGCCCAGGACTGATGGCCCAGCAGGTCAATTTGCGGTATGACCCGGATATTGTTCTTCTTACAAACTGCAACAATTTTTTTAATATCTGATTTTGACAACGCGAAACTGTCAATGAGTTCCGGATGCGATTTGAACTGATAATGATATTCCATTTGAACGATCAGGGTATTGACTTTGCGGGGAGCCAGTTCCTGATCAATAAAATGGACAAAGGAATCCAGCCCCGATGGCCTGGGTGCGTCAATACAAAAACCACGCACGGGCAGCAGGCTGTCCAGTTTTGTCTGGGCCACCAGGGAATTACTATGTGCCATGAGAATCGATAAGGTTGTTAAAATAGCAATCGTTCTTTTTTTCATTGACGGGGAATTGTACTCAGGAAGTTATTGTACCATTCACAGAATACAAATTACAGAAAGCTTCTCAATGACGGTGAATTTAAGCCCCCCTGACCCGTATAAGGTTATCGGAACAAATGAGCCTGTTCTGCAGGGCAATAAATAGCCCGGGAACTTGTTTTATTAAGACCGGGTGTCTATTTTGTAAAACCATCGTTTTCAATTGAAAAATCCGGGCGATTAAAATCCCGTCCAATGAAAAGCCGAATACGGAAAATACTGATCCGGTTCCTGATTATACCTGTAATTTCCCTAATTGTATTGGTAATTGCCGCGGCAGCGGTGCTTTATTATCAGCAGGAACGCCTGGTTTCCCTCGCTGTGCAGGAACTCAATAAAAAACTTCCTGGTGATTTGGAAGTTGGAGGAAGTACCATTAACGTCTTTCAGAATTTTCCTTACGTCTCCATCGCTGTAAAAAATGTTCATTTTTATTCCGATAAGGGAAAGTCGGGCCACTCCCTGTTTGAGGCGGAAAAGATATTTGTGGGTTTCAGCCTTTCAGACATCCTGAAACAACAATACCGTGTGAAAGTGATCTTCATGAAAAATGGTTCACTGAATCTCGTACAGGATAATAATGGCCGCCTGAATATTATGGAAGCTGCAAGGATCAGCCCTGATTCTGCGGGTGCAACCAACAATAAAAATACCGAACTGAATCTGGATCTGAAGAAAATCGTATTGAAGAACATCCAGATTTCTTACCTGGACAAACAGCAACAGCAGCAACTGGTTGTACATATCGATAAAATACAATCTTCTTTCCGCAGCGACAGCCTCCAGCTCTATGCTGACCTCCAGGGTGCGATGGTTGGCGATTACAACCGGCCCGGCGATCCTGGCATCTTTCGCCACAAACACCTGGAAACGAATATCAGATTGTCATATGTAAAAGCAACTCAACTACTGAACCTGCAGGAATTCAGGCTGAAACTGGAAGATGCCCTGTTCAACGTCTCCGGAACGGCAGACCTGAAACACGACAATATGGTCAATCTCACATTCACAGGAGATAAAACGGATTTCAGGCAATTGTTTGCCTTTGCACCGGAAAAACTCGCAAAGGAATTAAAACATTTTACCTACGACGGTCGACTCGACTTTAAAGGAACGGTTAAAGGAAAATTGCAAAGCGGAAAACTTCCCCGCATAGATCTTTCTTTCTCCTGCAGGAATGGCTGGCTGCATAATTCGCAAACCAAAAGGAAATTGGATTCCCTTTCTTTTAAAGGGTATTATACCAATGGTGCCAAACAATCCTTGCAAAGCTCAGAGCTACGCCTCCTGGATGTAGGCGCCAGACCGGACAAAGGCGTTTTCAGGGGCGACCTTGTACTCCGTGACTTTACAAATCCTAAAATATCCATGCGGGTGAATGCAAATCTGGAGCTGGAGTTTATTGGCGGCTTCCTGGGTATAAAGGACCTGCAGCGCATCACCGGACATATCAATCTGAAAATGGACTTTAAAGAACTGGTGGACATCAGTCTTCCGGAACAAACGATCGGTAAATTAACCGGCGGCATACAAAGTGAGCTGACGGTAAAAAACCTGAGTTTCCGGATTCCTTCCTATCCTTATATCATTGAGCATCTTGATATGCATGCTCAAATGAAAGCAGGACTGCTCAGCCTGGATACTCTGAGCTTTCAGGTAGGTCATTCCAATTTTCACGGGAATGGATCCCTGAGCGACCTGCCAGCCATTTTCCATCAGCAGGATAAACCGGTGATCATGACCCTCAATGCCGGAAGTGATACATTGATCCTGAAAGAATTGTTTGCCTTTGATACGGCAAGAAGCCGGAAAGCGAAGGAAGAAATTTACGGTTTCCATATTGGTCTGAAGCTGGAGACATCGGTACACGAACTGATGCATCCGAAACCGCTGCCCAAGGGCAAATTAAATATCGAACATCTCAGTGTTGCCTTTAAAAAATATCCGCATGCTTTTCATGACTTTGGCGCAGAGCTGACGATCAACGATACGGCCCTGCTGCTCCGCAATTTCGCCGGCCATGTCGACAGCAGTGATTTCCGGTTTAGCGGGCGGGTGAATAATTACGCATTATGGTTTAATAAAGTAAAGAGAGGGAAAACCCTGATTGCCTTTGATCTGAAATCGCAGCGGCTCGCCCTGCGTGAATTATTGGGAAAGCGCAGCCGGAAATATATTCCAAAAGAATATGCAAATGAAATATTCTCAAATATCTGGCTGCGTTCGAAGACAGAACTGAAGTATGATTCTGTTTTTAAATTTGCCAATGTAAAGATCGCCAATATATCAGGACAGCTCAACAACCATCCTTATAAGCTGGACAGCATACATGGCAATATAAAATTCAATGCGGATAATTTTATTAAAATCGATACGCTGCAGGGTAAGATCGGCAACAGTGATTTTAACCTGAGCATGCGCCTGTACACGGGCAAAGACACTGTCAGAAGCAAAAAAGAAAACTACCTGTTGTTCTCCTCCCGTTTCCTGGATGTGAACCAATTAACGAACTATGTGCTGACGGCGGAAAATGACATGAGTGCCCAGCCAGCTGACAGTGGATCGCTGACTGCAACTGCACCTGCAGCTTCTCATGCAGCAGCATTTAATATCTTCAGTATCCCTTTCATCAACTTCAATGCCACAGTGGATATTGGTAAGATCAGGTATCGCCATCTGGGGCTGAAAAACCTTTCGACCAAACTGCGCATGGTGTCCAATCAGCAACTGTACCTGGATACTTTCCGCGTGGAACTGGCGGGAGGTAAAATCGGTGCGAGAGCACATTTCAATGGAACAGATCCTGACAAGATTTATTTAAAAACCAGGATTCGTGTGAATGATGTGAATCTGGAAAAGCTGATGCTGAAACTGGATTACCTGGGGCAGGACTATGTGATCAATAAAAATATTAAGGGCAGGCTCAGCGGACAAGTGAAATGTTATGTACAGATACACCCCGACCTGACGCCGATTATCGATCGCTCCGAAGCACAGATCGACGTGAATATTTATGATGGCGAACTGATGAACTTTGCGCCGATACAAGCTATGTCGTCTTATTTCAGCAACAAGAATCTGAATATGGTGCGGTTTGATACCCTTCGAAATAAATTGTCATTTAAAAACAATACGCTTTCCATCCCCTCTATGAATATCAATTCTTCACTGGGTTTTTTAGAAATATCCGGCAACCAGGGAATGGATAAACATATGGAATATTATCTCCGCATTCCGCTGAAACTCGTGACCCAGGTTGGCTTCCGGAAATTATTTGGAAAGAAACCCGAGGAAGTGGATCCCGACCAGGTGGACGCCATACAATACCGGGATAAGGACAAGAAAATACATTTCATCAATCTTAAAATCACTGGTACGCCGGACGATTATAAGATGGCGTTGGGCAAATCGAAATAACATTAAACCTTTCTGACTTTAACTTTTCTTTCTACGACAAGTTGCAAAACCAAGTTTTTATTTTGGCAGGAAATACCATTTAATACAGGATTACTCATCTCTGTACGGATTATTGCAAATCTCCGCATCCCGGATTTACCAATTATTAAAGACTGCTAATCCCCGTAACTCCCCCACGAATATCAATTAGAACCCAACGACCTGTAATAATAGTTTTGAAAACGTAAAGGCAACCTTTTTTAACCTTTAAATAATCAGGCCATGAAAAATTTATTCCTGCTATGTGTTTTATGCCTCGCATTTTTTGCGATTGCCATAATCAATAGTTGTACAAAAGAGTCAATGCGCGGAACTGTTCCCACAACTCCATACGTTCCGCCGAATCTAACTCCTATCACATCGTCATATAATGAAGAGTTTGCCGATGTCAGTATCCTTACGGATAAAGGATGGGCGATCGGTGAGTATTCCGAGGCCGACACGGTTGGCACAACAGCATGGGTGCAGGGAAATTACGGGCCTGGCAAAGCAGACCCGGTATGGTATGGATTTACCGCCGATTCACCCAGCGCGTCGCCTTATGAATATATTTATTCTTATGAACCTGCATTCGATAGTAGTCTTTCTATAAGCAGTTGGCTGCTTACTCCGATATTGACAGTTAAAAATGGTGATAAAATATCATTTACCACCCGGGGTGACACAACAGCTGTCTATACTGACCGCATGCAGGTATTGTTGAGTGCGTCAGCATCCCTGTACGTTGGTCATGCACTAACTACCGTAGGCGATTTTACGACGGTTTTATATGATATCAATGCTCAGCAAGTGCCGGGAGGTTATCCGATAACCTGGACAAAATATGAATACACTTTCTCAGGAATTTCGGGTAAAACAAATATAAGAATTGCGTTCAGGCACTTCGCACTTCATCCGGCCAATGCCAGAGGCATCGGAATCGACCATTTCAAATTTGAGGTGAACTAAAATGTTCGAAAAAATCATCAGTAGTGAAACAACTAATAACCATATTGCTCACCTCTTACTCTTTATTCCTGTGTTTAATCCGTGATAAGGAACAAAATCAAACGACTAGGCCGGGATATAAAAATGTAAGTCCCGGTAAAATGATTGAAGAGGGACAATCTTTGCTGAAAGAAGGCGACCTGATCGTGAGGCTTAACCGGGATCCTTCAAGTCTGTTTATTAAGAACTTTAATCGTCACGATAAAAGGTACTCACATTCCGGCATTGTTTTATTTGAAAATGGATACCCCTATGTATTTCATATGATAAATGGACAAGAGAACCCGGATGGCAGGCTGAGGCTGGATTCCCTCAAACAGTTCTGCAATCCGGTACACAATAAGTCATATGGTATATTCAGGTATAATATGAACGAAACTGAATTAAAAAAAATAAAAAACATTATACACAAATATTATGCTGAGGGGGTGTGTTTTGACAACACTTTCAATCTGGCATCAAACGACCAAATGTATTGCTCAGAAATGATCAGCAAGGCGCTGAAAGAGTCAACCGATAACAGAATATCCATTGAACCGACAAAACTAACGACTGCTGAGGCAACAATATTTTCGGCTTATGCGCACCTGCCATTCAGCTATACAAGTCACCTGGAAATTGTTTCCATTGATGACCTTTATGTAAATCCGCTCTGCAGGTTAGTGAAAGAATATCATTATGCAAACTGAATGGGTCAGCACCCGGGATAGTCTTGGTTTGTAATTAATCATTCATCCCCTAAAATATTCCAGATGAGACAGATCATTAGCTTATTTATTGTCCTTTCGCTGACCTGTCAGCTATTGCAGGCCCAGGACTTGGTTCAGAAGAAATACGTTGTTTACAACACAAAGATCCAGGATATTAACGGCCATCTCCACGAGGGTTTTATTGCGACGATTGATGATACAGCCGTATACATGTCAGAAAGGAAATTTGCACTGACATTTGAACATCTGGATCTTACCCAATTACAAAAATTCAATTATTCCGATATTTCAAAAGTTAAACTCAGATCAAGTGGAAAAATTGGCAGAGGAGCGCTTATCGGAGCCACTTCAGGATTATTAGCTGGAGTCATTATCGGTTACAGTAGTGTACCAGGTACGCCACCTAAACCTTCATTTCTTAATCCGGTAATTACACGCGGGCAGGCCACACTGATCGGCGCAGTGGTTGGTGCAGGAGTCGGAAGCCTGATTGGTATGCTCTGCGCACACCCATGGCAGATTTTCAAAATCCATGGGAAAAAAGTTAATCTGGATAACATGCGGAAAACCATGATCAGCAGTTTGTATTGACTTATACATTCCGTATTTATCGTTATTCAATCTGAATCTTACTCTGTACGTAAACTTTTAACCGGGTTGGCGTGGCAGCTTCCATGGCCTAATGTTGATGATCCAATATGAACTGTATGATCTCTTCCAGGCTCTGATCAATGCGGCTGAGCGCGTCTGAAATATCTTCCCGGTTTACCTGCGCGGCAAAAGAAGCCGTCTTTAGCTTTTTGAGAACAGACTTAATATCCATCCCATCATACCGCGCCGGCCTGATCAGAGCGGAGGCATGGACAAAACCGGACAATTCATCAAATACATAAATCATTTTGTCCATGGCTGATTCAGGTTCCACACCAAAATATTTGGGCCCGTGCGATGCGATACAATGAATAACCGCCGGGTCGATGTTTCTCCTTTCTAATTCTTCTATGATTTTTTTGCAATGGGATTCGGGATATTTTTCCCAGTCCGCGTCATGCAGCAGACCGGCAAGTTCCCAGGCCTGTGCGGTTTTTGGGTCCGTTCCTTCTTTTTCCAGGGCCCATGCTTTCATTAGTGCTGCCACCTGTTTCATATGGAGCCGTAGTTTTTCATTGGGCACCCATTCTTCGAGCAGCTTATGCCCTTCTTCTATGTTCATCAGTTTGCCGGCATTGGCGGGATCTCCAAACTGCGTTCTGCCCAGGTCCAGATGATGGGTTGACATATTATGACTTCCTTTTCCAGGCAAATGTATCCATTCGACCAGATAAACTGATCGTCCGTAAGAGCGTATTTGATGCGGAAAATTCAAATTATACCGTACTTTAACGCAATATTTCGGCCTCCGGGCTGTTATATTATTTCATCCGGCATTAGCATGCCCTGTTGTCTCATTCCGGAAATCGTTTACCACACCCTGATGATCAATATCCCGATTACCATGCATCGTATCGCTTTCGGGGTCATGCTGCTGATGACCCAATTCGTGTTCGCACAAACGGAGTCCAAAAATATTACTATTTCTTCCTTAAGGGAAAAAATAGAGTTTGAAAAAGGCGACAAAGAACATCCTGTATTAATCAGGCACAATGTTGAGACCGTCTATCTCTGTAATGAGTTTCGCACCAGCAACGACATCGTAGAATTTTACAATGACCAGGAGAGTATTGACGATGTGGATATTTTCGTGAACGAAAAAAAAGTGACCAAAATGATACCGGTTCACCAGGAACCTTATTCATCTGAAGGCATATTCTACAGCGATCAAAAAATCCTATACTTTACCCTTCCGCTGGAAAAAAAAGGCAATACCAGTGAAGTGCGTATCAAAAAAACAATAAAAGATCCCCGCTATCTCGATCAATTTTTTTTTGACAACCCATTTCCCGTGTTGTTTCACGAGATTACCCTGGTCATCCCCAATTGGGTAAGCACAGAAATTAAAGAATTTAATTTCCCCGGTCATTCCATTTCAAAAACCTCAGAAGAAAAAGGCGGCGGCAAGACGATTGTGTATTCAGCCAGCAACCTGCCGGCCATGCCGGAAGAAAGTGCATCTCCGGGTATTACCTATACCAGCCCGCACATCATGCTCATCACACAACAGGCTACCATCGGCGGAAACACCGTCACGTATTTCAGGAATACGGCCGACCAATATGCATGGTACGCTTCCCTGGTGAAAGAGATTGGCAATGATGACATCGCGATCAAAGCCAAGGCCAGTGAAATCGTACGGGGCAAGACGACGGACATGGACAAGATCAAGGCCATTTATTTCTGGGTTCAGCAAAATATCCGTTATCTCGCCTTCGAAAACGGGATTGCCGGCTTCCGCCCCGAGAAGGCACAGGAAGTGATGCGCAAAAAATATGGCGACTGTAAGGGCATGGCCAACCTCACCAAATGTTTACTGACCAGTCAGGGATTCGACGCCCGGTTATGCTGGATTGGCACCAATCATATCGCTTATGATTATTCCATCCCGTCCCTGGCCGTGGATAATCATATGATCTGCGCACTGTATTATAAAAACAAATTATACTTCCTGGATGCAACAGAAACCAATAGTGGCTTTGAAGAATATGCTGAACGCATTCAGGGCCGGCAGGTTTTGATTGAAAATGGTGACAAATACGTTTTGGAACATGTACCCCAGACTGCCTATGTTCAGAACACGGAAACAGAAACCCGGGTTTTGCGGATCGACGGCACTTCCTATAAAGGTACGGGTACACAAACTTTTAGTGGGGAAAGCAAAGAATACCTGATCAACAATATGGAGTCTGTGAAAAAGGATAAACTGGAAAATGCCATCCGGAATTATCTGAACGAAGGGAAAAAGGATTATGAAATTTCAAATCTTGTGATGAACAATACCAAACCCGATGAGGGGAAAATGTCCATTCAGTATAACCTGGTTCATCAAAACGCGGTAAATATTTTTGGGAATGATATGTATGTTGACCTGGATTTCAGAAAATCTTTTTCAACATTTAAAATCGACACCACCAAAAGGAAAATGGACTATATGTTTCCTTACAAGATGAATGATATTACAGAAACCACCCTGATGATGCCGGACGGTTATCAGGCGCAGACCCTGCCCTCCAACTTTGTTGTACAAAACCCTGTATTCGAAATTAAAATGACCTATATCAAACAGCCTGGTAAAATTATTTTCCGGAAGGAAATCAACATCAAACAGGCCGTTCTTAAAAAAGGATATTTCCCCGAATGGAACAAGGCCATCGACGGACTGAACGAATTTTACAACAACCAGTTAACCCTGACAAAATCCTAAAGATGAAAAATACCCTTTCCCTTCTGGTTTGCGTTTTTTGCTGCATCGCTATGGCGCGGGCCCAAAATTCAGACTATGAAAAGGCTGCTGCAGAAATAAAAACCGAGATATGGGGTGGCAAGGACGCAGATTTTGAAGGGAACACGGTACCGGACCCCTTCAAAAATGAATCAGCCGTCATACTGGCTAAAAGATATGATCTGGATGCGAAAATCAAAAAGCATTTCAGGCTGAGCATGGGTGTGGGCAATAAAGAAATCATCTTCAGGTACCTGCTCAGGCAAAAAGTTTTAATACAGGACAAATCCGCACTCCAGGATTTCAGCGAGATCAGTTATAATAAAGTCAGCAGCAGTTCCTATGGCATGCTTTGGGGAAAACAATCAGATAACCTCAGCACATTTATCGGTGCCAAAGTGTATAAAAAGGACGGTACCGTAAAAGAAGTAATGCTGAATGAAGCCGTTTCGGTGAAAGATGAAAAAAATGCCAAGGATGAAAAGCTGGCTATTCCGGATCTCGAAGTAGGTGACATACTGGATTACTATATTGTCTCACTGCAAAAAAGGGAAATGTCCAGCATCGATCCCATGCAGTTTGTAATGGGCGGTGATTATCCCATCCTGAAATTATCGCTAAAGGGGAATGTAGATAAAAAATATGCGATCGAATACCGGTGCATCAATGGAACTCCGGATCTGAAAATTTCCAAAGATGAGGATGGCGATATGCAGTTTAATTTAAAAATGACCGATCTGTCTAAATTTCCTTTCACGCAATGGATCAGCCCCTATCGTCAGGCAAAGATTGTCAGGCTTAAGATTTCTCTCTGCGGTGGCGTTTATGGCAATTGCAAGGCCGGTGAAATTTCCAAGGGGATAACAGAAGACGAGCTCTATAACAATCAGAAGAACCGGATCAAGGGGGTTGCCTTTGGATATGAAAAAGATTTGCTGGGCAGCAGTGAGCGGGATTTTGTGAAAGACTATGTAAAGCAGTTAAAAAAGACCATGGGTAAGGAACCTCCTACCGATACACTTATTTATACCATATACAATTCTATCCGTTATTACTGGTATTATACCACCTGGGCCAATAAAAAAATATATCCCGGCAAATCCAGGAACGAATCCTCCCTGCCCAACAATTATTTCAGTGTGATACTTAGTCTCTGTCTGAAAGAATATGGCATCGAAAATGAAATGATCTTTTTTAGCAGCCGCTATATGCCCAAATTGGAAGACCTTATGAGTTTTGATGAACCGGTTTTTATGGTTCATATTAAAAGTCCGAAGGAATATTTCCTGACCGATGATGGCATCTTCAGCCAGATCGGCCTGATTCCCGGATATGCCGAAGGTGAGAAGGGGGTTACCCTGGAGTACGACAATGCCAAAGCCATCTACCGGGATAAATCAAAACACCTGGATCAGGGTTCTGCTAAAATACCGGTATCTGAATCATCGAAAAACAAAATCCTTGAATCCTATCAAATCAAACCCTCGCTGACGTCTGCTCCCACAACTACTATAGAACGCCGTATAACCGCAACCGGACTGATGAAGGAGCACATGCAGAAAAGTCTGTTGCTATTTGAAGACTATTATGCTGACGCTATGAAAGAACACGGTGAATACGAAAGTTTTATTCAACAGTATGCGGCTTCAAAAAGGACAAAGTCTTTTGCTGAGGAATGGCAAAATGCATTTGCCAAAGCACGCGAATCCTATAAAGACGGATTTGTGGAAGATCTGAAAGGAGATTACAATGTGGAACCGAAAGAACTCATTTCGTATGCCATCAATAATTCAGGCATCAAACTGAAAGCACCCGAATTTATTTATACCACCAAATTTGTGATGACTGACTGGATCAAAAAAGCCGGTAACAATTACTTATTTGAAATAGGAAAAGTTATCGGAGTTCAGATGCAGATAAAGGAAGAAGACAGGAAACGTACGATAGATGTGTATGAACCTTTCGCAAGATCGTATGAATTCCAGCTGCATGTTGACGTCCCGGACGGCTTTGGGGTGGAAGGCGTGGATGCACTCAACAAAAAAGTTGTGAATGAATGCGGCAGTTTTATTTCCACCGCGTCCATACAGGGAAATCAACTCACGATCCATATTCAAAAAGACTATGCCCATAATTTCGAACCTGCCGGCAACTGGCCAAAAATGCTCGAATTTATCGACGCAGCTGCTGATTTCAACAATGCAAAAATATTGTTGAAAAAGAAATAGCTGCATAAAATCCTTGCAATTAAAACATGATTATGACAGGCGAACTAACGAAACGTTATCTCGGCAAAAGAGTAGTAGCTACTTTGATTGACTATACAATTGTCTGGGGCTTCTCCTTTTTCTACATAATTGAATTCGGCAAACCTGATGATCGGGGCACTTACACTGTATCGGGTTGGCCGACCATGATACCCGTGCTCTTCTGGTTTCTATTCATCGTGATTATGGAACAATATGCAGGCGGCACTCTGGGTCATTTGATTTGTAAGATCAAAGTGAAATCTCAACTAAAAGAAGATCTCACACTTTGGAGAACATTCAAAAGAAGGATGGCGGATTGCCTTGAGATTGCCTGGTGCTTTGGCCTTATTGCCTACCTGCTCGCCAGAAATACGCAAAACAATCAACGACTCGGTGATATTTTAGCTAAATCTTATGTGACAGGAATCAACGAGGAATATAAAGAACTTGTATTTGACTTTGAGGTAAAGAATCCTCCTGCGACCTCAGATTGATTAGCCGTTTGGCCAACACCGTTTTCCCCATTTCCAGTTAACTTAGTGGGAGCTCCTGATGCTATTCATAAATATTGCGATGCAAAATTTCAAATTGCCTTTTTTAATTCTATCAATAGTTACTACAGCTAATTTTCATACACAAGCTCAGCAACAAAAATCAGGTCCTCATCTTGTTAAAACAAATGGAGTTAACCAGTTATTTGTAAACGGAAAACCATTTTTGATTCTAGGGGGAGAACTGGGCAATTCGACAGCCTCCAATATGCATTATCTGCACCCCTTCTGGCCAAAATTCAAATCGATGCATCTGAACACCATACTGGCACCGGTATATTGGGAATTGCTGGAACCAGGTGAAGGAAGGTTTGATTTCACATTGGTTGACAGTATGATTGCAGAAGCCCGTCATTGGGATATCAAACTGGTGCTTTTGTGGTTTGGTTCCTGGAAAAACAGTATGAGCTGTTATGCGCCGGAATGGATCAAGCTGAATCAGCAAAAGTTTGAACGTGCGAAAGACAGCAAAGGCAGACAGCTGGAAATATTATCCGCTTTTAACAAGATAAACTTAGCAGCAGACATGAATGCCTTTGCCGCTTTGATGAAACATATCGGCCGGGTGGATTCAGTGGAGCATTCCGTAATCATGGTGCAGGTGGAAAATGAAATCGGGATGCTCATGGAAGCCCGTGAATATACAGCTGCCGCAAATCTTGCATTCAACAGCCCAGTGCCAGTAGAACTCATGAGCTATCTGAAAAAAAACAAGAATGATTTGGTTCCCGAAATGTTAACGCAATGGCAGAAATCCGGCTTTGCGACCTCAGGCACCTGGGAAGAAATATTCGGCAGGGGTTTATCTACTGATGAAATATTTCAAGCCTGGCAATATGCTGTATATACCAACGCTGTTGCTGCCGCAGGTAAAAAGGCATATAACGTTCCCATGTATGTGAATACGGCGCTCAATTATAAAAATACAAGTCCGGGTCAGTATCCAAGCGCTGGTCCCCTGCCCCACCTGATGGACGTCTGGCAGGCTGGAGCGCCAGAGATCGATATTTTGTCTCCCGATTTTTACAATCCTTATTTCAGGTTATATTCCGATTTTTACATTCGGAGAAACAATCCATTCTTTATTCCTGAGATACGATCTGAACCTGACAATGCAGCCAGGGTTTTCCTTGCTGTGGGACATTACAAAGCGATTGGTTTTTCTCCATTTTCCATCGAGTCAGTCAATGCACCATTGGAAGAACCGATTGGTAAAAGTTACACGCTGCTGGAACAACTGGCACCACTTATTCTGGAAAGCCAGGCCGCGGGAAAAATTGAAGGCATTTTACTGGATTCGGCATTTTCCAAACAAGATATCGTTATCGGCAATTATAAACTGACGGTCAGTCATGAATACACATTGGGATGGTCGACGGGATCAAAAAAATCGGGATGGCCTGAAAGCGGCGGATTGATCATTCAGACCGACAGCAATGCATTCATCATAGCGGGAACCGGCATCGTGGTCACCTTTTCTTCTGTCAAAAGCGGCGTCCCTTCTGTTGGGATTCTACAGGCTTATGAAGGAGAATATATTAACGGAAAGTGGATACCCGGCAGAAGGATGAATGGCGATCAGGATCATCAGGGCCGCCATATCAGAATTCCGGCGGAAGAATTCTCGATACAGCAGGTAAAAGTTTATGAGTATTAAGATACGACGCTATGAGTTGAAATATTTTGGTTCCCCAAGATTATTTGTTAGCTTACCAATCCATTTTTACAGCCCATACCTTTAGAAAACCATAACGCCGGCTACCCTGACTTTTTATTTACTCATTATAAACAATAAACAATGAAATGTTTGTCGGCTTTATCTTTCATCTCCATCGCTGTCCTGTTATTATCCTGCGGGAATGAGCCTGCAAAGGAAGAAACCAAATCAGCCGACACTGCGGCGGCGGTTGCTCCTGCACCGGCTGAAGTGAAACCCCCGTTTACGCCATTCAAGGTCGTCATGATCCAGCATAAGGTGAAAAATTTTGAAAAATCAGAGGCCGAATATTTTAACCGGGATTCTTTGCGTAACACATATGGCATAACACACTTTGTGATTGGTCGTGATCTGAAAGATTCCAATACCGTATTTGTTTTGGATAAAATTATGGATGTGGACAAAGCAAAAGCTTTTTATGCGCTGCCCGCCGCCAAAGAAGCGATGAAAAAAGCGGGTGTGAGCGGTCCCCCCGGATTTACCTATGCGGAATTCGTACGCGTCAACGATAATCCAGTGCAATTCACCGAAGGCCTGGCGGTCTCCCACCGGGTAAAAGATTATGGGGTCTGGTTAAAAGCTTATGATTCGGACGCTGCATCAAGGACTGCCAACGGTTTGATCGAACGCGGAATTGCCCGTAATCTCTATGATTCCAACACGGTATCTGTATTGTTCGAAGTGAGTGATTCAACTAAGGCCAGGGCCAGAATGAAATCTCCCGATTTAAAAAAGATCATGGAGGATGCCGGAGTGGAAGGGCCACCTACGGTTCGCTGGTACCGGCTGATCAAATAATATTATACGGTCTGTTTGCAAAAAAACAGGGCGATGAGCACTGGCGTTTGCCTGGTTCATGGCCCTGTTTGCATTTAAAGCAGAGCATGCCCATTCAAATTGCCACCGGCGATGGATCGGTCTATAAGAAAGTCCATTAAACGATGCACCTGATATGGACTTGATAGGGTACGTATACAGATTCCTCCCGAATGGTGACCAGTCCGGGAAGCCGATTGGTAATAACCGAAGCAACTCAAATCGCAGGTAATGAGTATATGATCCGTAACCGCCAATGCGCCGGTTCTGTACTGCAATTTTATTATCTTCACCCGGGATCAAGCTAATGCATCACTCTATAAAAACTATAAAATTTACCGCTGCCGTTGCCGGATTATTGCTGATTGCATTTCTACTCGCGAATTGCAAAAAAGAATATAGTTATGAAGGGGGCACGGCGGTATTCACCCTGCTGAATCTGAACGGAACATGCACTAATCCTGTTGTATCGGGCGATTATATCATCGGGTCAAACCTCGGATCCTCCAACACGGTTCAGTTGCAGGTAGATGTTACAACGACCGGAAAATTCAGCCTGCAAACCAATAGCCAGAATGGCTTTCAGTTCTCAACAAGTGGTTCGCTTTCGGATACCGGTGTTCAGACCATTACCCTCACCGCTACGGGCAATCCGACCGCTGCTGGTACTTTTGATTTTACTCCGGAACTGACTCCAAGCTGCTCTTTCCCTGTTGAAGTTACCGGAGGCGTGCAGGCTCGGCCAGCCGACTATACCATTGCCGGTGCACCTAATGCCTGTAGTAATGTCCAGGTTCTGGGTGTTTATGAAAAAGACAAACCACTCACGAATGCCAACATCGTTGTGATCAATGTCAACGTGGTCAGTCCCGGTGACTATGAAATCTATACTGACACCCTGGACGGAATTAGTTTTTATGCTGCTGGACATTTTAACCAGGCGGGCAATCAGACGGTGACCCTGACAGGTTCCGGCAGTCCGGTTCAACCTCAGAATCTTCAGTTCACTTTGTCGGGCAATTCATCCTCCTGCACATTCCCGCTGGCGGTCGACAATACCGGAAATCCTGCAACCTATGTGATCCAATCGGGCCAGAATCTTTGCATCGGCAGTGTTGGCGGAAGTTACACTGCAGGTATACCATTAAACGCTTCCAACACCTATACACTTTTAGTGTATGTCGCGACCATTGGCAATTTTACCATCTCCACGCAAACAGTAGATGGCGTTACTTTTTATTATACTGGTGAGTTTACCAGCCTGGGTGACCAAAACGTGACCCTGACCGGTTCCGGTACACCCACAAGTGTCGGCAATTTCACCATGTCGCCAGAGATTGTGGGACCAGCTCCCCTTGGTGGGAAGGCCTGTGATTTTACGATGGCAGTCAAATAAGAAATACCCAGGATCCATATTCAGGAACCCGGATTCTCTGAATGAATATTTCAGGTTGCTTTGTAGCTTGCAACAATAAACCACACGTCAATGCCTGTTATTCATGATTGGGTTTTAGCAGGGACCCAAATAAGGTTCTTTTATTCTAAGTCTTTTGCTTTTGTTTTGATCTTACTGCTGCCCGGAATCCAGGCGAGGAGCCAGACACTGACATTACAGGCGGCAGTGAACTCGGCGCTCAATAATTATGGTACGGTTAAAGCCAAAGGAAGTTATCTCAAAGCATCACAGGCATCGGTAAAAGAAGCCTCCTCTGTTTATTTGCCCAATCTGAATTTGGCGGCTCAACAGGCCTATGGCACGGCGAACGGACAGTTTGGACCTGTGATTGCAATTGGTGGATTAACTGCAGCTTCTTCAGGGCCTCCTTTTCTGACGCAGAACTGGAACGCTGCATTTGGTGGCTTATATCTTGCGAACATCAGTTGGGATTTCTTCAGTTTTGGAAGAGTGCGGGAGAATGTGCGGGTGGCGGAAGCACAGGTATTGCAGGATGCCAGTGACCTCGATCAGGAAAAGTTTCAACTTCAGGTAAGGGTTTCCGGTGCATATCTCAACCTGCTGGCTGCTCAGCGAATAAAAATTTCACAGGAGAAAAATCTGCTGCGGGCCAGTGCACTCCTATCTGTCGTTTCGGCCCGCACTAAAAATGGATTGAACCCGGGTGTTGATTCTTCACAAGCCAATGCCGAAGTATCCAATGCTAAAATAGCATTGACCAATGCCATCAATTATGTAGCGGACCAGGCCAGTCAGCTGGCACAACTGATGGGGACGCCTTATCAGGAATTTCAATTGGATACGGTTTTCATAACCCGCATACCCGCGTCCCTGTATGATTCCATTACGAATAATGAAGCCCAGCATCCTGTATTAAAATTTTACCAAAGTCGTATCGATGTGAGCCGGCAACAGGAGAAGTATTTTGACCGGTTTAAATATCCGGTTTTCTCCCTGGTCGGCGTCGTGCAGAGCAGGGGATCCGGTTTTGAAAGCAATTACAGTCAGATTAATCCGGACGCTTTTTCACACAGTTATTTGAACGGCGTCAAACCTACCAGCAGTAATTTTCTGCTGGGCATCGGCATGACCTGGAATTTAACCAATCCCATCCGGGTGCGTCATCAGGTGACAGCACAGGAATGGACGTCCAGGGGTTTGCAAAATGAATATGAACTGGTAAACCAGCAAATCAAAACGCAACTTGCCCTGGCAGATCAAAAAATAAAATATGCCATTGCGAATTATCAGGAAGCGCCCATACAAATGAAAGCGGCTTCAGATGCCTATTTGCAAAAATCAGTATTGTATCAAAATGGACTTACGAATATCGTGGACGTTACGCAGACCTTGTACCTGCTCAATCGCGCGGAGACGGACCGGGATATTTCCGATAGCAATGTTTGGCAGGCCCTGTTGTTGAAAGCGGCTGCCATTGGAGATTTTGGATTGTTTGAAAATGAAATTAAATAGAGTCACATGGGTTTGATCAAAACCGCGCTCAGAAAGCCTATTTCCATCCTGGTTATTGTATTGGGTTTATTCTTTTTCGGAATCAATGCGGTACGTAACATCAAGATTGATATTTTTCCCGATCTGAATCTTCCGGTCATTTATATTTCCCATCCTTATGGTGGTTTTACGCCTACCCAGATGGAAGCTTATTTTGGAAAACCCTATGTCAATTTGCTGTTGTATGTGTCCGGAGTAAAAAGTATTGAAACAAGAAATATCCAGGGGCTCACGTTAATGAAACTTACTTTTTACCAGGGCACCAATATGGCCCAGGCAGCCGCCGAAGTAACTGCGATGACCAATCGTGCGCAAACTGCCTTTCCACCCGGCTCACAACCACCCTTTATTATACGTTTTGATGCCTCCACCCTGCCCATCGGGCAATTGGTGTTAAGCAGTAAAATACGTTCGAATAACGAACTCATGGACCTGGCCAATGTTTATGTGCGGGCTTCGTTTACTTCGATACCGGGCCTGGTAGCTCCTGCACCGTTTGGCGGTAACGTCAGGACTGTGGTGATCAAAGTGGACCCCGAATTACTCAGGATTCACCATCTGACACCAGACCAGGTAGTTGAGGCACTCAGAAATAATAACCAGGCTACACCGGCCGGAAACGTACGAATCGGGAATTATAATTATTTGACGCCGGCAAATACGACAATTAAAAATATCAAAGACTTTGGGGATATCCCGCTTTTTAAAGGTGGCGTTGAAAATGTTTACCTGCGTGATATTGCCGTGGTAGAAGATGGGGCAGATATTACCAGCAGTTACGCACTGATAAACGGGAAACGCTCAGTATACCTGCCCATCACCAAATCTGCGGATGCATCTACCTGGGAAGTCGTTCAGGCTCTGAAAAAAGCGCTTCCCCGCTTTCAGAGCCTGCTGCCGGATGACGTAAACTTATCCTACGAATTCGACCAGTCGGTGTATGTCATCAACGCGGTAAAAAGCTTAATCACCGAAGGAGCCCTGGGTGCCCTGCTAACCGGCCTGATGGTATTATTATTTTTAGGCGACCGACGGGGTGCACTCATTGTCGTTTTAACCATACCCACTTCCATTATCTCGGGAGTACTGTTTCTTTACCTGTTTGGTCAGACCATCAATATCATGACGCTGAGCGGACTGGCCCTGGCCATCGGAATATTGGTGGATGAATCCACCGTGACGATTGAAAACATACACCAGCACCTGGCCCTGGGAAAACCGAAAGCGCTGGCTATCTGGGATGCGTGTAAAGAAATCGCCTTTCCCAAACTGCTGATCCTGCTTTGTATCCTGGCAGTTTTTGCTCCCGCATTCACGATGACGGGAATTCCCGGTGCATTATTTTTACCCCTCGCCATGGCGATTGCTTTCTCCATGATCACTTCTTATTTTCTTGCGCAAACCTTTGTACCGATCATGGCGAACTGGATGATGAAAGGCCATCATCATAAATCATCAAAGGACGGGCACGAATTAACAGATGAAGAAGAATATGCAGCGCTTGGATTTACAGCAGCAGAAGAAGGCGACACCTGGGATCAGAAAAAGAAATTGCTGGAAAGACAAATGGATAGCGGAAATGGGAAATTGAGCCGCTTTGACAGATTCCGGAATCGCTTCCTGCGTTTTCTGGACCGCCTGTTTCCCTACCAAAAAGCTGCCGTTATTCTTTACACAGTGCTGACCTGCGGATTACTTTCCCTCCTTTTCAAGCAAATTGGACGCGACGTATTGCCGAAAGTGAATGGAGGTCAGTTTCAGGTGCGGCTGCGAGCGCCGGATGGTACCAGGATGGAAAGAACCGAAGAGAAAACGATCAAAGCCCTGCATATACTGGAAGATCTGGTTGGGAAAGACAATATCGCCGTGACCTCGGCATTTGTCGGACAACATCCGGGACAATTCTCCACCAGTCCCATTTACCTGTTTATGAGCGGGCCACAGGAAGCCGTTTTGCAGGTGGCATTAAAAGAAACATACAAGGAGAAGCTGGATGATTTGAAAGAAAGATTTCGGCGTAAGATGAAAGCTGGCATGCCTGATGTGAGGCTTTCTTTTGAACCGATTGAGCTGACCGACAAGGTGCTCAGCCAGGGGTCACCTACACCCATTGAAGTCCGGATAGCGGGCAAAGACAAAAAAATTAATGAACAGTATGCAGATAAGATAATTGAAAAACTAAATCAAATTGACTATTTGAGGGATGTGCAACTCGCACAGCCTACGAAATACCCAACAATTGATATCGATATAGACAGAACAAGGGCGGCACAAATGGGGGTAACCCTTTCAGACATTTCCCGCTCTTTAGTCGCTGCTACTTCTTCATCAAGGTATACGGAAAAAAATATATGGATCGACCCGAGGAGCAATATTAGTTATGCGGTCCAGGTGGAGATACCCGAGAATCAGATGACCAGTACGAACGACATCAATGAGATCCCGGTACTCAGCAATGAATCCCGTCCTGTACTTGGTGATGTGGCGGCCATCAAAATGGATACAAGCTATGGGGAAAACGACAATCAGGGAGCACTTCCATTTTTATCCGTAACTGCCAACCTGAATAACAAAGACCTGGGTACAGCAACAAAAGATGTAAAGGCTGCGATTCAATCCCTGGGAGAATTGCCGAGGGGACTGATTGTTGAGACAAAAGGATTGAGTGAAGTGTTAACAGATACCTTAAATAGTTTACAACTGGGATTAATCACCGCAATTGCTGTTATTTTTCTAATGCTGGCTGCAAATTTTCAATCATTCAAAGTTTCATTGGTGGTATTGTCGACAGTACCCGCCGTACTTCTTGGATCACTGATCATGTTATTACTCACGGGGTCCACACTCAATCTGCAATCTTATATGGGTATTATTATGTCGGTGGGCGTTTCGATTGCCAATTCCGTTTTATTAATTACTAACGCGGAACATTTGCGTCGTCATTCCGGAAATGCATTACTCAGTGCTAAGGAATCGGCAGCCTTGCGTATGCGGCCGATCTTAATGACCAGCGTGGCCATGGTATTTGGTATGTTGCCCATGGCAACCGGTTTTGGTGATGGAGGCGATCAGGCCGCACCCCTGGGCCGGGCTGTTGTAGGCGGACTGATCGCTTCCACTTTTGCCGCCCTGTTCATACTGCCGCTGGTATTTTCCTGGGTACAGGGTAAGGCATCCACGGCATCTGTGTCACTGGATCCGGAAGACAAAGAAAGTGCCCATTATATTCCTGAGTTAAATCCTTCGGGGAAATCCCATTAATCGTCCAAATACATGGCAATGAATCAGCGTTTAATTATTTTATCCAGATTTAAAAGCAGGTTATTCTCTTCTCTGTTGATTTTAGTTTTGTTATACAGTTGCCACTCGGAAGAAAAAACTCAGAATAAAAAAACAGAAACAGCAGAAACTCCGGTGACCGACGTGTTCTTGCTGAAAAAAGGAAGACTGTCTTCATCCTTGCAAATTCCGGGGGAGCTGATTCCTTACCAGCAGGTGGACCTCTACGCCAAGGTAAACAGCTTTGTCAAAAAGCTCTATGTAGATGTAGGATCAGAAGTGAAGGAAGGCGAACTCCTGGTTACTATGGAAGCACCCGAATTGGGTTCACAATTGGCAGGAGCGGAGTCCAATATAAAATCCCGCGAAGCCATCTACCTCGCGAGTAAAGCCAATTACGACCGGTTGACGGAAACCAGCAAGACTCCAGGCACGATATCACCAAATGACCTGGAACAGGCAGCTGCCCGCAAGAATTCAGATCTCGCACAACTTCAGTCTGCTGAAGCTGCACATAAGGAAATTACGGAAACGCAGGGTTACCTGCAAATACGGGCTCCCTTCAACGGAATCATCACAGCAAGAAACGTAAACCCGGGTGCTTATGTGGGCCCTGCCGGAAAAGGATCCGAACTGCCCTTATTCAACCTGCAGGAACAGAAAAGACTTCGATTGGTTCTTTCTGTTCCTGAAGCATACACCGAATACCTGAATCACAAAGATGAAGTGAGTTTTACGGTAAGGTCCATGCCCGGCCATTCATTCAAGGCAGCAATCAAAAGATTATCCGGATCCATCGATAGCCGGCTTCGTTCGCAACGGGTTGAGATGGATGTATTCAATAACGACAAAAAATTGTTGCCGGGTATGGTGGCTGAAGTAAACCTTCCGCTGCCGGCAACAGACAGTACTTTTATCGTGCCCAAATCGGCTGTCGTCAATTCAACGGAAGCAGTATTCGTTATTCGTGTGGTCAATAACCAGTCTCAAAGAGTTGATGTAAAAACCGGTAGGGACGCCAATGGTTTTATTGAAATCTACGGTAATTTGAAGGATGGCGATTTATTGCTCAGGGCAGCATCCGATGAAATTAAAAATGGAACTGTTTTGCAAAATGTTAAAACGGTTTCGCTGTAGAACGATGACGGATGACCGTTGACCGTTGAC